>CALGNF010000001.1 GCA_937958685.1 uncultured Caryophanales bacterium
TTCTATAGTCTAGACAGTGGATGCTTTTTATTCTCCAACATGAGACGGCATGCGAGTTCGTATTCGGGGACTGGAGTTCGGACGTGTGCTCTTCCGATCTCGCAACCGACGACCGCGTAGCCGTTTTGGGTCAGAAACTCCGCGAACAGGCCGTAGCGGGCGAAGTGTTCCGCCGCTCCGTGGATGATCTGCACGACAGCCTTGGCCGTTGTCTTGGGTTTGTAAACATAAAGATGGATGCTGTTGCCATGAGAATCTTTCCTAACAAGTTTTTCCATTGTCTGCTCCAATCCGGATCACATTCTTAGGAATATTATATCACCGTAAGTTCTATTTTGAAACAGCATTTGTTATAATGTAAAAAGAGGTGTGACATATGGAAAAGCATATATTGGCCATCGATCAGGGAACAACATCATCAAGGGCCATCATCTTTGATCGCCGCGGCAAGATCGTCTGTCAAAGCCAGCACGAGTTCAACCAGCATTTCCCGGAACCTGGGTATGTGCTTCATGACCCGAAAGAGATCTGGGAATCGGTTTCCGTTTGCGTCAGCGAGTGTCTGGTCAAGGCCAAACTCCAACCGGCCGCGATCGCCGCGATCGGCATCACCAACCAAAGGGAAACGACACTCGTCTGGAACCGCCACACGGGTGAGCCGGTCTATCCGGCCATCGTCTGGCAAAGCAAGCAGACGAATGCGATCTGCGAGGAGTTGCGCAGGCAGGGGAAAGGGCAACTCGTCAAGCAAAGGACCGGATTGCTGATCGACCCTTACTTTTCCGGGACAAAAGTCAAGTGGATCCTGGACAACGTGAAAGGCGCGCGGACCGCGGCAGACGCGGGGGACTTGCTTTTTGGCACCGTCGACAGCTGGATCATCTGGAACCTGACTGATGGCGCCATCCACGCCACCGACTATTCCAATGCTTCCCGGACGCTGATGTTCAACATCTTCACCAAGACTTGGGATCCGGAATTGTGCGAATTGTTTGGGGTTCCGCTTGCCATGCTCCCAGAAGTGAAACCGTCATCGGGAATCATCGGCCACACGGCGAAAACCGTCTTCTACGGCCAGGAGATCCCGATCGCCGGCATTGCCGGCGACCAGCAGGCAGCCTTGTTCGGACAAACCTGCTTTGCCAAAGGCAACGTCAAGAACACCTATGGAACGGGGTGCTTTCTGCTCATGAACATCGGCGACGAGCCGATTCTTTCGGACAACGGATTGCTGACGACAATCGCCTGGTGCATCGATGGCAAGGTGACCTATGCGTTGGAGGGTTCAATCTTTGTGGCCGGGTCCGCTGTCCAATGGCTCCGCGATGGCTTAAAGATCATCGAGACTTCGCCGGAGACGGAGAAACAGGCCAAAGCCTGCGATTCCAATCTGGGCGTCTATTTCGTCCCGGCTTTCGTCGGTTTGGGAACACCTTACTGGGACAAAGACGCCAAAGGTGCCATATTTGGGATTACCCGAGGAACCACGCGCAAGCATATCATCCGCGCCGCTTTGGAGGCGATCGCCTACCAGACGAAGGATGTCATCCACGTGATGGAAGCAGAATCAAAGACCAAACTGACACGGCTCCGCGTCGATGGCGGCGCTTCCGCTAATGATTTTCTGATGCAGTTCCAAAGCGATATTCTCAATGTTTACATCGACAAGCCAGCCACTTCGGAAACAACGGCTCTAGGCTGTGCCTACCTGGCGGGACTTGCGATCGGTTATTGGACGCTTCCCGAGATCCGCGAGATGTGGGGTATCGACAAGGTTTATCGCCCGGATATTTCCGAGAAGTGCCGCACCGAGTTGTATTCCGGCTGGAAAAAGGCTGTAAAAGCCTGCATGATGTTCAAATAAACTGTTCCCCATTTTCAGTTTTGGTGTATAATGGAAACGGTATGATTCCCACGGGAGGGTGATTTGATGCGTGAGAAACTGAATCGTTTCAACGATATGAAACGCAAGAGCGAGAAAATGACCGGTATCGGGCTCACGATTCTCGGCATCGGGCTGTTGTTATTACTGGGCTTGTATATGGGCGGAGCTGACAATGCGCAGATCCTGGCGTTCATCGTGATCGCGATCGGCTTGATTATCGCCGCCGCCGGAGCTGCCGAGTTTTCCAAGATCAAGTCGCGTTTCAAGACGGAAGTCCTTTCCGAATACTTCGCCGAGGCCATTCCCGGCGTCAAGTATCACCCCGAGGGCGGCTTGAGCCAGACCGATGTCTATGCCACCGAATTTCTGAAACGCGCCGACCGTTTTCATACTGAGGATCTCCTGCAGGGACAGATGGACGAGGTCGACTTCATCTCGAGCGACGTCAAGCTCGAAGAAAGACATGTCCAACACACCAAGAACGGCACCCGGGTGTATTATGTCACCTACTTTCTTGGCCGGGTCTTCAAATTCACGTTCAATAAGGAATTCGATGGCCAATTGCAGGTGCTCGAGTCCGGATCGCCACTTTCATCCCGCAAGTTTCAGCGGGTCGAGTTGGAATCGATCGATTTCAACAAGAAATTTCGGACGTTTTCAACCAACGAACTCAGCGCTTTTTATGTCCTTACCCCCGACATCATGGAAGCGATCTTCGCGCTGGAGCAGCGCAACCCCGGACGGATCGGGCTGTCGTTTTCCGGCGACACGCTCTATATCGCCATCAACAACAACAAGGATACCTTCGAGATCAAGATGTTCAGCCAGATCAACGAGGGCATCATGGACGAGTTTCGCAAGGATTTGCTGGTCATCCAGGATTTCGTGCATACTCTGAAACTCAATACCAAAATCTTTAAGAGCAAGGCCAAGCTTTGACTTGGTGAAACAGCAATCAACGGGTATAAACCACAATTTAGGAGGATAAGATAATGATTACACTATCAGGATTGGGCACCGGCGGTATCATCGGCATCGTGATTGTTGCTATCGTTGTGATTGTTGTCGTTTGGTTCATCGGCACGATGAATCAGCTGCGGCAACTCGAATTGAAGGTCCACGAGGCGGAGTCGGGCATCGATGTCGCCCTCACCAAACGTTTCGACATGCTGACAAAGATGCTGGAAACTGCCAAAGGCTATGCCAAGCATGAGGCGGAGACGCTGGAGAAAGTCGTCAAATGGCGTTCCGGAATTCCCGAAAACGCCACTCTCAAGGACAAAGAGGAATTCTTTGGCCAACTGAACCAGGTTGCCTCCGGGATCAATGTCGTCGTCGAGAAGTATCCCGACTTGAAGGCGAACACCGTCTTTTTGGAACTGCAGTCGGCCGTGGCCAACACGGAAGAACATCTCCAGGCTGCTCGCCGCCTCTACAACGCCAATGTCACGCGGATCAACCACATCATCGTCACCTTCCCGCAAAGCATCGTGGCCAACGCGATCCATATGGACAAGAAACCCTATTTCGAGGCCGAGGACCGCAAGCGCCAGGATGTTGAGTTCAAATTTTAGTTTCAACATTTTCAACTGGAGTTTCCCTTAAACCAGCGGCAGGATCGTCCCTGCCGCTTTTTTTTGCCTGGTTATCGAAAAAACAATGCAAAAGTTAATGGCAGCACCCACGGACAGACCGATTTTGCCGTTTTGCCTGATGGCGTAGATATAGTAAGATAATGGCAAAAACAAGGGAGGTACTATGCTAAATCAAGTGATATTGGTTGGTCGGCTGACCAAGGACCCGGAATTGCGGAAACTTGACGACAATCGCAGCGTGACGACAATCGCCCTCGCTGTCCAGCGGCCGTTCAAGAGCGGCGAGACGAATGACTATGAAACCGACTTCTTCAACTGCACGCTGTGGAGCGGCATCGCGGAAGCCACCGTCGGCTACTGCAAGAAAGGCTCGGTGGTCGGAATCAAGGCGCGGTTGCAGCAGCGCGATCATTTCGTCGACGACAAGAAAATGTTCTCGTATCCCGAGATCATCGTCGAGCGGATCTCGTTCATCAGTTCCCAAAAAGACTAAGATGCAAATTGCATCTTGTTCTTTTTTTACCGACTGATTGATGGTATAATCTACGATATAGGCGGTGGCAACGATGAAGCAGTATCACGATTTTCTCCGGACCATCCTTGATATCGGAACGCGCAAGTCTGACCGCACCGGCGTTGGCACGATTTCGACTTTCGGCTTGCAGATGCGCTTTGACTTGGCGAAGGGCTTCCCGCTCGTGACGACGAAGCGGATTCATTTGAAATCGGTCATCGAGGAACTCCTGTGGTTCATCAAGGGCGACACGAACATCCGGGAACTGGTGCTCAAGGGCGTCAGGATCTGGAATGACTGGCCATACAAGCGCTATCGCGAAGCCGCTGGCTATGGTGGCGAGTCGATGGACGATTTCATCACCCGCATCGCCGAGGACCCGGCATTCGCCGCCACATACGGAGAGCTCGGCCCCATCTACGGCCGCCAGTGGCGCGCCTTTGAGGGACGGGAGCAAAGCGTCGATCAGCTCCAGGCGGTGATCAGCGAGATCAGGACAAATCCAGATAGCAGAAGGCTGATCGTGAGTTCCTGGAATGTTCCACTGCTGACACAGATGGCTTTGCCCCCCTGCCATGTGCTGTTTCAATTCTATGTCGCGGACGGAAAGTTGTCTTGTCACCTATACCAGCGAAGCGCCGATGCTTTTTTGGGTGTTCCCTTCAACATCGCCTCCTATGCCCTGCTCACACAGATGGTGGCAAAGGTCACCGGTCTCGGTCTCGGGGAGTTCATCCACACCTTCGGCGATTGCCACATCTACATGAATCATCTCGACCAAGTCGGATTGTTGTTGTCACGAACGCCAAAGGAACAGCCGAAAATGACGATTTTGCGGGATGCCGACAAAATCGAGGACTTTGTCTTTGAGGATTTCCGGTTGGAAAACTACGACCCATATCCAACGATCAAGGGAAAGGTGGCGGTCTGATGATCAGCCTGATTTTTGCCATTGATCCCCAAGGGCTGATCGGCAAAGGCAACGATTTGCCTTGGCACTACCCCGAAGATCTGCGCTATTTCAAAGAAAAGACGTTGAACAAGACCGTCTTGATGGGCTTGGAAACGTTCAAATCGATTTTAGCACGGCTCGGAAGACCGCTGCCGGGTCGCAAGTCGATCGTCGCCTCTCTCGAGCCGTTCGCCTACCCGGGAGTTGTCGTAATCAACGACTTGCATGCTTTTTTGCAGGAAGATCACCAAGAGGAGATCTTTGTCATCGGCGGCAAGACGATCTATGAATTGACGTTTCCCTACGCTGACAGACTTTACATCACCCATGTCAAGACCGTGCATACAGGAGATGTGTACCTTGAGGGGCTGGATTTGACCGACTTCAAACTTATCAGTTCCCACGCAACCGAGGCCCTGGTCTTTGCCGTATATGAGAGGATAACAAGATGACCATCCTTCTGATGCAGCTTGTGCTTGCGCTGATAGGCACCCTGCTTTTTGCGTTTCTGGGGGCGTATCCCTCCGGTTTTCTGGGTATTATGATCATCCTTTTGGTCTTTGTTGGTGCTTTTCTGGCCGCTGTCGTGCTTTTTTTTCTCGTATCTGTTCCTCTGATGGTGGCGATTGAAAAACCGGATCGCCGGCTGATGTGGAAGCACCGAATCTACGTCGCATATGCCAGCTATCTCTTTAGTGTGATGTTGCGTGTGCGGGTGCGGATCACGGGCGGTGAGAACCTTCCCAAGAATAATCGCTTCGCCATTTACGCCAATCATATCGAACTGACCGACCCTTTCTACATCATGCAGGCATTCCGCAAGTATCCGCTGGCTTTTCTGGCCAAGGCGGAAATCTTCCGGATTCCCGTCGTCAAGAACATCCTCAGGGGGATGGGCTGCGTCTGTCTTGCCCGCGGGCTCGACCGGCAGGGTCTTTCGGCGATTCAAGAGGCGATCGCCACGATCGAACAAGGCCAACCGCTGGCGGTGTTTCCCGAAGGCACGAGAAGTTATCGCAATGACATGGGCGACTTCAAAGCGGGAGCGTTCAAAATCGCCCTTCGGGCCAAGGCCGATATCGTGCCCGTGTGCCTCTTCAATATGCACGACATCTTCAAACGTTTTCGGATTGGTTGCCATACCTGCTATTTGCACATCCTGCCGGCAATCCCCTACGAGGAATACGGACAGCTGGATTCGCGGGCGATCAGCGAGATGGTCAGAGAGCGGATTGAGACGCAACTACAGGCATTCAAACTTACCTCCGTCCAAAGGGGGCGCCAGTGATGGAAGCCAGAAGCGCCAATTCGCTGCCGGAAATCTTCCTCACCTTCTTCAAGATCGGGCTATTCACCTTTGGCGGGGGTTATGCGATGATCCCTTTGATCCAGCGGGAAACGATCGAGAAGCGCCACTGGATCGAAAGTGATGAATTTTTGGATATCCTGGCGATCGCTGAATCGACGCCCGGACCGATCGCCATCAACTGCGCCACCTATATCGGGCAGAAGCAAAAGGGCTTCCTGGGCTCGGTGGCGGCGACGCTCGGTGTCGTCTTGCCCTCATTTGTCATCATCGTCCTAATTTCGGCGTTTTTGCTTTCTTTCAAGGAAAACCGCCTGATCGCCTACGCCTTTCAGGGGGTTCGCATCGGTGTTTCCATCCTGATTTTGAATGCCGGCTTGAAACTCTTTCGGAAACTCAAGCGGAACTGGCTGGCTTACTTGCTGATCGCCACCGGGTTTTTGCTCATGTTCTTCCGCCTGCTGCCGACAATGTATGTGATCCTGATCGGTGGCGTGATCGGGCTTGTGCACGCAATTGTGGCCGGGCTGACCGGGGGTGGACGCGATGCTGATTAGAGATCTCGCACTCCTGTTTTTCACTTTCTTCAAGATCGGCATTTTGACTTTCGGCGGCGGTTACGCGATGATTCCGATGATCGAGGATGAAGTCATGCGCCATGGATGGCTCGATTCCGTCGACACCCTCCTGGACTTCATCGCGGTTTCCGAATCCACTCCAGGCCCGTTTGCCGTCAATATCGCGACTTTCATCGGCTATTCCCAGAATGGCATCATCGGGGCGATCGCTGCCACACTGGGGGTCGTCTTGCCCTCATTCATCATCATTTCCATCATTGCCCGTTTCTACACCCGCTTTTCCCGCAATCAGATCGGAAGAGCGTCGTGTAGGGAAAGAGTGTAGATCTCGGTGGT
>CALGNF010000002.1 GCA_937958685.1 uncultured Caryophanales bacterium
CGAGTGCCGTGCTCGAGTAAAACAGGGACGGCGCTCCGGAGGACACACCGTATGTCCCCAAAGATGCCAGGAGCGCTTCCCTGATCCTGGTGTTTTTCATCATTCCGGCCGCCAATCCGACATACATCGGCGTCGAACAGAAATGAAACGGAAAAGCGTACCACTGGTAGTCCCAGTTGGCCTGGTAGGAAAAGATCAGTTGTTTGTAGACTTCAAAGGTGAGCAGCGTCCCCGAAAAAACGAGGAGGATGAGCCGAAGCTGTCTGTCTGTGACCTTTCGCATCTTGACGGCGGCGATGATCGCGCCGGTCACAACGATTGTCAGGGCGAGGAGGTGGAACCACCCGTAAAGATGGGGCGTTTCCATTTGCCCGTTGAGAAATTCAAGGATCTTGATCAAGGTATCTCTTCTTTCGTAAGCATCTGGAAACGATTATATCACAGAATCTTCACAAAAGAAAGATGGCACTTGCAGGTGCCATCATATTTTTTAGACGATTTCCGAGTAATCCATCGCCGCATACCGTTTGTACATCTGGTAGCGGCGCTTGGCGTCCTTGAGATTGATCTCGAAGAGCCTTTCGGCAGCTTGGGGATCGTTGTGCATGAGTTGCTGGTAGCGGTTCTCGCTTTGCAGGTATTCTTTGTACTTGCTCCAATCGGGTTCCTTGGAATCGAGTTGGAATGGGTTCTTGCCTTGTTCGATCAGGCGCGGATCATAGCGGAAGATCGGCCAGTAGCCGCACTCCGTCGCGAGTTTCGCCTGGCGATGGGAGTTGCCGAGCCCGCCGGCGATGCCGTGGGCGATGCAGGGCGAGTAGGCGATGATCAGGGAGGGTCCCGGATAGGATTCGGCTTCCTTCATCGCTTTCAGGAGTTGGATCGAGTTCGCGCCGTGGCTGATCGTGGCGACATAAACGTTCTCGTAAGTCATCGCGAGCGAGGCGAGATCCTTCTTCTTCGTCGGTTTGCCGGCGGCGGTGAATTTGGCGATCGAACCGGTGCGTGCGGCCTTGGAAGACTGGCCGCCGGTGTTGGAGTAGACTTCGGTGTCGAGGACGAGGATGTTCACGTCTTCGTTGTTGGCGATGACGTGATCGAGCCCGCCGTAGCCGATGTCATAAGCCCAGCCGTCGCCACCGATGATCCAGTTGGATTGTTTCACGAAATAATTCCGGAACTCCATGAGTTCCTTAGAAAATGCGGAGGCGTCCTTTTCCAGAAGCGGCAGAATCTGTTTGAAAAGCGCCAGCGTCTTGTCGCCATCCTCACGGACTTCGATCCATTCCTGCAAAAGTTTGGCGAGGTCGGTGTTCTTGAGTTCCCCCTTGCGGGCGATGATCAGATTCTGCATGCGGTCGCGGATCGCATTCTGCGCCACGACCATGCCGAAGCCGTACTCGGCGTTGTCTTCAAACAGGGAATTCGCCCAGGCCGGTCCGCGGCCATCGTTGTTCTTGGTGTACGGCGAAGATGGGAAGGATCCGCCGTAGATCGAGGTGCAGCCGGTCGCGTTGGCGATGACCATCCGCTCGCCGAAGAGCTGGGTGGCGAATTTGATGTAGGGCGTCTCGCCGCAGCCGGCGCAGGCGCCGGAGAATTCGAACAGCGGTTTTTCGAACTGGACGTTCTTGACCGTGTTTTTCTCCATCAGGTTGGCTTTGGGAGTGATGTTGTTGTAGAGGTATTCCGCCCGGACATGTTGATTGAGTTCGATCTGTTCGGCGATCGGACGCAGATGCAGGGCTTTCGTCTTGGCCGGGCAGGTATTGACGCAAACGGCGCAGCCGGTGCAGTCGAGGATCGACACCTGGATGCGGTATTTCAGACCTTCCAGGCCTCTGCCGACGGCATCGCGCCAGACTGTCCCTTCAGGTGCTTTGGCAGCTTCCTCGGCGGTGGCCAGGATCGGCCGGATGCAGGCATGCGGACAAGCGTAGGAGCACAGGTTGCACTGGATGCAGTTTTCGGAGATCCAGGTCGAGACTTCCTCGGCGGTGCCGCGTTTCTCGTAGGCGGCGGTGCCATTGGGGATCGTGCCGTCCTCATAGCCGAGGAAGGCGCTTGTGGGCAGGTCGTAGCCTTGGATCGCGTTGACGACATCGGCGACATTTCTCACAAAGTCGGGCCGGTTGGCATCGACGTGGGTGTTGAGCGGCAGGTTTTTCCATTCGGGATCGACCTTGATCTCGATCAGGCCGTCGGCGCCCCTGTCGATCGCTTGGAAATTCATCTCGACGACGCGATCGCCCTTGCTCATGAAGGATTTCTTGGCGTAGTTCTTCATCGCGTCCTGGGCTTTTGCATAAGGCATGATCTGTTCGTTGAGCGCAAAGAAGGCCGATTGCATGATCGTCGAAACCAATTTGACTTCGCCGATTTCCTTGGCCAGTTTATAAGCATCGATGATGAACAGCCGCGCGTTCTTGCGGGCGAGTCCTTTCTTGATGTCGTTGGGGAGATAAGCCTCAATCTCGGTTTGTCCGTGGCTGGTCGCAAGCAGGAAAATCCCGCCTTTGCGGATGCCTCTGATCAGATCGAAGCGGTGGACATAACTCTCCTGGGCGCAGGAGACGAAGTGCGGTTCGTTGACGAGATAGGTGGAACGGATCGGGTTCTTCCCGAACCTAAGGTGCATCCTGGTGACGCTGCCCGACTTCTTCGAGTCGTAGGAGGCGTAGGCTTGTCCGTAGAGATCGGTGTAATCGCCGATGATCTTGGAAATGTTTTTGACGGCGCTCACGGTGCCGTCGGAACCGAGCCCGAAGAACAGGAGTTCGGTCGTAGCCCTATCAGCCACATCAGGTGTCTCTTCGAGTGGCAGACTGGTGAAATTGACATCGTCGACGATGCCGATGGTGAACCGGTCCTTCTTTTCGCCGGTCAGGTTCTTGTAGACGGCGAAGATCTGTTGAGGCGTCGTGTCTTTGCTCGAAAGCCCGTAACGGCCGCCAATCACGAGGGGTTGGTGCTCCTTGCCGTAGAAGACGCTCTTGACGTCAAGATGCAAAGGTTCTCCCAATGATCCCGGTTCCTTGGTGCGATCCAGGACGGCGATGCGTTCGACGCTCTTTGGCAAGACTTGGAAGAAGTGTTTCTCGGAGAACGGACGGTAGAGATGGACGGCGATCATGCCGACCTTCTCGCCTTGCGAGGTTTTGAAGTCGACTACTTCGCGGATGGCCTCGGTGACCGAGCCCATCGCGACGATGATATCGGTCGCATCTTCAGCGCCGTAATAGGTGAAGGGTTTGTAATCACGGCCCGTGAGTTTGGATATCGCCGCAAAATAATCGCTGACGACATCCGCGACAGGAGTGTAGTATTTTTCTTGGACTTCCTTGGCTTGGAAATAGACGTCATCGTTTTGCGCCGTGCCCCTGGTCAGGGGATTGCCGGAATGCAGGGCGCGGTTGCGGAATTCCTTGACTTTGTCCCAGTCCAGGAGTTTCGCGAATTCGGCATAGTCGATGACTTCGATCTTGTTGACTTCGTGACTGGTGCGGAAGCCGTCGAAGAAGTGCAAAAACGGCAAACTGGTCTTGATCGCCGCCAGGTGGGCGACACCCGCGAGATCCATCGCTTCCTGGACGCTGCCGGAGGCGATCATGCAAAAGCCCGTCGGTCGGGCGGCCATGACGTCCTGATGGTCGCCGAAGATCGACAGCGCGTGTGCGGCGATCGAGCGGGCGGCGACATGGATGACGCCTGGCAGCAGTTCGCCGGCGATCTTGTACATGTTCGGCAATTTGAGAAGCAACCCTTGCGAGGCGGTGAACGTGCTCGTCAGGGCTCCGGCCATCAGCGAGCCGTGGACGGTTCCCGCCGCTCCGGCTTCGGACTGCATTTCCACGACCTTGACGGGCATCCCGAACAAGTTCTTCTTGCCTTCTGAAGCCCATTGGTCGACATATTCGGCCATGGGTGATGACGGGGTGATCGGATAGATGCCGGCCACATCGGAAAACGCGTACGCGCAATAAGCGGCGGCCTGGTTACCATCCATTGATTGATAGAGTTTTTTCGTTGCCAAGATTACAACCTCCTATGATATTTTCAACTTGCATGCTTAGTCTATCCTTTAACATTATACCTTATCGTGGGTGATTTAACAATCACCAAAACGACCGTAAACGGGTTACCGAAGTGCTTTCAAGCCGTTTTGTCACTTTTGGCAGATGTCCTAGATTTCGATGGCCTCCAGCGGGACGTCCTGATCGGCGCAATAAACACGGTAGTCGGAAAGGCGCAAACCTTGATTGTGGAAGACCTTGGCATAGGTCTTCAAGGCCGCTTCCTTGGTATTGCATTCCTCGGAGAGGTGCGCGAGCACGATCGTGCCGGTCTGCTCGCCCAGGACACTGGTCAGCAGATGGGCGCTGTCCTCGTTGGAGAGATGGCCTTGATCGTCCAGGATCCGCTTCTTGAGCAGCCACGGCCGATCCGATTCGAGGAGCAGTTCCGGTTCGTGGTTGCTTTCGAGCATATAGGCGTCGGCATTCCTGATCAAATCATAGCTTCGATGGGGGAAATAGCCGGTGTCGGTGAGATAGACAAGCGAGCGTCCCGCCTCGGTGAAGCGGAAACCGCATGGTTCAAGGGCGTCATGGTAAGCCAAAAACGCGCTCACGGAAAAACCGTCCAACAGCAGCGGTTCCCGGTAGTTGATCAGCACGACGCGTGCTTTGTCAAGATTGTCCGTCATTCTCAGGGGCAGGTTCTTGAAGGTGCCCTCGGTCATGTAGATCAGCGGTTTAAGGCGGCTTTGGATCGTCAAAAGACCAGTGACGTGGTCACTGTGCTCGTGGGTCAGAAAAACATAGTCGAGCGTCGGCAGGGATTTACCAAGCGAGGCCAGGCGCGAGATTATTTGGCGGTAGGACAGGCCGGCGTCGATCAGGAGGCGTTTCGACCCGATTTCGAGCAGGGTCGCATTGCCGCCGGAACCGCTGGCGAGCACGTTGATGATCATCGTATCACATCCGAAATAATTATATACCAATTATCCGGTTTGCCAACTAAAAAAGGAAACTTTGAAATCATTCCTCCAAGTTCTCCTTTTTATCTTCCTTTTGGGCCAGCCGCAGCTTTTCCAGCTCCTCGGCGATGAGTTTTTCCTTGTCCGCCTCGGAAAGCTTGCGCCGGTGGAGCGACACCTCCCGGACGATGTTCGTGACTTCCATGATCGCGATCATCATGAACACGAGGATCGAGATCGCATAAATGAAGTTGACCGAGCCAGTGAACACGATCCGGTAAAGGTCGCCCAGGAACCCGGATTTGCCGACAAATTTACCGATGATGTATTCTTCCGCAAAGCCGATCTCCCAGTCAAGCGATTCGGGGTTGTTGACGCCTTTGGTGGTGTAAAGTCTTCCAGTGGGTGTGACCGTTACCGCCACGATTTGGTGGGTGATGGTGATGTTTTCCTGACCGGGCTGGCGGAAGGTGATGATGTCGCCTTCGGCGAAGGTGGTCGCGTTGGTGTTGACGAAGATCAGATCGCCGGTCATGATCACATCCTCCATCGACGGTGAGACGACGAGAAACATCCCGTAACCGAAGATTGTCGGCGTCCGCTCGTTTTTAAGGGAGACAACGATTTGGATGATCAAGGCGACGGCCAGCAAGATAAAGAAAAAAGGAAGGAAATGGAGCAGTTTGAGTCCGATTTTTTTCATCATTTTCCCTCCTTATTCGGTTTTTATCAGGGGAGCGGGTCTCCCGTTGCGAAGTCATAGGTGGCAAGTTCAGACCATTCGACATGATCGGCCTGCTTGACTTCGATCAAAAGCGTCACGGTCACTGATTGGCTGAAGTAGTCGATCGAGGTCATGTAGCCGTCGTAATAGATGCTGTCGATAAGATCAAGAGCGCCCGATTCGGCCAGGATGACGGTTTCGTAATCGCCATAGTACCAGTAGTCGTCATCATACTCGTCCGGTGTCAGGTCACCGTCCCCAAAGGTGAAACTCGAGGTGAAGTCGACGGCGAGGTGATCGTCCTCATCGCCTTTGTAGACATAGTCTTCCTCGGGCGTGATCACCTCTTCGACGACCGTTACCCGGGTATAGGTGATCTTGAGGCGCAGTTGCGAGGCGATCGGGGAATTGTTGGTGATCACGAAGGGTGTGTCGACGAGTTCCCAACCGGGAACGATGATCTCATCCTCGACGAAGCCGCCGGCAAGTTCATAACGGAGGTCGCCGACGCTGACGGTGCCACCGGGAAGCGTCGTGCTCTGCACGAACCAACCGAAGGTGATGCCCAAGATGCCGAGTGAGGCGATGATCAGAAAGCCTGAGGCCATCAGGATGGCCGTAATCGTTTTTTTCATCCCGCCCACCGCCTAGGGGTTCACGGAAGTGATCGTGATGTTGGTGATCGAGAGCGCATGGTTCTGGTACTTGTTGTTGGCGCTTTCGTCAATTGTAAAGGAGAAGGTGAGCACGCCGACGTCCTCGACGTCCAGATACATGCTGCCGACGAGAAACAAATGCGAATTGGCGAAGTCGCCTGAAGGAAGTTCCGGCAACAAATCGATCATGAATTCATCGACGATCTCCTCGCTGTTGATGTCGTTGGCAGCGCTTAGGAGAATCTTCTCCAAGATGTCTACCGTATCATCATAATCAGCTTCTGGATCTGTTGGATTGTCCACAAGACCGAAGAGACTGATTTTGGCGTATGCTTCCACATTGCCAATATTTTTAACCGTTATCCGGTAGTGCTTTTTTGATCCCGGTAAGGAATTTTCAAACGAGATGCCTGTTGCCGGTGTGTAACTCACGCCGTCGTCGGAGACTTCCAAGGTGGCTTCAACTTCGATATTGATTACTTTAACTGACGGATTGAGAATATCCACGATTTGTGATACTGCAAACCAAGCAAAAGTGGCGAAAACAAACAAAAACACTGATGACAACAAGGCTACTAGCGACAGGGTCATCCGTTTCTTGAGCATGTTTTCACCTCTTTTCCCTAAGTTTCAAGAATCAAAGTCGTTACGCTTCTCCTCTTCTTTGTGGTTTGGGTTGGCTTTTTCCCGAACTTTCCTTTGTTTGTCTGTCTTTCTGCGCCTGTTCGAGCACACGCTTGGCTCTGAGCAATTGCCGTTTTCGTTCTTCTTCCTCTTCGGCTTTGCTCTTTTTCTCCTGGACCTTCTGGGCTTCTTCCTCTTCGACTTCGCGCTGTTTCTCTTCGGCCTCGATCTTCTTGAGTTTCTTCAGCTCGTCCTGGAGGTTTCTCAGGTTGAGGAGGGCGATCGCCTTGTTGGTCGTGAATTGGCGCATGTCGTCGCGTTTGATTTTCTCAATCTGGCGGTAGACTTCGAGGACTTTTTCCTGGATTTGGATCCTCTCCTCGATCGATTTGCCTTCTTCGATATTGAAAGTGTATTTCACATAGTCCTCATAGACGGCGTTGGTGATCGTGTTGATCTGCTGGAAGATGATGTCGATCGATTGTTCGAGCGGGATTCCCGCTTCCTGCAGCGTCTTGAAGCGGGCGATGTTTCCGCTTCTTATTTGATCGAGATAGTATTGATTCAGCTGGTTGTTCTCGAATTCGAAATATCCTGGTTGGACATATTGGTCGCTGGATTCATTTTTCCTGATGCGCGGCCGTTTGACTTTTCGGTATTCGTAGGGGGATTCCTGGGAAATCAGGAAGTCGTCCTCCTGATAACTCGCAATCGTCGCATACATGACCATGAGCATGTTCTCGATGTCCTGCAGGTATTCGTCCTTGAATTCGACGTCACGTTCGAAGACATCGATGTCGTAGCCGATCCGGTCGACTTGGTCCATCAGGACCCACAGATAGTAGCACTGCCGGAAGTCGGGGTTTTTCTGGATGATGTTGGTTTTCATGATTGGCGGTGTCACAGGGGCGAACTCCCGCATCTGTTGGATGAACCAGGACATCTTGAAGTGCGTGATGGCTTTCCGCATGTGTGTCATCCGATCGAAGAGTTCCTGGTTGCGTTTGTCGATCTCGTCCCTGGGCATCGTCTGGTTGATGCGCATCGTGATGTCGTATTCGATCGAGGCCTCGTTCCATTCGATCTCCGATTTGACGTTCAGGTAATTGACATACTCGGTATGCATTTTCTTGACGATCAGGTCGTACCTTTTTTCGATGAAGATGAAGAGCTTGTCGATAAGCGAGCGCAAAAACCGATTCTCATACGTGCCGAGATCGGCTTCGTTGTGGAATGTCAACACTTTCGAAGGCATGACGACGCCGTCCTCGTCGATCTGTTTGATCAACTGGGTATTCTGCGCCAAATGCCTGACGGTATCCTTGTCGGTCCGTTTCGCCATCTCGACGGGAACGACCATGCTGACCTTTTGCAGGTTTTCGCGGGGGTTCCGGGTCAATTTATCAATAACGGGAATCGTACCCTCCACCGAATCCATCCATGAGTCATCGAAGATCCGACGTTCACGGCGCTCCTTTTGATACAAGGTCGTATTCCCGCTCTTAATAAGATTCATGAACATTTTGGCGAAGTCGTCTTGTTTGTTCACTCCCACAAAAGTGGTATTAAGTTTCTTGAAGTATCGCTTTACCTCTTTTTCGTCCATATCGGTTCATCTCCTACATCTGTTTCTTGAGGAGTCTGATGAATTTGACGGATTCCTGGAACCCGTTCTTGCCAAAGATCTTGAAGATCTGGTTGATCAGCTGATCAAGTTCATCTTGAAGAAACGCCAGGTTGAGGCTTTCGAACTTGCGCAGGACCTTGTTGGCGAAAATGTAGTCAAAGCCGTCCTCTTCGGTGCCGCCGGCGGCGACGTAGACGGGAACGAATTTGTGAAGTTGGACCATGATCCGGTTGCCGAAGGCAATCTTGAAGTTGGCCTGGACGTATTTGTCGAGCATCGTGAACTTGGCGAGGAGGTCTTGGGAAATCGGATACTTGTAGAAAGCCTCATCGAAGAGCTCTTGCAGATAAGATGCCGAGATCTGGATTGGTTCGGTATCGGGGGCCTGGAAGTATTCGCCTTTGGACTCGAACTCGAGGGCGATGGCGCGATCATAGACTTTATCGGTGATCGTGAAGGTCGAGTCGTCTTTATTGGCGGTGCCGACGAACCAAACGTTCGATGGAACCGTGATCTTGCCATTGATGACTTTCAAGGGGTCGCTGGGTTTCGCGTCTGGAACCAGATCGATTTTCCATTCGGAGGGATCCGGCATTTCCAAAATCGAGAGAAACTCGGCGAAGTAATATTCGATTCGGGCGAGGTTCATCTCATCAAGGACGATCAGATTGATATCTTTTCTGTAGGTGGCCTCATACAAAGCTTTCAGGAAGTCGGTCTCGTTGAAGCGCTTGGTGAACTCGTTTAAGTATCCAAGCATTTCAGCACGATCCCGCCATGAGGGCTGCACGGAGATCATCGCGGCGTTGTTGGAAAAATAGCGGGACATTGCGTAGGGCAACGAGGTTTTCCCGGTACCGGAAATGCCTTCAAGGATCATGACCTTGGAGGCGGCCATGCCCGCAAAGAACAGGGCGATCATTTTCTTGGTATAGTAGAGTTTCATTTTGGAGGAAGCGAAATTGACAAAACCTTCGACCAGTTCCGGAAGCGTCAGAAAATCTTTTTCTTCCATGTAGACATGGGTGTCCTTGCCGGCGTATTCCTTGTCGACTTGGATCAGTTTGACAAAGCGGGATGGTCCGACCGGTCCCTGGGGGGTTGAATCCTGGGACTTTCGCGGCTCGCCATCCCCACGGATGGGTACTCCGGATGGAAGTTGGGCTTCGGCGGTCGCAAATGCCGGTTGTAGTTTTTGGCCTCTGGAAACCGGCCCGGTGATGATTTTCTCCGATGGTTCACCGGTTGAGGCATTGATGCCGAGTTGTGAGACTTTGAGGGCCATGATCTGGTTCTTTTCTTCGATCAAAGCCACGACTTTGTCATTGAGAAGCGCGATTTCCTCGATCAGTTCGTTCTTTTCGATCTCCACTCTACGAAATGAAGCGTATTTATTAAACCAAATGATGAGTTTGGCGATGATAAACAAAACAAGCGCCAAATTGAGGACTACCGTAACGGCGACCATTGTCCATGACAAAGGTGTGAAATCACCTCGTTCCGCCATTAACAGATCATAGTAGGATTTGAGGTTGTCGCCGATTCTCACCAAAATACCTTTCCAGATGCCTTCAGAAAAGAACACTTTGATGTCGTCCCAGATGTACCGGAACAATTCGACGTAGAAACGCGAGAATTCGTTCATCCTTCAAATCCACCTCCTCGCAAACGCTTGTAGGTCTTGATATCAGGTTGTATCAGCTTTTGTCCGCCTCGTTCTCCTTGGCGGCTTTTTCGGCCATTTCCTTTTCGAGTTGCAGCTTGGCAATCGCGATGGCTTCAGCCTGTAGCTTTTCCTTGTCTCCAACGTGTTTCTCAAGTTGGTATTGGGAGTAGATCTTTGTGAATTTGACGATTTCATACACAAGGAAAGCCAAGCACGGCAAGACGATGAATAGGAGGAAACCGGTCGATGACTTCAAGAAATCGATGGTGTTGTCAATAATGATTCCCATTGATGGCCACGATGTTCCAGTCCATACACCAACAATTTCGGCTCCGACTTTTTGTTCTACAGAATTTTCAGGAGCATTGTCTCCTATTACATCAAACCAATAGATACCATTTTGTTCACGAATATCTTTCACAGTATGAGTGTTGAAGAAAGTGATAACACCTTGTTCTGTTGTTCGGCTCGCAACGAAAGTAACAACTAGTTTATCGCCGTTATTAAATCTTTCGATCAAATCATCGAATTCAAAGTTGGTATTGATAAATATGAGATCTCCCTGATCGAATGTCGGAGACATGGAGTCAGATTGGACTGTAAGCGCAGAAATCCCAAAAACCGATGTCATGTTGTTTTCTCTTTCTGAGAACAAAGTGACAGTGGAATACAGTACAATCGTCAGAAGGACAACCCAGAAAACAATATTGCCTACAATTTTCCAGGTCTTCTTCCGTTTCGCTGCCTTATCCATAGAACACACTCCTCAATAATAAGTTATCGTGTTTAACACTAACTTATATTATAGCGTATTTAATGGAATAATACAGCACCATTTAGATATTTTCATCCATTATAACCGCTGATTAAGGGCAAATTCGTCTTTCAAATAGCAAGATAGCGATAATTCCTAGTTTGTATTCTAATTGTATTGCTTGTTAGTATAAGTGAAGTTAGTAATCATCATATTCGATTTTTAAAGAGAAGTCGACAGTCATATTACCAGAAATGATATTGTTATTTGCATGCTCATCCCAACCTTCGATAAAAATAGTAATTGTTAGGAGTTGTGGCTCGTGTTGCCGGAGCAAAGTTATTGTTGTGCCTGGATCTGCTGCGACGCCATATTTTCCTTGTAAAGATGACAAATCATTAGCATTATCAAGATTGTTTCTAAAGCCTGCTGGATCATATCCGACCATTCCGGGTCTAAACGTAAAATTATAATCCAACCCACTGACAATGTACTCGTCTCCATTATTCTCGATTCCATCTGGATCGACAGTCATGTCGGTATTGGCATAAATCAATGGATTTGCTGGACGATAGCCGAATTGAGCGATGGTTTCATTGAAAGAGGCTCGATTGGCGATAATCCTGTCTGAAAGTTGAGATCCTGTTAATGTTTGTGCATCAACGGTATATTGCGCTGTGTTTTCATAGTAGCCTGATAGATATCCCGTTGCTTGAACCGACATTCTGGCTGATCCATGAATAGATTCAAACAGATATCTTGGTCCAGTAGTGCTAATAATTAAACTATTCAGATACAAGGGTATGGTTCCTGCTGCTTGTGACATGACCCAAAACTTCAACTGAATGACACCGCCGTGGGGGCTATTGATCTGGCCGCCGTTTCCAACAGACCATGTTTCTGTGAGTTCATCAAATGTACCAACATACCTGTTGGCGTTGATAGGAGACAAGGAACGTGTGTGGTCTGACAGGTCAACATTAGTGAACCGGTTGAATTGATCGCCATGGACAGTTGTGTAAGTAGGATCAATAACCGTAACCGGTGTCAATTCCCACGCATGAAGGCGATATCCAAAGTCGATATCTTCGGGGTTACTCGGATTATAATCAAAAAAATCATTGGTTAGAAGTTGATAATAACTTGACGGAACAAGATTACTGCTGTATCCAAGATAATTGAACTCGGCATCAGCATCAGCCAATTTTATCAGGACCGATTTAAAAGCTTTGACATTAACTGTTATTTCTTTAAGTTCTACGGTTTGGGAAGTGGTGAACCAAGCATATGTTGTACCCGCAGTAACTGCGAACGCAAAGATAAGAACAACTGCCGTCAATAGCATCTTTTTCTTTATCTCTCTCATGTGCAATCTCTCCATCTCTTGATTCGTACATTGAGGGGTTTTTCAAAGCACGCTGTAGGAAAACGTACTTTAAAAAACCCTCAAGGGGGACACAACCCAGGAGCGATGCCTGGGTTGTGTCTAATCTGTAACTTGATTAAGAAATTTTCAGATAATCATTAAGGAGCAATCGTGAAGTTGAAGCTTACTTTGAGGCTACCGGCGATAATATCGTTAGATGCATCTTCATCCCAGCCTTCAATGAAAATCTCAACGGTCACGAGAAGGGGAGTATTGGATGTCAAAGCTGCGATTACAGAAGCACTATCTCCGTGAGCAGTTCCCACAGCGAATGCTGCGTTCTCTTCGAGAACAGTATCAGGATATGTGTCAGTCTCATCCTCGTTCGGAGTTCCTACAAAAGTAAAGAGATAATCCATGTCAGCGCCATAAAGATAACCAGTTTGAGATCCACCACCAGCGGGATAAGTTCCATCACGTGTGATTGCCAATCTTGTTGAATTAGCTATCATTGCATCAACATCGACGAATGTCGTGGTTCCTTCAACAAGGGGACTGGTTATCCGAAGGTTCTTCGATGATTCTGCCTGAGACATAACCCAGAACTTAAGTCTGATGATGTGGCCTTGCTCTGCCACTCCACCAAAATTGTTGTTGACGACTACGCCTGTCGGTGAGAGAACTCTTGTTTCCATGTTCATTATCTTCAACGACGCTGGTTCAACCGAAGCGTAATCCGCCGAAATTGCTGAAACGGGAAGGAGGTGCCAACTGCCAATGTTAGCATAATCAGTGCCGACAAAATCATCATAGATAATGGTTTGCTTGTATGCGCTTGGATCTTGATGTGAGGCATACTGGGATTGGGTGGCATCAAAAGCGGCAAATTTCACGAGCAAAGAGTCTTGGGCTTGGATGTTGAATTCTGGTACCGCTACTGCATTGGTGGCTGTTACAGTGAACCAGGCAAAGGTCGAGCCGATCGTGGCGACCAGTGCGAAGAGCAATACAACAGCTGACATAATGACTTTCATTTTTAGTGCTTTCATTTTATTCTTCTCCTTTTATATTTTTTGTTTTCTTATTTGGTTTTGCGTTGCACCCTAGGTAGTAGTGGGAAACTCGTTCTCGTCATAGATGAAGGTGATGTTGAAGACCATTTCCATCTTGACGCCCCCGCCGATGATGTCATTGTTGTGATCGGCGTCTTCACCCTCGTACCAGACCATCACGGTGATCTTGATGGCTTCTTCCGGTTTGAAGGCGGCAAAGTTTAATTGGAAGATGTCGTATTCTCCGGCCCAGGGTTCCGTCTCGGGTTCTGGTTCTCCCGGATTGCGGCCCCTTTCGGATTGGACACGGGCATACGTTGTGCCCACGTCGTTTACGATCAGCCGGAGTCTTATCGATTCTTCGGCACCTCTTGTCGCTGAGACGAGTGTTGCGGTGGCCTGTAGGTCCACGACCCTGATGCCCTGGTTGGCGAGGAAGAACGTATAGGCGAGATAGGATGCGCCGTTGTTTGGCCCATAGACGCTCGATGCTTCGGCGTCCGAGGGGAGACAAACGGGATCTCCGATGTCGTAATACGAGTATTCCGTGCCGCAGAACTGGGTCATGCCGTCGGCGTTTGTGACCTTCTCGGCGTTAAGCCTGGGGGAGAATATCGGGTTGTCAGGATCCTTATAGAGCGATATGCCCGCCTGATAATCCCGCTTGTCTACCCGGAAAGTGAAGTTGCCCACCACTTCCCCGTAATACGAGATAGCAAACACGACGAAGGTCAGAACTGCACTCACAACGATTCCGAAACGACTGAATCTGGCGACTTTGGTAGCTCTGGAAGCGTAGACGATGCGTTCGGCTAGTTTAGCTTTTCGGCTCATGTCGCGAGGCATCCCTCCCTTGTCTTTAATTGTCGTGGCTTCTTCTTCCCGTTTGGGATAAAAAAAAGCCACCATCTTTCGCGAATGTGGTTTCGTTTAGATATTTCCGGTGCCAAAAGAAAACTTGGCACTACAACCCTGGAAATAAAAAAACGCCCTCATCTTTAAAAGATAACGGCAACTGGCTACCATCTTATCGAAGGCCCTATAGCTTTGCGTCACTAACTTTCGCTAGCTTTGCTATTTACACGGTCATTATAATATAGGGGTTTTTGTTTGTCAAGGGGGTTGACCCGCTTTTTTGCTTTTTTTTCATCTGAAGGCGTTTTTGGCCAAATAAAGCCGTCAAAACGCCTTCAGAACAAGGAGAAAAGACTCAAGTAAGGAAGTTTTCGATCGCTTTTGCCAATTCAAGGGGCTTGTCGACGAGCGGGGAATGGCCGCAGTTTTCGAAGCGGACATAGGTGGAATTGGCCTTGAGGGCGTTGATGTTGGCCTCGATCATCAGTTCGGGAACGGTGATATCCCTGTTTCCCCAGATATGCAACACGGGGCAGGTGATCTTGCCGATCGTGCCGTCGCCCATGCCATAGAAGCCGGGCTCGGCGCTCATATTCTGGCTGGCCAGGGCGAAATCGGCGTCGGGAAGGTTCCTTTGTTTCAGCGATTCGTTGATATAGAGGACGGTATCGGCGTCAGTTGGCTTGTTCACGGTATAGATCGTGAGGTCGAAGATGTACTTGACGAAGGCGAAATTGCCGGCTTCAAGCGCATCCAGGAGCGGTTTGACCTGAATCGGGTCGTCCGCCATCGTCTCCGGGCTTTCATAGACCTGCCCGATCAGCATCTGGCCGTTTTCATCTTTTTTGAAGACGGGATAGCCTTTGTGGGTCGTGGAGTTGATCAGCACCAGTTTCGCGACTAAGTCCGGATGGTGGGCGGCGAGTTCCATGACGACGCCGCCGCCCAAAGACCAGCCGACGACGGCCGCCTTCTCGAGTTTGAGCGCCTGCATGAACAGGACCAGATCCTCCGCGAACTCCTTGAGCGAGCTGATGCGGTTGTGATATGTCGAATCACCGTAGCCGCGCAAATCGGGCGCGTAGGCGCGATACCCTTTTGGCAGGCGTTCGAGCAGAGGCTTGTAGTAGACGCCGGAAGAGAAATTGCCATGCACGAGGAGAAGCGGCTTTTCGCCATCGCCAGCTTCCAGGTAGGCGTAGGTCTCGCCATTTGCGAGCAATACATGCTTTTTGGTCATAGACTTGTCTCCTTTGGCTTAGATTTGGTATCCGGTGTCCCTTGCCGCGCAGAAGCCGATCACCAACGAGGTGAAAAGCAAGGGTTTCTCATACATCGAGGCGTGCCCGGCGAGCGGGATCTTGATCCACTCGGAGTTGGGCAGGTGGCGATGGAGATATTCCTGGTTGTCCATCGGCGTCAGGTAGTCCAGTTCCGCCGAGACGATCAGGACGGGCATCGTGATCCTGGTGATCACGGGCCGGATGTCGTAACTCTCGGCGCTCAGGGTGAGGCGCTCCAGCTGGTCGAGGAAGCCTGGATCCGAGAAGATCGGGATCAGGAAGGCCTCCCGTTTTTGCATCCAGTCGTAGCGCGATTCGTAGAAGTAGGGCGAATAGATCACCGGGATCGTCGTCTTGTAGTAGTGGGCACCGTCACGTGTTCTTCCGGCGGCGATCCAGGCCCGGCCGATGTCCTTGAGCCAGCAGGAGGTGTAGGCGGCGCTGTTGAAGACGACCAGCCGTTCGACCAGCTCCGGATATTTTGCGGCGAAGAGCAGGGCGACCGCGCCGCCGTAGGAAATGCCGACGATGCTGATCTTGGTGATATTCAGCGCCTCGAAGAAGGCTTTCAAGAGTTCGACCTGAAGGTCCTGGGTATAGGTCTGGCCCGGAAGTTTCTGGCTTTGGCCCTGGTCGAGGAAGTCGATCCGATAGATTTGGAAATGTTCGCTCAGGGTCGGGATGAACGGATTCCAGGATTTGGTCGACATCATGATCCCGTTCAGGATGACCAGCGGCTTGCCGAGGCCGTCAACTTCATAATGGACCGGTTGGCCCCGATAATCAAAAGTCGGCATGGAGATACCCGGCCGCGATGGCGTCCTTGTGGAGCTGGTCGCGGAACTTCGGATGGGCGATCGAGATCAATAATTTCACGCGCTCGCGCACGTTGCGACCGCGGAGACGGACGATCCCGTATTCCGTGACGACATAATCGACATCGTTGCGGGAGAGCGTGACGGCCGCGCCCTGCTTGAGCATCGGCACGATCTTCGAGACTTCCTCTTTCGCGCCGGTTTGGGGATTCTTCACCATCGCCGTCGAATAGAGGGCGATGAAGGAGCGGCCGTTTTTCGCGTTTTGGGCACCGGTCGCGGTATCCACCTGGCCGCCGGTTCCCGAGAATTGCTGGGTGCCGATCGATTCGGAGCAGCACTGGCCGGTGAGGTCGATTTCCAAGGTCGAGTTGATCGAGATCTGGTTGTCGTTCTTCCCCATCACGCAGGGGTCGTTGACATAGGAACCGCCCAGGATCATCACCGCGGGGTTGCCGTCGATGAAATCATAGAGTTCCTGGGTCCCGAGGGCGAAGCAGCAGACGTGCTTGCGGGGATGCAAGGTCTTGCGTTTGCCGTTGATGACGCCGGCTTTGACGAGCTCCATCATCCCGGAGGTGAACATCTCCGTATGGATCCCGAGATCTTTCTTGTCGAACAAGGACTTGGCGACGGCGTTGGGGATCCCGCCGATGCCGAGTTGGATCGAGTCGCCGTCGTGGATCTCACTCGCGATCAGCCGGCCGATCGTCATGTCTTTCTCGTTCGGTTCGGCATTCGGGATCGTCGGGGCCGGATAGTCGACCTCGACCAAGTAGTCGACCTCGGAGATGTGGACTTCCATGTCGCCGTAGGTGCGGGGGAAGTTCTTGTTGATCTCGAGGACGACGATGTCGGCGGCGTCGATCATCTCGCGCTCGTACACGTTCGAAAGTGACAGCGACACGTACCCGTGGGCATCGGGAGGCGTCGTCGTGGTGACGAACAGGTTCGGTTTTTTATAGTCTAGGCGTCTCTTCCCGGCAAAATGCAGGTGGTTGGGAACAAACGCGATGTTTCCATGTTCATGGGCCTTGCGGAGGACATTGGTGTGGAACCAGCTGTCGAGATAAAAGGAATGCGCCCATTTGCCGTCGATGAAAAACTCCGCATTGGCAAACGGGAGGCAGTTGGTGACGGTGACGTTCTTGACTCTGTTGCCGGCATGATGCAGGTTGAGCATGAACGCCTGCGGCTCGCAGGCCGCCATGCCGACGACGATTTCAAAATCGCTTTGCACAAGGTCGATGATCTTGTCGATCGTGACAGTTTGCGGATGTTTCATGGTATCTTCCTTTCCCTAGGTATGGCGTTAAGGGAGATGGATGCCATCTCCCTTAACTTTGCCATGTGTAATGTTACTCGTCGAGTCCTTCGATCTCTTCGATCGTCTGGATGTTCTGCACTTTCGTGAAGGCTTCGGTGATGACGCCCTCATTGTCGGTGAAGCCGTACTTCAAGAGAGCCATCGAGGCGATGCCCCAGCGTTTGCCACCGGTCCAGTCGACCAGACCGCCCATCGGCAGATCCAGCGGTTCGGATTCCATGGCGGCGATGTAGTTCGCCCAAGTGAGGTCCTCTTCCGCTTCTTCGACGCGGTTCAGCCCTTCGACGAAGATCGCGGCGGCGATATAGCCGGCCATCGCGAAGGCATTGGCGGTGTAGTTGGCTTTGCCAACCGTGAGACCGTCATAACCGGCGGCGGTCATGACCGCGACGAACGCCCAGTAGTCGGCGCTGAAGCCGTAGAGGCCTTCGGGATCGACGATGTCGAGCCAGGCGTTGACGTAGATCGGCCGGTTCTCATTGTAACGATAGTGGTCGACGACGGTCACGTCCGCATTGACATAGGACGAGAAGACGGGCACGTTGAGCGATTGGTTGGACATCTGCGTCAGCGCGTAACCGAACGGTTCCTGGTTCATCGCGAGGATGACGACGGAGACACCGCTGGCCTTGAGGATCGCCACGGCGGTGACAAAGGAATAACCGGTGACGGCCTGATAGACCATGTCAGCGGTTCTGCCGAGGATCTCGGCTTCCTGGTCGATACCGGCCTTGATCGACAAGCCGACGTCGTCGTTGGTGTAGATGACACCGATCTTGGCGCCTGCGGGCAGGGCTTCGTCCTTGTTGGTGCCGTAGATTTGTTCGTTGACGGCTCTGGCGGTCATGATCCGGCCGTCAGTCTTGTAGATCGGCTGGACAGCCATGACCGGGTTGCCAACGGATTCCTGGAAATACAGGGAGTTGATTCCGGTTGCGGCGTAAACCATCGGGATGCCGACTTCCTCGATCAATCCGAGGGTGGCGCCAACGGTCCAGGTGCCGAAGTGACCGACAAGCGCGAAGATCTCATCGGTTTCGATCAGCGTCTGCGTGTGCGCAAGTCCGGTCGTCGGAGATGTTTGATCATCGTAGGTCACGAATTGGATCGTTCTGCCGCCAACGCCTCCCTGTCCGTTGATGTACTCGAAGTAAGCGGTGATGCCGGCGTTGAAGGGCACGCCGATGGCGGCGGCGGCGCCGGTTGTGGAGGCCGCATTACCGACTTTGACGCTTGTCGGAGTGACACCTTGAACCAAGATTGGGGCTGCAGTCGTGGTGGTCGGAGCCGCGGTTGTCGTCGGGGCTACCGTGGTCGGTGCGACCGTTGTCGGCGCTGCCGTGGTCGGCGCTGCCGTGGTCGGCGCTGCCGTCGTCGGCGCGGCTGTCGTCGGGGCGGCTGTGGTGGTTTCGCCTGTGCAGGCCATGACGGCGATGCCGAACATGAACGTGAAGGCGAGCAATACTAGTTTCTTCATAATTCTCTCCTTTTCTATCTTCTATTTAAAGAATTCTATTCTATAAGTACCGGATGTCCGGTAATTACCTGGGTTTGTGTTCGCCGAGATAGGCGGATACGAGTTGATCGTCCTGCATCAGTTCGTCGGCCTCGCCCTTGGTCTTGATCTTCCCAAGTTCCATCACATAGACGTAGTCGGCGATCTTGAGCGTCTGGTAGGCGTTCTGTTCGACGAGCAGGATCGTGTTGCCGCGGTTCTTGATTTCCTTGATGATTTCGAAGATCTCCTTGACGATCAGCGGCGCCAGTCCGAGGGAAGGTTCGTCGAGCAACAATAATTTCGGCCGGTTCATCAGCGCCCTGCCGATCGCGAGCATCTGCTGCTCGCCGCCGGAGAGGGTCGAGGCCTGTTGGCGCCGGCGTTCTTTGAGAACGGGGAAATAATTGTAAACCTCCGCGAGCGTCTGCCGGCGCAGTTTGCCGGCGCTGATTGTCTCCTGGACCGCGGAGCCGTCCTCGCTTACGCTTTCGCTTTTGGTCTTGGAAAGCGCGTAGCCGCCCACGAGCAGGTTTTCCTCAACGGTCAATCCCCGGAGGATCAAGCGGCCCTCGGGAGCCTGGATGATGCCTTTCTTCGCCAGTTTGTACGGCAGCATGCCGGTGATGTCCTCGCCGTCGAAGAGGATGCGTCCGCTTTTTGGCTTGACGACGCCGTTGATCGTGCGGATCGTCGTCGACTTGCCAGCGCCGTTGGCGCCGAGGATGGCGACGATCGAGCCCTGTTTGACTTCGATGTTGATGCCTTTGATCGCGCGGATGATGCCGTAGTCAACGACGAGATCCTTGACCTGGAGGATGGTGTTTTCCATTATTCTTCTCCCAGATACGCATCACGGACCGCTTTGTCCGCCTGGATTTCCCGAGGCGTGCCGAGCGCGAGTTTTTTGCCGAATGAGATTGCACAGATCGTATCGCAGACATCCATGACCAAGCCCATGTCGTGCTCGACCAGGAAAATCGTCGTCTGGTTCTGGTCGCGGATCGTTCTGATGATGCGCGCCAGATCCCTGGTTTCCGCATCGTTCAGTCCGGCGGCGGGTTCGTCGAGGATGATCATCCGCGGATCGACCATCAGCGTCCGCGCCAGCTCGATCTTCTTGAGGATTCCGTAGGGCAAACCGAAGGGGATCATGTGGGCGTAGGGCAGGAGACCCAGCATCGCGAGAATGTCGGTCGCCTTCTTGCGGAGCACCGCCTCTTCTTGTTTCAATTTGCGGGTATGGATGAGTTGACCGAAGAAACCGGTGCGAAACAACGTGTGCGCGGCGACGAGGAGGTTGTCGATGACGGGCAGCTCCCAGACCAGTTCCACATTCTGGAACGTGCGGACGATGCCTTGCCGGATGATATTGTGGACCGGGTAGTCGTTCAGTCTGATGACCTCGACGGGGTTCTTGCGGAAGTACATCCGGCCCGCTGCGGGACGGTAGAATTTCGTGATGCAGTTGAAGACCGTCGTCTTGCCGGCGCCGTTTGGCCCGATGAGGCCGAAGATCTCCCCTTGTTTCACATCGAAGGACAAATCATCGACCGCGACGAGCCCGCCGAAGCGCATCGTCAGATTCTCGATGCGCAGCAGGACGTCCTCCGGAATCCCATAATCGCTTTTCGGGAGTTTGTCCTTGAGGGCTGCTGTAGCTTGTTCCCGGGCCAGGAGGCTCCGCTCGATGCCCTCGATCTTTTTTATCATGCGCGCGGATACCTTTTCTCGCGCGCGGTCCGAGCGAGCCGTTATTCCCTGCAGCCTGAGGGCCAGATCGGTCTCGGCCTTGGCCTTGAGTTCGGCGTAGGCTGTCTTCCTCAGCTCAAGATGGTCGGCATCAGGAGCGAACCGGGCCTCCAGAGCCGCCAATGCTGTGGATTTTCGCCGTTCGAGCGCTTGAAAGGCACGCTCCCTTTGTTCCTTGATCTCGGCTTGTCGCTCTGAAAGAACTTTGGCGAGTTTGCGCTTGTAGGTCTCGCGGAGCGCCCGGTAACGGAGCAGGTAACGCTGCTTTAGCTGTTCCAAACGGCGGTCATGTTCGGCTGTCACATAGCCGTTCGCCTCGCCGGCGGCGATCGCCGTATGAGCGAGACTGATGTCGGTTTGTTGCCGGCACTGCCGTTCCTGTTTCGCTTTTGCCATGTCGATGCGGTTGAGCTGCAGCGCCAGCAGATTCTCGAGAAACGTCTTTCTGGCCTGCAACGTCTCGATCCGCTTCAGGCAAAGCCGGATGCGCAGGGCATCAATCATCTTCGCCATAGCGTCGCACCTTCATTCTGTGTTTGAGTTTCTGGAGAAACAGCTTGAGCTTGAAATGGGATGTCTGGATCAGTCTGATCAGGCCGCCCGGATAGAACATGACGACCAAGACGATCAAGGCGCCGTTGAAGATGACGATCAGGGCCGGATTCTGCACAAAGAACGGGATGTTGTTCAAGACCGCCAGGTTGAGCCCGTAGATCAGAAAGACGCCCAGGATGATGCCGAAGATCGACTGGGCGCCGCCGACGATGACGGCGGCGAGGATCTCCAACGAGAACGCCAGGTTCCATTGGGGCGCATAACTGAACTTGATGTACATGATGTAGAGGATGCCGCCCAAAACGGCGAAGACGGTCGAGATGATGAAGGCCAGCAGCCGGTATTTCATCAGGCTGATGCCCAAGGACTGGGCGGCGGAATCGCTGTTCTTCATCGCGAGGAGCGCCCGGCCGGTCGGGCTTTTGATGATGTTGATGGTGGCGATCATCGCCAGGACGAACACGACTGTGATCGTGACATAGACAGCCTCGGTCGAGACCGGTTGGTTGAAAATCGTGAAGTTGCGGAAGGAACGGCCGGAAAAACCGCCGGTGAATTTGTCATAGCTGATGAAGAAGGCGCGGAGGATTTCCGCCAGACCGAGCGTGATGATCGCCAGATACATGCCCTCGATCCTTAGCGAGATGAAACCGACGATCAGGCCGACGACGATGGCGATGCCGAAGGCCAGAGCCAACGTGGGCAGCAGCGGCCAGTTGAGGATGCCGGAGAAATAGCCCATGACGAAGGTGCCGAGTCCGACAAGCCCGGCGGTGCCGAGCGAGGCTAACCCGCCAAAGCCAAGCAAGAGCGAGAAACCGAGGGCGATGATCGAGTAGATCATCGTCAGGACGACGGCGTTGACGACGCCGATCTGGACCAATCCCCCCATGCGGAGCAAGAGGACGACGAGCAGAAGCGCGCCGAAGACGACAAAGCCGAAATATGGATGCTTGATGATCAGATTCAAATTTTTTCCCCATTCACGGAGAAGCGTGCGCAGTTTCAGCATCGTCTACACCTTCTTTGCGGTCTTCTTGCCGAAAAGTCCCAGAGGCTTGGCAAGCACGAGCAGGAGGATGATCGCATAGACGATGACGTTTTGCCACGTGTCGTTGAAAAAAGGCGCCACGGAGGAGAAGAGCGTGATCAGGAAGGCGCCGATCAGGGAACCGCCGAAGGAGGCGAAACTGCCGAGGACGGCTGCCATGAAGGCGTTGACCTGCACGGGCACCATCGAGGCGACCTGCACCTGGGTTCCCGAGGAGGCGAAGAAGAACGCGGCGATCGCACCCAGTCCGCCGGCAATCGCCCAGCTCATCGCCGTGATCACGCGGGTGTTGACACCCATCATCGAGGCGACGATCTCGCTTGAGGCGGTCGCCCGCACGCCCAAACCCCACTTGGTGAAGCGGAGGGCGGCGAACAACAGCGCGAGGACGGCGAAGGTGATGGCAATCGCATAGAGGTTCTGTGTCGGGATCACCAGGAAGTTCTCGCCGATCGTAATGAGTTCGACATCATAACTGAAGGCTGGCAAGGTGATCGGATTGGTGCCGAAGAGGACGGGAATCAGACCCATTAGGACCATGACCAGTCCCATCGTGATCATCTGCTTGCCGACGGATGTCACGTAGCGGCCGCGGCGGATGATCGCGACATCGATGAACAAACCTAGAAGGAAAGAGATCAAGACTCCGGCCAGAAGCCCGAGAAAGAGCCTGGTCGAGAGGCTCATGCCGGCCACCCCGCTCAAGCGGATGACGACGGTGGCCGCGAAGAAGGCGCCGAATGTTGCCATCATGCCTTGGGCAAAGTTGGTCGTCACCGATGTCTTGAAGATCAGGACGACGCCGGTCGTCGCCAGCATCAGGATGCAGAGGTCGACCGTATTGAGCAGGAAGATCTGGACGATCAACTGCCAGGTGAAGGTTTTCAAGGTGACATAGATGACGCTGCCGATCCCCAGAACGAGCAGGACATTGATCAGCCGGGAACGGTAGAGCGGACGTTTGAGTTGTTTGCGGAAAACGAGGAGATCGACGAGAAAATAGACGAGGATGATCCCGCCGACGATGGCGAAAATCTCCTTGACAGCCAGATTGACATCACCCATCAGGCATCACCCCACTTGATGATGTTGGCCGCCCAGACATAACCGATCCCGGCGGCGAGCATGCAGATGACGCTGCCGTCAACGACCTTGCCTTGTGCGAGTCCCAGGTGCAAAGACAGGATCTGGTCGATCTGGCCGATGTGGCCGTAATTTTCGAGATAAATCGTTTGCTCAGGCGTAAGTCCAAGATCCTTGAGCAGACTCTCGTGACCCGAACGCTTGATGTGCAGGATCGCCAGATAATCGATGTCTGCGCGTTTCATGGCGGATTTGGCGAGGGCTTGGTCGATGCACTGATACCAGTTGGGCATCGAGACCAGATTGAGCCGGTCCTTCATCTTTTGCGGATCCATCAGCCGCAAGCTTTTTTTGGCCACTTCGAGATTGGCGCAGGTGATCGGGTTGGCGGTGCCGCCGATCTCGACGCCCGCCGTGCGGGAAAGCGACCCGTCGGCGATGATGTGGGACCCGAGCAAAAGATTGCGCCCGAGATCGGAAGAGCGTCGTGTAGGGAAAGAGTGTAGATCTAGGTGGGCGC
>CALGNF010000003.1 GCA_937958685.1 uncultured Caryophanales bacterium
TGATTTTTACAAAGTCATCGCCGAACATGGGTATCGGATGGACATAAGCAGGAATGTCGTCATGTTCATTTTCATCCGGGGTTTGTTCATCGGAAACCGGGATTTGTCCATCTTCAACCAACTCACACCAGATTTTTCGACTTGGCTGGATGTCGTAACACACGGTTGGTTCATGACAGTCCATTGTTTTTTCGTGAGGAGTTCCATGTTTGCAAGCGGCTGACTTCTCACATTCACTGGCGCATCTGCAGATCATGGTCATTGGAGCATCATCGTCCGGGATATCAGTCACCTCACACGACTCCTGTTGATTCTCATCCCCGATCGGTTCGAGTCCTGGGATCTCCTGCTGACTCTCGTCGGCCGTGATGATTTCTTCCTGAACGATCTCGCCAGTATCTTCTCTGGCGAATGTTTTCACCCGTCGGGAGAAGTCGTAATCGATCCGGCACTTGACCTCCCTGTGCTCGTATCCGTTCCGGATGTTCGATGCGACGCGGTTGATCATGGCCTTCTTTTCGTTTATCCGTGCAGTGTAGTCGGACATGACGCTTTTCTTTTCATCCTCGATGGATGACAAGTCCATAATCGAGTTGGCGAGCTTGTCCCGAAACTCGGTCATCTCGTCCTGCGTGAAATGGCATTTCAACATCTTAAACGTGTGCTTTTGCAGTGACATTGTTCTATTCCTTTCCACCGATTGGCTTTATGATTCCGTAATGCTCAAGAGCATCCAGAACGCAGTCCATCAACCCTTCGATACGATCGATTTTCGTTTTCAATTCTTCGATATCTCGCGATGTGTCCGGTTGGCATAATGGTTGTGAAAACAGATTGCTATTATTGTTTTTTGGTTTACCCCCTAGCTTACCAATTCTGACATGTTCAGGATTTGGTTTTGGGAAAAGGACAACATCGTCTTTGTGTATCCAATAACGACAACGTTTTACTTCCGTTCTCTCGATCATCCTGAATCCCACTGTTTCGCGGAGTTTTTCAATCATCTTCAAATAATCAGTAACATTCCCACCTCGACGACCTGTCAATCTTAAAAATTGATTTCCTGATATATACCCAAGTTCTTTAAGTTGTTTAATATTCACGGTTCTTTCCTTTCCCGGCGTGAGCCGTTGATGATTCTATCCAGTGCCCCGAATATCGAGGCGATAAGTGCTACGACATAGGCCGCCATCCCGTAGGCGGCGGTCTTGTTAACGATTGCGTCAGGCACCTCCCCTGCCAGCCCGGGAAGGACCAGCAGGGCGAGGACGATCAGGAAAAAGAGGGCGGTTTTACGATCCATCACGGCACCTTAAAACAGACTTTCCGGCGCGGTCTGCACCGGTTCGGGTTCGGTTGTGGGTGCATATTCTGCAACAGTTTTGTTTACTGTTACGTGTGCCACATCGTTGGTTTTGAATATGTGTATTCTGTTCGGGATCTCAGCCAGTAACTCATCGCTGTGGCTGATGATGAACACCTGGTTGAACAGGTCCTCGAGATGCCGGAACACCGCGAGCAGCCGACGGGCGTTTTCGCTGTCCAGACTGTCGAATGCCTCGTCGAAAATGAACACCTTCAAGATCGGAAGAGCGTCGTGTAGGGAAAGAGTGTAGATCTCGGTGG
>CALGNF010000004.1 GCA_937958685.1 uncultured Caryophanales bacterium
AAGATGGGAAACCCGCCCCTTGTCCTTGTAGGTGACAAACTTGTCGCTGAGTTCATCATAAAAGAAGATTCCACAGGAATCATAGCCTCGGTATTCGAGCTTGGCTAGGCCGGACAAAATGATGTCAGAGGCCTTGTTTTTGCCGATATATCCCACTATCCCGCACATTGAGAACGCCCCGCTTCATCGAGAATATATACGATTATACCATTATCACAAAGCGATTTCAAACCCTTTTACGATAAAGAAGCGAAAACCCTCCAGGGTGCGACAGCGTCGGAATTTGCCGCTTCAGAAATCTTTCCCCAGAGAGAGCAACAGCAAAATTACAGCTATGATTGAAGCACTAACAATATACCCATAGTCTTCACGGAAATACAAATAATCGCCGTGATGCTCGATCAAGTTGGGAATGATCGTGTTCAGGACGCGCAAGGCTTGGTTGTCTGCAATCGCGCTTCTAGTATCGTGCTGAGACAAGTACCAATACAACACCGTCGGCAACATGAACGTCAGGTTATTGTCCACAAACACGAGCAAGACCCCTTGGAAAAGCGAAAAGAAACCCATCATGAGCGCCAACCTGAGAAATATGCTACCGATCTTAATGAACGAGAACGCGTACGGCGACAGCGTCCGCGACAACAGATAGAAACTGAAGAACTGGCCGAATACAAAGGCAACTTCGCAGAAAAAGACCGCCATGATCCTGGAGGCGATGGCGGCTAATTTGGAGCGCCTGGAATCGACAAGATAGACGAGATAGCCTGAACCCGACCGCGAGAAACCTTGCTGGGCAATACCGAGCGCCATGACGAGCAGAAAAAACTCGAGCAAAAAAACAATATCGGAAAGATAGACCGCCGCCGTTAGTTCACGATCACTATCGAGGATTCCGTGATCAAGTCCAAGGTCGCCGTAATAGATGTAAAAGCCGGCCAAGATCAACGAGGACAAGATCATGATCGCCACCGTCCTGCGATTGAGCAGATATTCGACATGCAGGCTAAACATCGCCCGCATCGGCCATTTCCCCGTTTTCTATGACATAGACTTTTTTGGCGTTTGCCCGGAATTTCTCCGGATAGTGGGTGGAGATGATCACAAGTTTTGTGCGGGCATACGTCTTGATCCTTTCAATGAAGCGCTGCTGTGATTCGGCGTCCAATCCTTGGAGCGGCTCATCAAAAATGAGGATGTCGGGATCGTGCACAATCGCCTGCAACAGGTTGATCTTCTGCTTCATGCCGTTGGAGAGCACGCCAATCTGGCGGTTGACAAACTGCTCGAGTCCGAAGATGCCGATTCCTTCCCTTAGGACCTGCCGGACCTTGGCGCCCTCTGTCTCCTTGAGCCGGCCCAAAAGCATGAGAAAATCAAGCATGCTCATGAAAGCCGGCATGACATACTGCTCAGGCGCATACCCGATTTTCAAGTTGTCTCTCTCGATCGACCCCTCGTAGCGGCACAAGCCCATGATGCATCTGAGCAAGGTGGTTTTGCCGGAGCCGTTCTGTCCGACCAGCAGGTTGAGTCTGCCGGCCTCGAAACAGGTGGAGACGTTCTTGACGGCATAACCCGTCCGGTAACGTTTGGAGACGTTACGAATAGTGATGGCGATAGCGGGAGATGTCCGCATCATCGACCTCCGCAAAAAAAGGTTTGCGAAAATATTGAAAATCGTCGATCGCATATACTAGGTCCACGCCAAGATATCGGTAGTGGATCAGAAGGGGAAACCGGGAGAAGGCGATACCGCTTGAGCCATCGATAAGCGGAAAGCGGTACAATCCGCTTTCCCCAAGCATGATACCGCCGGATGGCGAGGAAGCGGGCGGCATCCGCTCTGCCCCGTCCGGATCTAGAAGGACACCGCCAGCAAGATCGAGTGAGACACCTCGAAGACAGAGTTCGATCATGGTGATCGTCAGCGATCCCAGGACCCGCGGCTCCAGTCCGATCACGAGCGCCACGAGGCGCTCTCTGCCGTCAAGATGAACGGTTTCGCCGTACAACCGGAAAAAATCGATATGCGTCGCCGGCGCCACGGGCGCAAACACCAAGCTCAAATCGCCGATCGCAAGCGACATCTCGACCCCATTGCGGTAGTCAAGCTCGAATTTGGCTTCATGAACGTCAAGTCTTCCCGACGTTAGATAAACCTCTTGCCAGTCAAGAAGAAAATGGTAGACCAGATATTCATTTCCCCGATACATTGTCGTCTCGCCAGGCACAACCGCCGCAACCGTCATGGCGAGCGAGACGTCGTCACCGACGATTCTGGCTCCGACGATATTGGCTCTCTCCGTCAGAAACGTCTCGCCATGGCTGAGGAAAAGCGTCAATTCCAACGTCTCTTCCGCTGAGGTGACCAAAAAGGCCCGATTCTCCCTGATCGCCAGGACCTCGACCTCGCTTGGCGGCGCTGTTTCCGTCAACACCAAGATGGCGGAGACACACGCGAAAACCGCCAACACCCCATAGACCGCCTTGCGCATCAGATTCGTTCCTTGATGATCTCGTAGTATTCGGTGTTGACGGTGAAGGTCTCCCAGCCGCCTTGTTTGGTTTCGATCCAGAAGAGATAATGCTTGGCGACACCGTTGCTGATTTCCCCCTTGCCCCTCGTGACGATCGTCACGTAGGTTTTCGGGTCGACGATGATGACAAATTGATACTTCTCCGAGGTGCTGAGCGTGGTCGAGTAGTTGACACTCGCCTTGATGTCCGCGTCCAGCGATCCGTCGAACTTCTTCTTTCCGCCCTTGAGCTTGCACCCGATCGAGCCTGAAGCGCTGATTTGAAATTTGGTCTCTTCTTTCGTGGACAGCTCGATCTCATGCTTGATGGTGCTGAACCCGTTGTTGTAGATCCTGAGTTTAGTCTCCGAGACAAACTCGACCGGCTCGTTTTTCATGATGATGACATGCTTCCAGCCGATGAATCGGTTCTTGACGATTTTCGCGTAGTTGGCCTGATAGATCTGATCAGTATATTCCTTGAGCATCAAGGCCTCGTCATTGTCAAAGACAATTTCCTGATAAGTCAGGTATTCCTCCCCTAGGACCCTCGTGTTCGCCAAGACCAAAAACGCCAACAGAAACAAGAGGAGCGTTATCAGTTTGCGCATAAAAAAACCTCCTTTTGACCATATAATACGTCAAAGGAGGTTCGATCCTGGAAATTTTACCAGATCGGAGACGGTATTTCCGCAATCACGGCCGCGGCATCACGATAACCGAGCTCGAATAGTTTCCTGGACCGTTCCGGATCAAAATTGAGCAAGGCGCCCAGTGACCTGCGGTGTTTGATCTCCACGAACCTGACACCGGGATAATTGTCCTTACGGATAATGTTGAGCAAGTGCAGATGGATGACAAAGATGAGATCGCATCCGGCTTCGACCAGCGGTTTGACGGGCACGTTGTCGTAGACACCGCCGTCGTAATACTCGCGATTGGCGAGCGAGACCGCCGGAAAGACGACGGGAATCGAACAGGAGGCGAGCAACATTTGCTTCAACACTGCATCAGGTTGCCCGGAAACCGGCATGTAGACCGCCTGTGAATCGCGTTTGAGATAATGCTGGTAACTGCTCTTGAGGAGGCCGAAGAGGCCTTCGTCGAGGTAGCCTCCCTGCGACAGGGTCACATATACTTCCTGAGACCGCAATTTGTCGTAGTCGAGGGCTTCGTCGATCATGGAGGCCAGCTGGTCGATTTTGAAAACGCCGTTGTCGACGAATGCCGTGCGCTCCCTGATGATCCGCTTGAACAAACTTTCGCTGTTGCGCAGGGCGTCTGCGGGAACGTTCAGCCACAAGGAGTAGACTTCGGCGACGGACTTGGTGGCGAGCATCGCCGCATTGACGGAGCCGATCGACGTTCCGGAGTAAGCATCCACTTGCGCCAGTATGCCATGCTCTTCCAATACTTTGGCGGCGCCAATCTGGAAGGCGCCCCGCGCCCCACCGCCGGCCAGGCACAAACCGATCTTAGGCATGGAAATCCCCCTCGTGACGACGCTCGTCGTTCATGAAGACCGCAGCGATCGTCCCGCCTCCCAGGCAAACTTCGCCATCATAAACGACACAAGCTTGTCCCGGCGTCACGGCGCGGGATGTGGAAGGATAACAGACTTGCACCCGCTGATCGGGCAAATAGGTCAAAGTGACCTGCACGTCCCTTTGCCGATAGCGGAACTTGGCGGAAAGCGGTGACCTCGCAGCTGGCGCTTCGTTGATCCAGTTGATATCGGTAAGGATGCACCGATTGGAGTAGAGCAGGGGATGATCATAGCCTTGGGCGAGATAAAGTTCGTTGCGGCTGAGATCCTTGCCCGTGACGAACCACGGATCATTGCCATACTTGCGGCTGCCGCCGATATGCAGACCTCGCCGTTGGCCGATCGTGTAGTACATCAGACCCTCATGCGTGCCGATGATTGTTTTGTCATGGGCGATGATCGCCCCCGGCTTTGCCGGCAGGTAATTGGCGATGAAGGCGGAAAAGTGCCGCTCACCGATGAAACAGATCCCGGTCGAATCCTTTTTACCCGCAACCAGCATGCCCGCCGCTTCGGCGATTTTCCGCACCTCAGTCTTGTTCAGTTCGCCGATGGGAAACAGGGTGCTTTCCAGCTGGCTTTGTGTCAATTGACAGAGAAAGTAACTTTGGTCTTTGTTGCGGTCAACACCGCGGAGGAGCCAGGTGCCGGTCGCTGTCGCCGTCGTTCTCGCATAATGACCCATCGCAATCTTGTCGGCGCCAAGTGATTTCGCAATCTGAAGGAAAGCGGAAAACTTGATATGCTTGTTGCAGAGGATATCGGGATTGGGCGTCCGCCCCTGGCGCAATTCGCTCAAAAAGACGGAAAACACGTTTTGCCAGTATTCATCCACGAAATCATGTCGGTGAAGTTTGATGCCCAAGCTCTCGGCGACGCGGACAGCGTCAAGATAATCTTCTTCCTGTGGACAAACATCCCGACCGAGATCGGGATTGCCCAAAAGGTCATTGTTGATGGCCGAGTCCCAGTTGCGCATGTACAAAGCCTCGACATCGTATCCTTGCCGCTTCAATAACAAAGCAGCGACGCTGGAATCGACGCCGCCGCTCAAACCAACGATAATCTTCATCATGGATACCTACCGTTTGACATCCGAAGGCATGCGAAAATCGCTCCGGGAAGAGAGAGCGACCTCAAGGATCTTCGGAGCGTCGGGGCTTGCCTGGCGTTTATATTGCTGGGAATAGAAGCGCTTGAAGAAATTGTCCGTATAGGCAGTTGCCTGTTCCTCGTCGAGTCCAAAAACACTCTTGAGCAAATAGATGATCCGCGCTTCGATATCCCCGCAGGCAAGGAAGCGGTAGAGGATGAAGTCGTTGATCTCATATTTGCCGATTTGGGACTCGGTCGCCTGATCTTTCTTCAGTTCCGGGGAGATCGGTGTGGCAACGATATCTTCGAGGCAAGCGCTGACATCGCCGCTGAAGACATGTTCGGCGAAACTGCGGATCATGAATCTGACCAGTGTCTTGGGGAGTCCGGCATTGACGTTGTACATGCTCATCTGGTCGCCGTTGTAAGTGGACCAGCCAAGGGCGATTTCCGATAGATCTCCGGTACCGAGGACGATCCCCTCAACCTGGTTCGCCAGATTCATGAGCGCCATCGTCCGGGCGCGGGCCTGCGCGTTCTCATAGGTGGTGTCTTCGGTGACGCCATCATGGCCGATGAGGTTCAGATGATCGATCACGTGCTCCTTGAGGTTGATGGCCTTTTTGGTCACCCCGAGGGCATCGATCAGTTTGGTGGCGTTGTTGCTGGTTCTTTCGCTGGTGGCGAGCGCCGGCATCGTCACAGCGATGATGCCCTTGCGGTCGAGCTGCAGCGTATCGAAGGCCTTGCAGGCGACAAGGAGCGCCAAGGCCGAGTCCAGGCCGCCGGAAACGCCGATCAGGAGCTTTCGATATTCGAGGTGGCGCATCCGTTTGGCCAAACCGTAGATCTGGATGGATGCAATCTTCTCGAATTTCCGCTTGGGGTCCGTCTTGGGTACAAACGGCAGGGAATCGAGCGGCTCGGTGAAACTGAATCCGGAAGTCTCCGTGATGGTCACGGGCACATTCTGATAGACGAACCGGTATTTCAGGATTGAATCCCGGAAGGAGGAATTGTTGCGGCGCTCGTGCTGGATCCGGGGAATGTCGATGTCCGCATAGAGAATATTGGTCTCGAGGGAGAAAATCTCGGCCTCGCGGAGGATGATCCCGTTTTGGGCAACGATGTTGTGCCCGGAAAAGACGGTGTCGCTGGAGGATTCGGATGCTCCGGCGGAGCAATAGAGATAAATGCCGGAATTCTTCCGCGAGTGCTCGGCAACAGCGTTGCGGCGGATTTCCTCTTTCCCCAGCGTTTCGTTGGAAGCACTGATGTTGATGATGATGTTGGCGCCGTTGACGCTCATCAGATTGCCCGGGGTGATCGTCGCCCACATGTCCTCACAGACCTCAACGCCGAAACGAATGTCGCCGGCGGTGAAAATCAGGTTGCCAAAGGGGATTTCCTGATCGAAGGCGTGAATCGTCTTAATCTTTTCGATGACGTCCAAACCACTTTTGAACCAACGCTTTTCATAGTACTCCCTGGTGCTGGGCAAGTATGACTTGGGAACGACGCCGAGGATCCTGTCCTGTTGGATCACCATGGCGGCGTTTAAGGCCATTTCTTCGACAATGAGCGGCAAACCGCAGACAACGATACCCGAAAACGAGTTGTGTTTGAGAAAAAAGCGGACGGCGGCGTCGACGTCGTCATAAAGTGTTTTCAGGAAAAAGAGGTCATTGCAGGTGTACCCTGTGATACCCAATTCGGGAAACACGGCGATGGCGCTGGGATTGTCCTTGAGCGCGGCCAACATTTCCCTGACATTGAATTCCGGATTGCCGACTTCGAGTTTGGGCGAAATCAGGCTCACTTTCAAAAACCCGTTGTTGTACATTGGCTTACCCTCGGTATAGTTGATGGATGGCTATGTAATCGCCAACCGCCTGGGGGACATAGGCGGGATTGAGTGATTCGCGAAAGGCGGTGGAGGATATCTCCGCGTCGAAAGCGGGAAGGATCAGGAAATTGTCGCGGTGTTGCAAAAGAAAGGGGTCGCGTTCAATGACTTGGTGCAAATCGGTTTTGTTGCGGTTGACAACAATGAAACGAAAATCGTTCAGCAGGCTGCCGGCATTGATCCATTTATGCAGTTTTGGAAGGTTGTCGGCTCCGATCAGAAACACAATCTCCTCTTCAGGATATTTCTCTTGAAACCGTAAGAGACTCTTGTAGGTGCCAAGATAATCGGGATCTTCAAACTCCATCGTCGACACCTCGGCGCCTGGCAGGCCGGCGATCATGAGCTTCAGCATCTGATAGCGGTGATGGTTGCTCGCCAGCGAACGTTTCGTGTATAAGGAACTGACCGGCAGAAAGATGAACCGTTTGCAGTCGGTATGGGTTCTCACATGGCGATAGATTTCAAGATGTGCCTGTGTCGGCGGGTTGAACGCGCCTCCGAAAACAACGATCATGAAGCCATCCTCCCTTACACTTCCCTCTACCTATATTGTAGCACACAGAGCCACCAAATAAAAGGAAATATCACAATTGCGCACCAATCGGCGGAAAGATTCCGCTGGCCGGATCGAGTTTGACAAAGGCGTGGCTCCGGCCGCTAAGGTCCCGGATTCCGCTCTCCTTGACCGGCCGACGGACCGATAATGGCGACTTCGCCGATTTATGCAAATTAGCGCATATCATATTGAAAACGCCATGATTATGCAATATAATAGAAACAATGATTAATTAGGAGGATAAGATGAAAAAATTCTATAATGCTCTTGGTCAGTTGGCTGGATTTCTGACGATTCTGTTGTTCGCCTTCCTCTTTGCCAACACGATGTTCAATTTCGGGATCGACGCCCAAATCATCGGCATTCTCGAACTGGTCAAGACCTATGCGATCTTCGCTGTTTGCGGCCTGGCGGGCTTGGAGTTTGTCTCGGGGAAGAAACTGATTGCCCTGATCTACTTCCTCATTCTCGCCTTCGTCGTCGTCTTCAGCTTCTTCCCGGAGATCCGCGACCAGATCGTCAACATCGTCACAACCTCGATCCAATAAAAAAAGATGCGCCGCATCTTTTTTTTTAGCCTCCGTTTTTCCTGATGAATCCGGTGAAGGCTTCGCTCAAAGGCAAGGTGACTTCGACCTTCTGATCCTTCAGAGGATGCGAAAACGCAATCCGCTGTGACAGCAACAGCATCGATTCGACGTTGTACCGGTTTTTGTTGTACAAATCGTCGCCGACGATCGGGAAGTTGAAATAGGAAAAGTGGACGCGGATCTGGTGGGTCTTGCCGGATTCGGCGGTGATCCGCACGAGCGTGAACCTGCCGAATTCCTTTTCCACCTGATAAGTGGTCTGGCACTCCTCGCCCTGAAGGGAGACTTCCCGCTTGATGGTGCCCTCACCGCGGGTGATCGGCAACTCGATGCACAATCGCTTGTTGTCGAGGATACCGTCGAGGACGGCGTAGTACTCGCGCTCGACCAAGTTCTCAGTCTTGGAGCTGAAGAGGAATTTTAAAAACCGGTTCTTGGCAACCAGCATCAGACCGGAGGTCTCCTTGTCGAGCCGGTTGATGAAATGGATCTGACTTGGGATCCCCTGTTGCTGGTAATAGTGATTGAGAGCGTTGGCCAGGGTGCCGGTGGGATGCGCCTTGGAAACCATGACCTGCATGTCAGCGGGCTTGTTGACAATCAAAAAATACTCGTCCTCATATCTGATATCGAGGGCGATCGCTTCGGGTTTGATCGTCGTGTCGAATTTTTCATCGGGAATGACGATTTTCAGCGTATCGCCTTTCTTGATCGTATCGTCTTTGGTCTTCTGTTCGTTATTGACGTAGATCAGCTGCTTGCCGCCGCTCACAACGACAAGTTTTAATGGAATATTATTCTCCAGCATGAAACGCTTGATGGCTTCGGGTTTTTTCGGGCGATAGACAAGTTCCATTGACATCACATCCTCGACATCTAGTATATCATAAAAGAAGATTAATCGCAAAATTAATCTTCTTTATCTTGTTCAGGTCAGATTTTCCGGGTTAAGGCCTTCGAGTTCCTTGATGACGAAGCGGCCATTCTTGCGGATCAGGATGTCGTCGAAGTAGATCTCGCCACCACCGTAAGCCTCGGTTTGGATCAACACCAGATCCCAATGGATCGCCGAATCGTTGCCGTTGGGGGCTTCGTCATAACAGCGGCCGGGAGTGAAATGGAGCGAGCCTGCAATCTTCTCGTCAAAGAGGATATCGCCCATCGGCTTGGTCACGAGCGGATTGACGCCCAAGGCGAACTCGCCCACGTAGCGGGCGCCTTCGTCGGTATCGAAGATGGCTTCGAGGAGTTCTTGTTCCTGATCGGCCTTGGCAAAGACGATGCGGCCGTTCTCAAAACGCAGTTGCACGTTGGTGAAGACGGTCCCGCGTTCCGGCGAAGGGGTGTTGTAGGTGATGATGCCGTTCACCGAATCCCTGACGGGAGCGGTGAAGATCTCTCCATCCGGAATATTGAAGTTGCCAGCGCAAGGAATCGCCGTCATCCCCTTGATCGAGAAAGAGAGATCGGTCTGCGGACCGATGATCCGGACTTTGTCGGTTCTCTCCATCAAATCCTTGAGCGGGATGAATGCGTTGTTCATCCGGGAATAATCGACGCTGGAGACATCAACCACGAAATCAAAAAAGCGCTCGTAACTCATCTTGGCCTTGTGCGCCGCTCCTTCGGTGGGATAGTTGAGCAAGACCCATTTCTTTCCAAGGCGCTTTTGGGCGAGCGGTTTCATCTTGCGTGCCAAGGCCAGTTTGGTCTCCATCGGGACATCCTGCGCGGTATAGTCCGATTCCGAGGCCCGCACATGGACAATGCAGTCGATGTCGTCGAGATTGCGATCCAGCCAGCGATAGCGCCGGTCAAGATCCTTGTCGGTGACACTGAGCATGAGTTCCCGGTTGATCTCGTCGTCGCTCAATTCCACGATCGGGTTTCCCTGGTGGGCGCGGATCTCCTTGAGCAGTTGGACGACCAGCGGTTTGGCTTTTACCGAAGCGCTGATCAAGACTGTTTCTCCTGGTTGGACGTTCACGGAGTAGTTGACCAATGTTGTTGCCAATTTAGCGATTCTCGGGTCTTTTAGCATTCTTCTTTTCTCCTGTTTCTTGCAGTAATCGGTAGTAATCATGAACCGGATGATGGCGGAAGGGCATCTCTCTGGCTTCAATCAGTTCGATCAGTTTGTTCAGTTCCCGCTCGAGAATTTCACAGATTTCGAGAGGATACCTCATTTGTTTTTGGTGCCTCCGGTACTCGTTGCGATCCAGTATCGTGTAGGAAAAATCAGGAAGGACTTTGATGTCAAGGTCATAATCGATGTATTTGATGGCTTCCTCATCGTAGAGGACCGGCGATGACAAATTGCAGTAGAACGAAATTCCGGCCGGCTTGAGGATCCCGATGACGTTGAACCAGTGATTTTTGAAAAAGAAGGCCACTGAGGGTTCCTTGGTATACCAGACCCTGCCGTTGGCTTCAATCACTTTCGTCCTTCGATTGGCGACGACGATGAATTCCTCGTTTTCCTCAAGGACGGTTACTTCATCCCAAATCCGGTGCAGGGTGCGATCATGCTTGAAACTCTGCAGCCTAACCTTGTCTCCCAGAGCTAGCATACGGTATCATTCCTATCAACAAGTATCGTCTCTATTATAGCAGATTCAATGCCGGTTGAACCATCAAATCCACAAAAGCGACAAACATGCGGCTTATTTCTCGACAAGCCAGTTTGGACCCTTGAGGGTGGCGGGTTCGGTTTTCGCGAGTCCGGGATATCCTTGCTGGCGCAGAGCCTCGTAGACAACGATGGCCACGGTATTGGCGAGATTCAAACTGCGGACCTTGTCGCTCATCGGGATGCGGTAACACTGGTCACGATTGGCCGCCAGCAATGCTTTCGGCAATCCGTGCGATTCTTTGCCGAAGATCAGGTAATAGTCGCGGTCAGCATCCGCAAACGCATAGCTATCGGGACTTTTGTCGCCATAGCGAGTGAGAAAGAGGTAGATCCCGCGATTCTCGTTTGCGAATTGGTCCCAATCACGATAAACGCGGTAATCCACGTGCTCGTGATAGTCGAGGTTGCTGCGCCTGAGCGAGCGGACATCGATTTTGAAACCCAATGGCTCGATCAGGTGCAGGCGAGTGTTGGTCGCGGCACAGGTGCGCATGATATTCCCGGTGTTTTGGGGAATCTCGGGATTGTAGAGCACGACATGGAGACTCATCGGGCAACCACCTCATTGGCATCGATGATTTTCTGTTTCAGGTTTGGATCGAACACGCCGCTTTTGATCATCGCGATCTCGTGTTGGTAAGGTGGATAACCCTTTTCCGGATATTTGACTGATGGTACAAACGGGGTTTCCAGTATCTTGGGAATCTCAGCGAGTTTTCGATGGTTGATGACGGCCATTAGCGCCGCAAAGCCAATCTTCCCGAAACCGATGTTCTCGTGCCGGTCTTTTCCGGAACCTGGTAGGTTTTTGGAATCGTTGACATGGAAAACCAACAACCTGTCAAGGCCGACGATGTCGGCAAATTCCTCCAGGACACCGTCGAAATCGTTACGGATATCATAGCCGGCGTCATAGCTGTGGCAGGTGTCCAGACAGACACCGAGACGCTGATGACCGGCCGTCTGGTCGATGATGGCTGCGAGTTCGGCGAACGTTCTGCCGATTTCAGTGCCTTTGCCGGCCATGCCCTCAAGAGCGATTCTGACATCGAGGGCAGCTGTATCCTCAATCATTTTGGCGAGGCCGGCGGCGATGTGGGCCGTTCCCTCTGCGACACCCTGGCCAAGATGGCTGCCGGGATGCATTACCAGCGTCTTGGCGCCTAGGGCGTGTGTGCGCCGGATTTCCTCGGTGAGAAAAGCGATTGCAAAGGCCCGTTTGTCGGGCTCGGGATTGGCTAGATTGACGATGTAGGGGGCGTGGACAACGATATTACCCTTGTCGATCCCATGGGTTGTCATCAACGTCCAAGCCTCCGGGATCTTCAGCGTGGAAACCGGCTTTCTGATCGTGTTTTGCGGTGCGCCTGTATAGACCATGAAGGCATTGCCACCATAAACGATCGCTTCCCTGACGCTTCCCAGGTATTGGTCCTTCCCGCCCAAAGAAACATGCGAGCCGAGGATCAGCACTATTTTCTCCCGCCTTTGTACTGCAGTTCCTTGGCCTTTTTCTCGACGGCCTGTTTCCGTTTGACTTTGTATCCGGGCTTGACCTTCTTCGGCTTGGGAATCATCTTCACCGCTTGTTTGTCCGGTTCAGTCGTTTTTTTATAACGTTTCTCCCGTTCTTTGCGGACTTTGCCTTCAAGCAACTCATTGCCCACGATTTCTTTGTATTCGCAGTTGATCCGCATCGCTTCCAACTGGTCGATGTAGGTGTTGTCGGCGAATTCGTATAAGGAGATGCAGATGCCATCCTTGCTCATCCGACCGGTTCTGCCGCTGCGATGGATGTAGAAGCTGGGGTCCCGGGGCAGTTCATAGTTGACGATATGCGAGATGTTTTCGATATCGATGCCGCGACTGAGGATATCGGTCGCGACCACATACTGGAAATCCTGGTGGCGGATCCGGTCCAACAGCTGTTTACGCTTCCGGTAGGGGATGTCGCCGTGGACCATCACCACATTGAAATTGGCGGCGAGCATTTCCGCATGGAGTTGTTCGCAACTGACGATCGTATTGCAGAAGATGAGACACAGATACGGCTGGAAGGTTTTCAAAAGGTTGAACAGGACAGTTTGCTTCTCCACTTCCCTCGTCTTGATGAAATAATGTTTGATCTGCAGGCTGTGAGCCTCGGCGGAGTGAATTCGGACCATCTCGGGAGCATGTAGATATTTACGTAGGAACGGCCTGATTTTTTCGGGAATGGTTGCGGAGAAGACCAGCATCTGCAGTTCTTTTTTCATCGTCGCCGCCACCTGGTCGACATGAAAGAGAAACCCCTCTTCGAGGGTCATGTCCGCTTCATCAACGACAAAGACCCGGGCGTTGCGGCTGGCAAGTGCGTTTTCCTGTTTGACCAAGTCGAATAACCGTCCCGGAGTGCCAATCGCAATCAGCGGTTGTGATTTTGCCAATTGCTCGATTTCTCCAGTTTTGTCGGTTCCTCCGACATACAGCCTGATGTCGATCGGCTGATCGGCAAACGATGCGATTTCCTTCGCGAACACAAAGATTTGCCGTGCCAGTTCTTTGGTCGGAGCGCAGATCACGGCCTGGAGATCGTGGTTTTTCTCATCGAGAGCGTCGAAGATAGGCAGAAGATAGGCATGCGTCTTCCCCGACCCCGTTTTCGCCTCGACGATCATGTCCTTGCCCTGGCTGATCAGCGGAATGACCTTTTGCTGGACTTCCGTCAATTCATGAAAGTTCATTCCTTCAAGGGCGCGCTGGAGATATGCTTTCCGGAAGTTCATGGTTCCACCACTCTTTCTTTGTCTTTTTGTCACATCTATTATATAATAAAAACGGTATTAAGTAAAACAACTAAGGAGGCTAGGTGTGAAAGTCATCCCGATTTCCCCAAGAGGGTTCTGTCCGGGCGTAGTCCGGGCAATCGACATCATCGAGCGTGTTCTCGCCGATCCGACTTACCCCCGCCCAATCCAGATTCTCGGCATGATCGTCCACAACCGGCATGTCGTCGACCGATTGACGCGGATGGGCGCCGTCACTCTCTTTGACAGCGGCAAAACCCGCCTTGAGCTATTGGAGGGCCTCACACACGGCACGGTTGTCATCACCGCCCACGGAGCGCAGCCGGCCGTCTTTGAGCTTGCCAGGGAAAAAGGGCTCACAACCGTCGATGCCACCTGCACGGATGTCTATCGGACCCATGACCTGATCCGAGCCCGCCTGGAAGCAGGTTATCAGGTTGTTTTCGTCGGCAAGAGCGCCCACCCCGAGTCCGAAGCCGTGCTCGGTCTGGGACCCGAGGTCACCCTGATCGAGACAGAGGCCGACGCGCGAGGTCTCACGCTTCCCGAAAAGCCGGTGTTTGCCACCAATCAGACGACCTTGAGCATCCGTGACACTGACAGTATCTTTTCAATTTTGAAGACCCGTTTTCCGGAAATCATTATCCACGATGAAATCTGCAATTCAACGCGGATCCGGCAGGAGGCCATCATTGAGACAAACAGCCGGGAAGCCGTCGACCTGTGTTACATCGTCGGTGACCGTCACAGCAACAATACCTTGAACCTTGTCCGCATCAGCGAGAGGGAGACCGGCATCCGAACGCTCCTGATCGAAAGTTTGGCCGACCTTGACAAACGCGACTTGCTGGGTGTCAAGACGATCAGCGTCTCGAGTGGGGCCTCCACACCGACAGAAGTGACGAAGGCTGTCATCGACTTTCTCCGGAATCGTTCCGAGACCGACTAGAAAAACCTGTTTCACAAAATAATGCTTTATTTTTGATTGATAATCAGATATAATATTTTAACGAAGACTATTAAGAGGTGAGAAAGTGGCAAACAACAAACCGCGGCCGACAACTGTCGAAAAAGAGATCAAGACCTACAACCCGACGAAAAGTTCCGTCGGCAGGATCATCATCGTGCTTTTGGCCGGAGGGATGTTTCTCGGCATGCTGGTCGCAGCGATCATCGGCATCATCAATGTTCTGCGCGGCTGATGGTTATCGGCAGTAGAAATCGACATCTAAGCCTCCGGTTGGACCTTCAGGTCCTTTTTTTTATGCAAAAAGCGCCCTGTGCGGGCGCTTAGGTCCAACAGACAGCCGGAGCCTTGAAACATTTCTGGCCCCGTAACCATCAGCGGGGATCGCGAGAGAGCATCTCTTGATAGTATTTCTTGTCTATCGGATAGAAGATGAAGGCGGCGATGGAGGCGACGTGGCCAAGCGCCGGGATCACGATCACCATGACATAGAAAGCCCAAAAGGCCCTGTCGTTGGGCGGCATGTTGGGAACATATCCGGAGAACGCGAGCGCTCCCGCCAGGATGATGCCGCTCAAAGAGGAAATGAGTTTGTCTACCAGGGAGAAAGTCGTGCCCACGGTGGAGGGGATGTATTGTTTGTTAATGTAATATTCGTAGTCGGCGACATCGGCAATCAGCGGCAGGACGTTCGTCGAGGCGATGGCCGTGGCCGCGATGATGGCCACCAGGAAAAACACGAGCAGCCATTCGGTTTCCCCTGAGAAGGGGTGAAAGACCATGATGAGGATCGGAAACAAGAGCCCGAGGTAGGTGCCAAACAAAAACGAAAACTTGCGGTCGACGATCTTGGCGGCGATCACGCCGATCACCACACCCACAACGCCCGCAATGAGGCCATAGCGGGCCACGACCGGCTGCAGGGCGGTGTTTCTGACGGTATACATGAAGAAGTAGGCCATCGACGTGCTGGTCGCAAGTTGGGCGAACTTGTTCGTACCGGCGGCGACGATCAGCGACCTGAGCGGGCGATTGTGGCCGATCATCGTGAAGATCGATTTCCATTTGACCCGCGAGGTCGGCGGCAGTTTCGCATAGGTGTCGCCGACGTCGCTCTCCCGGAGTCCCATTACCGCAAGAATCGTCAAGACGACATTGATCGCGACGACGATCAACGCCAGGTTGCGGTAGCCCAGCGAATTGGCAAATCCTCCCGGGAACGATTCGACATACTGCAGGGCGTATATCAGAAACAAGCCGTAAAAGATATAGGAAAATCCGGCCAGCAGGGCGCCGAGGATCGGTCTTTGCAAGGGATCGTTGGTCAGGATCGTCTGCGCCGATCTGGTGCAGGCTGACTGAAACGTGTAGCCGATGATGTAGAGGATGTACCAGAAGATGATCCAAACGTACATCCAAAAGGCGGGCTGCAGGCGGACGAATCCGCCGAAGATCGCCAATACGCTGATGTTGATGATGAGCGACCCACCGACAATGAACGGCCGGTAACGGCCGAATCGGGTTGTGGTCTTGTCGATCCAGGTGCCGATCAAAGGATCGGTGAAGGCATCGACAATCCGGCTGAAGCCGAAAATCAAGCCGCCGACGACCCCGCTTAGCAGCAAGTTGTCGGTGAGCATCAGAACGAAAAATAACGATATGAAATAGAAACTGGCCGTCGTAGCTGTTTCGTTGCCGCTGAACATGATCAGATTGAGGTATTTTGCCTTTTTGTACGATGTATCAGATCGGAAGAGCGTCGTGTAGGGAAAGAGTGTAGATCGCGGTGGTCGC
>CALGNF010000005.1 GCA_937958685.1 uncultured Caryophanales bacterium
CATACGAGGTCGTATTCGGTGAATGGAGTTCAGACGTGTGCTCTTCCGATCTCCTGCATCACGAACGGTTTGAAGTAGTCAAGATTGTCACTTCTGCCCGCGAAGAAGTCGTTGTGGGAGTGGGCGTCGAAAAATCCCGGCATGACGTACTTGCCGGCGCATTCGATGACTTCTCCCGTCGTTTTCGAAGCCGTGATCTTGGTCGTCGGAGGATAGATCTTGGTGATCTTGTCGCCTTCGATTTGAAGGTGACCTTGATAGGCTTTCTTGCCGGTTCCGTCCACAATGGTGGCGTTCTTGAAGATCATGGACTATCCTTTCTTCGCCGCGATCGCGCGGGCGATGGCGAGGCCGTTGGCGCCGGCTTGGGCGAGGCCTCTCGTGATCCCCGCGCCGTCGCCGCCAAAATACAATCCTTGGACTTTGCTTTCGAAGGTGTTGGAGACCTCGGGACGGGCGCTGTAGAACTTCGCTTCGACGCCGTAGAAGAGCGTGTGTTCGGAAGCGATCCCCGGAGTCACGTGATCCAACGCTTCGATCATTTCGATCAACGCCTTCATCGTCTTGTAGGGAAGCACGAGGCTCAAGTCGCCCGGCACGGCTTCCTTCAAGGTCGGCGTGACGAAGCCTTCCTTGATCCGTTTCTCGGTGGATCTTCTTCCCTGCTTCAGATCCCCATAACGCTGGACGATGATCGAGCCGTTGGAAAGCATGTTTGCGAGTTTGGACACGCCGTGGGCGAACTCGTTGGGTTGATGGAAGGGCACGGTGAAGTCGTGGCTGACCAATAAAGCAAAGTTGGTGTTGTGGCTGCCGAGACTGGAATCTTTATAAGCATGGCCGTTGGCCAGGATCGTGCCCGAATGGTTCTCGATGACGACGTGGCCCGACGGATTCGAACAGAAGGTGCGGACCTTGAGTCCGCCCGAGGTCTGATAGATGAACTTGCCTTCGTAGAGATGGGTGTTGATCTCTTCCATGATCTCGTCGTTGGTTTCGACGCGCACGCCGATGACGACGTGGTTGGCTTTCATCGGGATGTTGTACCGTTCGCAAAGATAGGAGAGCCACTACGCGCCGTCCCGGCCCGGCGCGACGACGACATAGG
>CALGNF010000006.1 GCA_937958685.1 uncultured Caryophanales bacterium
ATCGTATTCGGTGACTGGAGTTCAGACGTGTGCTCTTCCGATCTGACCGTCGGCCCTTTCGCCCATCTGCGCGATGGTGCGATCATCGGTGAAAGAAACAGGATCGGCAATTTCGTCGAGGTCAAGAAATCATCGACCGGGGAGAACACCAAAGCCTCCCACCTCGCCTATATCGGCGATGCCACGATCGGGAAAAACGTCAACTTCGGTTGCGGTGCGATCACCGTCAACTACGATGGCAAGAACAAATATCAGACGACGATCGGCGATGAGGTCTTCATCGGCTGCAACGTCAACCTGATCGCTCCGATCAACATCGAGGAGGGCAGTCTGATCGCCGCCGGCTCCACCCTCAACAAGAACGTGCCAAAAGGCTCGCTTGCCATCGCCCGCGCCTATCAGGTGAACAAAGAAAATTACATCCGCGATAAAAAGATCCGGGAAGATGTGGAAGACAAATAAAACGCTTGACATCCGTAATACAATATAATATACTATGTAAGGTTAAAAAAGTAGAAAGAAGAAGCCCCACTTCTCACCTGATTGAGTCAGTCAATAGGTCAATGCTACCGTGTTGTTTCGCTTGGATCGATGTGGGTGCCTCTTTCGGCAGCCACATTTTTATTTCATTCGGAGGTGTTAGACATTATCTACACAAACATGCAGCGGCCAGTCAAAAAGGACGACACCCTCATCAATGAAGAGATTCGGGTAAAGGAAGTTCTGCTGATTGGTGCCGATGGTACCCAGTATGGGGTGAAACCCGTCAAGGAAGCGCTCGCGATCGCAACCCGCGAGGGGCTTGATCTTGTCATGGTCGCTCCCAACGGCAAGCCACCGGTCTGCAAATTGATGGATTATCGCAAGTTCCGTTACGAACAGCAGCGAAAAGCCCGCGAAGCGAAGAAAAACCAGAAGATCGTCGAGATCAAGGAAATAAGGCTCACCGCCGTCATCGACAAACACGACTTCGAGACGAAACTTCGCAACGGCTACAAGTTCCTCGAAAAAGGCGATAAGCTGAAAGTCGCAGTATGGCTTCCCTACCGCGTCAGCGAAATGCTGATCCAGCAAGGCAAGGAAGTGCTCGTCCGCTACCGGGCGCGCTGCGAGGAAGTTTCCACGCTGGAAAAGGACATCGCCCACGAGGGACGATATCTGACGATGGTTTTGACACCAAAGAAGAAGTGACATTAAGGAGAGAAAAACATGCTAAAAATGAGATCCCATTCAGGGACAAAGAAACGACTGAAAAAGACCGGCACCGGAAAACTACAAAGACAAAGCACATTCCACGGGCATCTGATGAGTCATAAAACTCCGAAACAGAACCGCCAAGCGAGAAGAAAAGAGACCGTGGCGACTGCGGATTTGAAGCGCATCAGACACCAGGTCCCATACTTGTAAGACGGATAGGAGGAGAAAATCATGCCAAGAGTTAAAGGTGGAGTTGTCACCAGACAAAGACGCAAACGGATTTTGAAGCTTGCCAAAGGCTACTACGGCGCCAAGCATTTGCTCTACAAGACAGCCAAAGAGCAGGTGATGAACTCGCTTGCCTATCAATACCGCGACCGCAGGAGACGGAAACGCGACTTCCGCAAACTGTGGATCACCAGGATCAACGCGGCAGCCCGCATCAACGACATGTCCTATTCCCGGCTGATCAACGGTCTGAGCCTAGCCAACATCGAAGTCAACCGCAAGATGCTGGCCGATATCGCCGTCAACGACCAGGCAGGTTTCAAGGCGATTTGCGACCAAGCCAAAAAAGCGTTGGACAAAGCAACCAAATAAGCGAGAAAGTCTTCCTGAAGACTTTTTCTTTTTGCCTGGTCATTCCGATAATGTGATTGTAATTGTGTCCGATTTTTGATAATATAATAATGATATGGCAGGAAACATAGCGACTACGGGACAGGTGATGCAGGTGGCCAAAATCAAGCGGATTCATGTATTCGGCGCTTCGGGATCGGGGGCAACAACCCTCGCGAAGGCAATATCCGAGACGTTCGGCTATCATTTCATCGACACCGACGACATCTTTTGGGAGCAGACAGACCCGCCGTTCACCAAGCGGCGTCCCGCAGCCCTTGCGCTCAAAGGCCTGCAAAAAGCCATTGCGCTCAACGAACATGTTGTCATCTCCGGCGCTTTCGTCGGTTGGGGTGACAGCGTCAAACCCGCCATCGATTTGTTCGTGTTCCTGCATTTGCCGCTGTCAATCAGGTTGGAAAGGATCAAAAAGCGCGAGTATCACCGGTTCGGAGCCCGCGTTCTTCCGGGCGGTGATCTATATGAGCAGCACCTTTCCTTTCTCGAATGGGTGTCGGCTTACGAGATTGGCGATGTCAACATGCGCAGCAAACGTCAGCACGAGACTTGGCTTGCTGATGTGAAAGTGCCGATCATCCGCATCACTGAACCCCTGCCGTTAACGGACATGATAAAACTCATTGAACCGCATCTCGGTCGCTAGACCACTGCCATAGGAGACCGCATGGACGATTATTTTTCCCTGTTTCTCAAGATTTTTGTATCCGTGATCATCCTCTATATCGCTTTCAACGCCACCTTCCGCTATCATTCGGTGCTCAGGCTGACACTGCTTGGCGCCGTCCTCTGCGCCACCATCGGCTCATACTTCTTCATCGGCACCACACATTATCTTGCCTATGGAATCATGATGGGAGCGATTGCGGTTGTCGGGGTCGGCAGCCGTTTGTTTCTCGCGGCTAGGGGCTATGACATCTTTTTCCTGATTTCCTTCATCGACAAAGACCAGCGACCCCAAGAAGCCGAGTTGCGGCAGTTCTTGCTTGATGTGGGCGGAGTCCCCGAAAACCTCGGATTACTTCTCGACAGGCAATATCTGATCGTCATTCGCCACGAAAACTTCAAAACAATCCGCAAATTCCAAAAGAAGGTCGAGGAGTACCTGCAGAAGCGCACACGTCGCTTTGGGTTGATCCAATATTTCCACATCATCATCGCTCTGACGCTGATCGCTTCGATTTGGCGCTTCTAAGGAGATTGACCAGATGAGACCGCAAACTTTCGTCTACCCAAACAAGAATCCGCAACGATACTTCGGCGTTGACTTTTTTGCCGGTCTCTTCAGTGGAAGCCATCCGACCAGGATGTATTACAGCACTTCCGCCGACATCGACCAAACCTACAGGGCCGACCCGCCGGTAATCAAAACGGGCTATCCGGAAGCGTTCGCTAAGGAGCTTGCCATCGCCAAGCCCGGATCGGTCATCGGCTTTTACCAGAATCCCGATCCCTATGACCCGCGTCTTTCCGAAAGCGAACCGATGCGTGCGGCATTGGCTATATTGGTGGAAAAGAGGCTGGGGGTCTTCATCGAGACCGCTTCCGACCTCATCTTGCGCGATCTGCCATCGCTTAAGGAACTCCAGAAACAAGCTTCGGTCATGATCGCCGTTCCAATCGGATTTACCAACGACATCATTCAGTCGCGGCTGGAACCGCTGGAAGCCAATCTGGCGAATAAACTCAAGACGGTGCAGAAGTTGGCGGCCGAGGGACTTCCCGTGGGTGTGATCCTCAAACCTCTCATCCCCTTTGTGAACGATACCGAGGCCAACATCGGCGAGATCATCGCCAAGGCCAAGCAAGCTGGAGCCCGCTTCATCTATCCTTCGTTCGGAATCGTGCTCGCGGATGACCAAAGACAGGCGTTCATGAATCTTATCGCCCGTGAGTTGCCTGGCTTACGCAATATTTTCATGAGATCGGAAGAGCACACGTCTGAACTCCAGTCACCGAATACGAT
>CALGNF010000007.1 GCA_937958685.1 uncultured Caryophanales bacterium
TTTTTTCAAGCAGAAGACGGCATACGATATCGTTTTCGGTGACTGGAGTTCAGACTTGTGCTCTTCCGATCTGGTCTCTTCATCGATGCCATAGCCGGTGTCGGTCGTTACCAGTTTCAGCGCCTCGATGATCGTGATCGCGTAGTCGCGGAAATTGAGGATCTCGACATAGTCGTTGTTGACATCGACATCGATCCACTCGCATTCCTCGAGCCGCCTTAAGATCATGTTGGCCTTCTCCCGGATCGTGGCGTCGATGTCGACATCCTCGACTTCGGCATCCGGATTGAGTTCCAGATACTCGATGATCACCTGTTGGGCGATCTGCTTGTCCATGCCGAGCACGGAGCCCTGTTCGTAAGCCTTGAACACCTCGAAGAGCGCGCCAATGTAGAGCGCCTGGTTCTTGCCTGTCAGGAGATTAAAGAAATTTGTTGGTACGATGTTGAACAGGTCCATCATTCATCACTTCCTCACGATCGGTCTTCTCGATAATATTCGAACTTGCCGCCAACCAGACTCGATAAGGTGTTCTCGATCTGGATCCAGTCCTTGCGGAAGTCCATCAGCGCCTTGATGCCATCGGGGGTGATGCGGTAATAACGCCGGCTCATGCCTTTCTTGTTCGCTTCCTTGTAGGAAACGATCTTGTCGTCTTCCATCAGGCGTTTCAAGGCAAAATAGAGCGCCGCTTCGGTGACCTGGAACGATTGGTCGCTGACGCTCTCGATAATCTTGCTCATCTCATAGCCGTAACTGTCGAACTTTGCGAGAATCGACAAGACGATGAAGTCGGTGAAACCCCTGATGTATTCGCCGGAATTTGTCATTACCTCACCTCCTTCGACTATATAAACTGTTTATACATATACATTTTATGCATATTCTGGTTATGCATAATCTGGTTATATTATATCTGATTACATATCCGCCTGTAAATCTATTTTTGCTTTTTTGCCGTTTTTTTTTAATATGCATCAGCGAAACGTGTCCTTTTTGCTTTACATTATGGTCGTTTATATATATAATCGCATTGTCAACACTTCCGGAAAGGCTGTATATGATCAAGCAAAAAATCTCCGAACGCCGTTGGTTCAAGCTCGACAATGCGGCGAAGATCTATCCAGTGGTGCAAAACGCCAAAAACTCCGGCATCTACCGGATGTCGGTGATCATGAGGGATCCGATTGACCCGCAAGCGCTGAAAAGCGCGATTTTGGCGTGTCGCGAGCGATTTCCGTCGTTTTTCGTCCGGCTTCGCCGTGGTTTCTTCTGGTACTACTATGATTACAACGACAGCGATCCGCTGGTGATCCCGGAATCGCCCTATATCTGCCAAAGCATCGCTGTCCACACCAACAACCATCACATGTTCACGTTTTTTTTCTATGAGAAGCGGATTTCCTTGGAAATGTTCCATTCGCTTTCCGACGGCAACGGGGCGTTTGAGTTTCTAAAGAGCGTTCTGTACCAGTATCTTGAACTGACCGGACATCCACAACATAACGACGGTTCTGTCTTCCGGATCGAGGATTTGCCTTCGATGGCGGAACTAGAGGACAGTTATCTGGTATATAATAAGGATAGCGAACGCGTCAAGGAATCGTTTGTGCCGGCTTACCGGATCAAGGGCAAGCCGTTCGCCAAGCGCGGCATCAGCATCAATCTGGGCAAGATCGACGCCGAGGAGCTCCGGAACTTCGCCCGCAGGCTCGATGCGAGCGTCGCCCAGATTCTCGTCGCCAATCTGATTCATGCCATCTGCACAACTGGCGATCAGGACAAACTGAAAATGCACCCGGTCACGATCAGCGTGCCCGTGAACCTCCGCAAGCACTTCCCATCGCAATCGGTGCGCAATTTCTCCCTGTATTTCAACGCTTCCTACCAGCACGCCGGTGAAGCACCTGATTTTTCTGCCATTTTGGCCAAAGTCAAGGCTGATTTCGTCCGGGGTCTCACCAAAGAGAACCTGCAGAGCAAATTGAACCACAATATGTCTTTCGAGAAGAACTTTTTGGTCAGGATCACCCCTTTGTTCTTGAAAAAGCTCATCATGAAGATCGGTTATGCCATCATCGGCCACAAGCCCATCACCTCATCGGTGACGAATTTCGGTCAGATCGGCCTTCCTGAGACGATGCAGGATTGGATCGACGCCATCGAATTCAATCTCGCCTCCGGAACCAAGCCGGGAATCGCGGTCGTCACCTACAAGGGTGCCGTTTCGATCGCGTTCACAAGTTGTTTCCAGGACAAGGCCTTGGAGACTGCCTTCTACCGATTCTTCACCCACCAAGGGTTGCATGTGACCATCCAAAGCAATTACTGGCAGTAACTGCTGGCATCGCTTGGTTTTGTCTGCCATTTTTGGTATAATGGGTCTGGAAATGCCGAATGGAGGTGGATAGTCGATGTACGAACTGGCAAAGAAGTTCCGGGAGGTGTTCCTGGCGATCCTGCCGGTTGCCGTTCTCGTCGTCCTCATCCATTTTTTTGTTGCCGGGCTTTCCCCCGGACTGCTGGGAAGTTTTTTTCTTGGGGCCCTCTTTGTCTGGATCGGTCTCAGCCTCTTCCTCTTCGGGGTTGACAGTGGCATCACCCCGATCGGGGAACTCTTTGGCAAGACGATGGCCAAGTCGAAGAATGTCGTCATCATTCTGGTGGCTGCGTTCGCGCTTGGCTTGCTGATCACGATCGCCGAACCGGATCTCCTGATTGTCGCCAACATTGTTGACATTCTGACCGAAGGCGATGTCGCCGCCATCACGCTGGTCGTGATGGTTGCGGTCTTCATCGGCCTGTTCATCGCCCTTGGCCTGTTTCGGATCCTTTTCAAGATTCCGCTGTTTATGGTCCTTTTAGGTGCCTATCTGGTCATTTTGGTTTTGATTCTGTTCGTCGATGTCGGACTGCACGGCATCGCTTTCGATATCTCGGGAGCCACGACGGGCGCGATCACCGTCCCCTTTGTGCTGGCGATCGCGATCGGTGTTTCGTCGATGCAACGTTATGGAAAAAGTGCGGAAAAAGACAGTTTCGGTCTGATCGGCATTGCCTCCAGCGGAGCAATCATCGCTTGTCTGGTGTTGTTGCTTGGAACCCATTCAGATGGTTCACTCATCGAGATCACATCGGGGACCACGCACGGATTTATCACAACCATGCTGGACGCCGCTTTGGCGATGTCGCCACTCCTATTGATTACGATATTGGCCAACATCTTCGTTTTCAAAGTCCGCTTTCCCCGTTTTCGCCGGTATTTGTTCGGTTTTCTGTTCGCCTTCATCGGCCTCACGCTTTTCCTATATGGCGTCTATTCGGGTTTTTTGGATGTCGGCCGGGCGATCGGGGATGCGCTTTCCCAAGAGGCGCTCTGGCTGGTTGTCCTTGCCAGTTTTCTCTTGGGGGTGTTCGCGATTCTCGCTGAACCCGCGGTCTATATCCTGACCAATCAGATCAGCGACGTCACAGCCGGATCGGTGTCGCGGCGACCGGTGAAGTTGGTTCTTGCCATCGGCGTGGGCTTGGCGTTGGTCTTGAACGTTCTGCGGATCATCGTGCCCGGACTGGAATTGTGGCACTTATTGCTGCCGGGATATGCGCTTGCCCTCGGACTGATGTTCCTCACACCCAAGCTGTTTGTCGGGATCGCCTTTGATGCGGGCGGTGTGGCGAGTGGTCCGATCGCCGCCACGTTCATCTTTGCCACCTCCCAGGGCATCGCCCTGGCCGATGGTGCGATGATCACCATTGCGGACGCCTTTGGCATGATTGCGATGATCGCCCTGGTGCCGATCATCACCATCGAGTTTTTCGGTGTCGTCTATAAATACAAATCACAGAAGCGGAGTTGAGACCATGAAGAACAATTGCCCCAATCTTTCGCTCTATCTTGCCATTGTCCCCGACGGGCGGGGAAAGCAAGTCATCAAAACGGCCCGGGAAAACGGCCTTTCCGGCGGCACCATCTTCCTCGGGCGCGGATCGCACCCCAAGGGGGTGCTGACTTTCCTTGGTTTGGACAATCCGCGCCGGGAGATCGTGATGATGGCGGGGATGCGCAAGGAAGGCGATCAGGCGATGGCCGACATTGCCACGAAACTGCACTTCGAAAAATCCGGTAACGGCATCATCTTCGCAACGGATCTTACACAAATTATCGGTTGTTCCTCGCTGTATGAGGACAATGAAAGGAAGGAATCAGAGATGATGGGATATCAGGCGATCTACACGATCGTCGACAAGGGCAAGGCGGAAGATGTGCTCGCCGCCGCCGCCAAGGGCGGAGCAACGGGCGCAACGATCATCAATGCCAGGGGCTCGGGGATCCACGAGCGGGAAAAGATCTTCCAAATGGCGATCGAACCAGAGAAGGAACTCGTGCTGATCGTGGCGCGCACGGAACTCATCGAACCGATCGTCGGCCACATCCGTTCTGAACTTGCCATCGATGAGCCAGGCAAAGGGATCATCTTTGTCCAAGATGTCCGCAGCGCCATCGGCCTGTACGAGGGTTAGTTGACATCAGCCAACCGCAGCAGGATTCGTTGGCATGCAACGAGCAGTTTTGGCAAGAAAAAAGACCCCGCAACGGGGTCTTTCGTTTTACTGGGACAATGCTTATGGCTGCATCGCGCCGAAGAGGACCAGCCAGGCGAGCAATGATTTGGCAACGAGGCTCAAAACGATGTAGACTCTTTCGCCGTAGAGGTAGTTCTTCCACTTGCCGACCTTGAGGTACTGCAGGATCATGTTGATGGGGAAGGTGTTGAAAGCGACGAAATACGTGCCGACGATCGCCCAGACGAACCAGGGCACCATGTCGAGGTTGGGATTGCCGGACATGTAGAGGATGATGGCGATCCAGGGAGCCAATCCGGCGATCGTGCCCCAGACGAACGGGCCCCAATTGGTCTTTTCGCCCTCTTTGCGTCTGGCGTTGAGTTGTTCCATGACGAGACCGAAGAGGTTCATCGCGGCGTTGACGATGAAGATCAGAACCAGCGAGGCAAGGTCGTAGATCCCGAAAAGGGTCGCGATCAGGACGATCATCACGGACGAGGAGAGCGCGTATTCGAACCAGCGGAAGCGGTTCATGCCTTGGGAAAGATCGGCGTTGTAGGTTTTGTTGAAGGGGATCGCGATCAGGGCGTGGGCGATGGCCGAGAGGAACAGGAAGACCGCGACGAAGACGCCGAAGGGCAGTTCGAAGAGGTCTTTGCTGGCGAGCACCAGCGATTGCAATACGGGGTCATAGGTGAGGTAAAGTTGGGTGATCATCGGTTTGAATTCGGCGATGTTCTGGATCACGGTGTAGGCGAGCACGAGCATGATGAGGCCCTGGACAAGGTGGGCGGCGCCCATGATGAGGTTGAAACGGCGCAGTTTGGGCATGGTGATTTCTTTCATGATTATTTACTCCTTATTTTATTATTATAATATTTCGCTAGTAATATTATACCTTAATCAATCCGGAAAATGTTGAAATTTGCTCAAAAACGCATCATTGTCGTAACCGCAAAAAAGACCGCTTCCACGGTCCTCATTTGCTGCGGGAAAATCCGGACTTGAACTTGTCCCACATCGTTTTTTCGGCCGGGTTGTCCTCGATCCGCGCGAGCTGCTCAAACAGCTTTTTCTGCTCGCTGGTGAGTTTCGTCGGCGTCTGGATGTTCACGACCACATGTTGGTCGCCCTTTTCCTTCGTTCTCACGTTGGGTGCGCCCTTGCCGCGGATGCGGAAGCGGGAATCGCTTTGGGTGCCGGGCGGGATCTTGAGCAGAACCTTGCCGTAAACGGTCGGCACCTCGATCTCGGCGCCGAGGGCCGCCTGCGCGAAGGTGATCGGCACCTTGATGATGATGTCGTCGCCCTCGCGTTCAAAGGTGTCCGAAGGCTTGACTTCGAAGACGATGTAGAGGTCGCCGCTCGGGCCGCCTCCCGAACCTTTGTTGCCGAAGCCTTCCAGGCGGATCTGCTGACCGGTCTCGATGCCTTCGGGCACCTTGATCTCGACCTCCTTGATGATTCGCTCCAGGCCTTCGCCGTTGCAGGTGGGACATTTCTTCGTGATTTCCTTGCCGCTGCCACCGCACACCGGACAGGTTGTCCGGGTCTGGGTGCGGCCGAAGAGCGTCTGGGTCTCCATGATCACCTGGCCGCTGCCATGGCAGCGGGAACAGGTCTGGATGTCCTTGGCTGAAGCCGCGCCGGAACCATGGCAGGCATGGCATTCCTCATAGACGGGAACCTTGATTTTCTCCTTTTTGCCGAAGATGGCCTCCTCGAAGGCGATCGTCATCCGTTTTTGGATGTCGGATCCCTTTCTTGGCCGCGTGCGGGTACCCTGGCTGGAACGCGCCTGACCGCCGAAAAAGGCGGAGAAGATGTCGCCGAAATCGAAACCGTCGAAGCCGCCGCCACCAAAACCGCCAAAACCGGCACCGGGAGCTTGGTGGCCGAATTGGTCGTATTGCGCCCGCTTGGTCTCGTCAGTGAGCACGTCGTACGCCTCTTGGACTTCCTTGAACTTGGCTTCCGCGTTGGCTTCGGTGGAGACGTCGGGATGGTATTTCTTGGCTAGGGTGCGGTAGGCTTTCTTGATCTCGTCTTCGCTGGCGGTCTTGCTCACGCCCAGAACTTCGTAGTAGTCGCGTTTGTCCATCGGCTCACCTCGTCAATGTGACAAAAAGCAGACGGGCTGCTTTTTGCGCTTGGTCTTATACTTCTTTGTAATCGGCGTCGAAGACCTGGTCGTCGCCGCCATCGCTGGCACCGCCGTCGTTACCGCCGTCGTTTTGCTGTTTTTGGGCTTGCTCCTTGTAGACGCGTTCGGCCAGGGCTTGGGCGGTCTTCTCGAGATCGTCCTTGAGCCGCCTGATCTCGTCGAGGTCGTCGCCTTTGAGGGCCTTTTCCAAAGCCTTGATTTTCGTCTCGGCTTCCCTTTTCTCTTGGTCAGTGACTTTGCCTTCCAGATCCTTGATGGCTTTGTTGGTCATGAAGATCATCTGGTCGGCCTCGTTGCGGAGATCGGCTTCTTCGCGTTTTTGCTTGTCGGCTTCCGCGTTTTCTTCAGCCTCGCGGATCAGTCTCTTGATTTCCTCTTCGCTCATCGCCGAGCCGCTCTTGATCGTGATGGCGTTGGCTTTGCCGGTCGCCACGTTCTTGGCGGAGACGTTGACGATGCCGTTGGCGTCGATGTCGAACTTGACCTCGATCTGCGGCACGCCCCTGGGAGCGGGCGGGATGTCGCTCAGTTGGAAGTGTCCGAGAGTCTTGTTGTCTTTGGCCATCGAGCGTTCGCCCTGGAGGACATGGATGTCGACTGCGGGCTGGTTGTCGGCCGCGGTCGAGAAGATTTGCGATTTGGAGGTGGGGATCGTCGTGTTGCGCTCGATCAGTTTCGTGAAGACGCCGCCGAGGGTCTCGATGCCCAGCGACAGCGGGGTGACATCGAGCAGAAGCACGTCCTTGACGTCGCCTTGGAGCACGCCGGCCTGGATGGCGGCGCCCATCGCCACGACTTCGTCGGGGTTGATCGAGCGGTTGGGTTCCTTGCCGAGAATGCTCTTGACGGTGTCCTGCACCGCAGGGGTCCTGGTCGAGCCGCCGACAAGAAGCACCTGGTCGATGTCCTTGGCGGTCATCTTCGCGTCCGCAAGGGCGCGGCGGACCGGTTCGATCGTCCGTTCGACGAGATCATGGGTCAGTTCGTTGAATTTCGCCCTTGTCAGGGCTTTTTCCATATGCAGGGGTCCGGATGGCCCCATCGAGATGAAGGGCAGGGAAATCTGCGTCGAGGTGATCGAGGAGAGCTCCTTTTTCGCTTTCTCGGAAGCATCGCGCAGGCGTTGCAGAGCCATCTTGTCGGTGTTGAGGTCGATGCCGTTTTCCTTGCGGAATTCCTCGACGAGCCATTCGACAATCCGCTGGTCGAAATCGTCGCCGCCCAGGCGGTTGTCGCCGGAGGTGGAGATGACCTCGAAGGTGCCATCGGAAAGTTCGAGGATCGAGACGTCGAAGGTGCCGCCGCCCAGGTCATAGACGAGGACGGTCTGTTCCTTGTCTTTCTTGTCGATGCCATAGGCAAGCGCGGCCGCGGTCGGTTCATTGATGATCCGTTTGACTTCCAAGCCGGCGATTTTGCCGGCGTCCTTGGTTGCCTGGCGTTGGGCGTCGTTGAAATACGCGGGCACCGTGATGACGGCTTCCGTGACTTTTTCACCCAGATAGGCTTCCGCTGATTCCTTGAGATTTCTCAGGATCATCGCGGAAATTTCCTGCGGCGTGTAGTTTTTGTTGTTGATGTTGACTTTTTGGTTGGTGCCCATCTTCCGCTTGATCGAGTAGACGGTATTGGGGTTGGTGATGACCTGGCGCTTGGCGACTTCGCCGACCTGGATCTCGTCGCCTTTGAAAGCGACGACCGAGGGGGTGGTGCGATTGCCGTCAAGATTGGGGATTACCTTTGCTTCCTTGCCTTCCATGACGGCGACGCAGGAGTTCGTCGTCCCGAGGTCGATGCCGATTACTTTCATCTTGATTCATCCTCTTTTCCTAGTTTGTCATGCGACGCTTTGGTCGATGTCTTCATTGCTTGTTTGTGCTTTTGTTTCCGGATTCAGGTTGATGATGACCATCGCCGGACGCAGGAGTCTGTCTTTGTACAGGTAGCCCTTTTTCGTGATCTCGAGGATCGTGTGCTCGGGCTTGTCGGGTTCGTATCTCGTATCGAGGGCGTGTTCCCTGGTGGGATCGAATACGTCGCCGACCTTCGTTTCCAAGGGGGCAACGCCTTCGGAGGCAAGCGCCTGATAGAGCATGTCCTTGATCATCCGGAAGCCTTGGAGAAAATTTTGGAACTGCTTGTCGTCGGTTTCGACGCCGAGCGACCGGTCGAAGACCTCCAACTGGTCGATCAACTTGTCCGCAAGGAGCATCCCGGCGTACTTGCGTTCGCGCTTTATTTCCTCGGCGGTGCGTTTCTTGAGGTTTTCGGCTTCCGCAAGCGTCCGGAGATATTTGTCCTTGATCTCCTTGAGCTCGGTCTCGATCTCCTCGAGCCGATCCTCCAGCGGATCCTTTTTTTTCTTTTTATGGGTTTCTTTCTTAGGCTCTTCCGCCGGAGTATCCGGGGTATCTGGTGTTAGGTTGTCTTGGGAATCTTTGTCTTTGTCTGCCATGGGCGATCATTCCTCCTCGTATAGCTTGGTGATGTGGTTGGCGATGTATTGGATCAGTTTGATGACTTTGCGATAGTTCATTCTGGTCGGGCCAACGACGGAGATTGTGCCTTTTTCGCCTTCACCGGCCTCATAGGTCGAGGAGATGACGGTGCATTCCTGCATCGCTGTGACCTGGTTTTCCGTGCCGATCTTGACGCTGACGCCGTCGACGGAAGCATCGACGACCTTGAAGATCTCGTTGTTCTCGATCGTCTGGATGAATTCGCGCAACTTGCCGACATTATTGAACTCGGGTTGGTAGAGCATGTTGGCCTGACCAGTGAGATAGTAGCGGGTCTGGGCGAACTTGGCGAAGGCCTCGATGAAGGAGTCGACGATCGTGTCCCGGTATTTGAGCAGTTCCTTGATCTGGCTGCGCTGGATCTCGTAATGGAGTTTCTCGGAAACCTTGGAAATCGGGGTGTCGACGAGCATCTCGTTCAGCAAATCGATGACCTTGATCAGTTCGGTGATGTCCATTTCCTCGGCGAGCGTGATCTGCTTGCTTTCGACATAGCCCAGATTGGTGATTACGAGGATCAGGGCCTGCTTGTCCTTCAGGGGGATCATTTGGACTTTCTTGACGCGGGAGTTGAAGGCGTTCGGACCGAGCGCAATCGCGGTGCAGTTGGTGACCTGGCTCAGGAGGTCGATCGCCTGTTTGATGATCTCCTCGCGTTGGATATCATGTTTTTCGAAGATCTTTTCGAACTCAAAGAACCCGTCGGTGTCGTTTTCGAGATCTTTGGCGATCTGCTCGATGTAATAGCGGTAACCCTTCTCGGAGGGAATGCGGCCGCTGGACGTGTGGGTCTTTTCGAGATAGCCCAGTTCTTCGAGATCGCTCATTTCGTTCCTGATGGTTGCCGGCGACACGTCAAGGAACTGCGTCAGGCTCTTCGAGCCGACCGGCTCCGCGGTCTTGACGTATTCGTCAACGATCAGTTTCAGGATCAGTTCCTGGCGTTCCGTCAACATCTTTCCACCTCTTTAGCACTCAATTGTCGGGAATGCTAACAATATTATAACCGACCATATTAGCAAAGTCAAGTCTTGAGTGCTAACAAATGCCGCGGTTTTTTAACCGCTTGCGACCAAGATGCGGATTTGGGTATCCGGCAGTTGTTTTTTTTACCGCAAGCAGTATAATAGAGACGATCATCATCAGGGAAGGGTAGTTATAGATTTGAAGGTTCTGCAGTTTTTCTGGCGTGACAAGGTGTTTCTGATCGCGCTCGTGCTGGCGCTTTTGTCGCTGGCCTTTTTTCAGCCGACTTGGGCTACGCTCGGGGCCATCAACCATGATGTGGTCATCATCATGTTTTCGCTGATGATCGCCGTCGCGGCGATGAGCGAGGCCAATCTCTTCAGCAAGATCGCGATCTTTCTCACAAGCAAGGTGTTCACGATCCGCTACGTCGGCCTGATCATCGTGCTTTCGACTTTCTTTCTCGGGATGTGGGTGACGAACGACGCTGTTTTGCTGACACTGGTTCCTTTCACGCTGATCGTCATGAAGCAGACCGAATCGGAGCGCTACTCGCTCACGATCGTGATCTTGCAGACGTTCGCGGCGAACATGGGCAGCGCCCTGACGCCGATGGGCGATCCGCAGAACATCTACCTCTACCAATTCTACGATCTGACCTTTGCGGAATTTGTGGGCGCGACGTTGCCGATCACCCTCTCAGCCTTCGTCATGATCGTTGCCGCGACTTACTTTCTTCTTCCCAACTCTTTTATCAAGCCGGTGCTCGTCGCTCCGAAAATCGACAGGCGGGAACTCACAGTCGGGATGCTGGTCTTCATCGTCGTGCTGTTGGTGATTTTGCGTTTCATTCCTTCCTACTACGCCTTTGGCGTTGCTTTGCTGATGGGACTTTGTTTTTATCCGCGGTTGTTCCGCAAGGTCGATTATCAGCTGTTGCTGACGTTTGTGGCGTTTTTCATCCTCACCCACAACCTGAGCCAATGGCAGTTTCTTCGCAACCTGAGCGCCAGTCTTCTGGACGGCCGGCTGAAAGTATATCTATCCGGTTTGGGATTCAGCCAGTTCATCTCGAACGTGCCGGCGGCGGTGCTGCTGTCGACCTTCACCGACAAGCTCTACTGGCGTTATCTCGTCCAGGGCGTCAATGTCGGGGCGATGGGCTCGATCATCGGCTCGCTCGCCAGTCTGATCACCCTCAAGTTCGTGATCAGGGAGTTCCCGAGGCAGGGCGGCATCTACATCAAGACCTATACCTTCCTGAGCGTGATCTTCATGCTCATCATCTCGGGCGTCATTTGGATGGTCAACTGAATCCAAAAAGCGGCTGGTCGTGAAAACCAAGCCGCTTTTGTTATGATCTTTTGTTATTATTCCGGGATTGCCGGCATGGTGCCGGTGGCAAAGTTGTAGGCAATCGAGGGAAGTGGATAATCGGGAGCCTCGCCGGCAGGGAAGACGACCCAATTGTCCTCGACCGCCTCAAAGTCGCTCCAATTCAGGGCGGGTGTCGGTTGATCGCCGATTCTGATCAGCATCCGACTGCCGAAAAATCGCTGTTCCCAGGAGGTCGATCCGCCTTGGGAATTGAGTTTTTCAAAGGAGCCGATTTGATCGATGATCACGCCGCTCCGTTGGAGAACGAGGATATCGCCGTCCTTGCCGTTGAACTGACAAACGCCGTTGGTGTTTGGTGATGACAGTATGCGGATCGCAGTGGGTATCTGATTCAGAATGACCGTATTGGCGCTTACGTTGTGAACGATCAAAGTCTCGCCGGCCGCCAGGGTCCCGGTCAGTATGAGAATGCCGGTGACATTGCGGCCATCGATTGTATAGGCATTCGAGCCGATGCCCGAATTCTGCACGGCCAGAACCTTGTAGCCGGTGAGATCGACATCCTGGCCGGTGCCGTTGTAGATGGCGAACAGCTTGTCGTTGACGATGCCGTGGAGCAAATAGGTGAACATCAAGTCGCTGGTCATCCCGGGGTCGGTCTTGCGGATCGTGTAATTGTAGGTGACGACTTGGGAGAGGGCGCCGGCACGGATCGTGACGCTGAAAGTGATTGGCGTGTCAGCTGCCGGATAAAGGTACTTGCCTTCACTGGTGAAGACGAGTTCGTTCGACGATTGGTACTCGTAGGTGACGTCCATCACCGCCGGGTGGTTGGGCGGAAGCCTGAGGTCGGTGGTGATCACCGAGTTGTTGATGAAGAGGTCGTCAAGGTAACTTACGCCCATCGCCAGTTTCGCTTGGTTGGTCTCGTTGACGCTGATGTCGCCATCGCGGTTGACGACGAAGATCTCCCAGCTGATGTTGTCGGTGTTGATGCGGTTGACGAAGCAGGTCAGGCTGACCCTGGCATCGATCAGATACATGAATCCGGCGGTGTTCGAGGCCGCATGGATCGTGACGGTCTCGTCGCCGACTAGCAGGGAATATGTGAAACCGTACTGCGATGGTGTTCCCTTAATCGTGCCTTCAAGGGAAATATAGGAATTGTAGAAGGTGTCGGCGGGCGTCATTTCCGCAAGCGCTGCTGCATTGTAGATCTGGGGGGTGGGCAATGGATTACCGGAGGAGATGATCTTCTCCAGCCGCTTGGTGTCGATATAGGGTTGGCGGGAATGCTTTGTGATGCCGATCAGGCGGACGATGTCGCCAGCTTGGAGATTTTCCGGATTGCCCTTGACATAGTATCCGTAACCATTCTGATTGACGAAGTAGCCGGATGTGCCTCTCGTGGCGACCACGACAGCCTCAAAAGCGACTTCTTTGGAAAGCGTCGGATTGGCAATCTGCCATTCGCTGATCACTTTCAAGGTCTGGATGTTGACGGGTGCGACTCTCAGCGTCACCGGAAAGTCCAGTTCGGCGGTGCCGACAGAGATCGTCGCCGTCATCACGACATTGACTTCGACATCCTGCAACGTGACGGCGCCCGTGTTGGTGACCACTTCAGGATTGCCGGAACTCCAACTGATCAAGGCTGACCAGTTGGGATCGGTCAGGACCATCTCGACATTGTCGGAAAATACCTTGTCGTGATAGAGTCCCTTCAGATAGAAACTAACAGCGGTGGCTTTTTCCGCATCCGAGAGATTCGGGGTCACCGGGGTGATGTCGGCCATGTTGTTCGACAGGAAGACGCTGAAGAGTCCGGTAGAGCTGTTGTAGTCGTAGACGGTGATCTTCGCTTCGACATAGTCGTTCTCATAGAGCGCGGCGATGTCCTGACCCGACTGGTAGTAGATGAAGACATCCTGGCCGGTTATCAGATCCTGAAAGTAGAAATTCGTGATGTAATTCTCGTACTTGCGGATAACCTTTGCCTGGATGAGGACGTTTTTCGCCAGCCCTGTGTAATCCGTGGGTCCGGCGAGGATCTCGGCCACGGAAGACGGCGTATACTCCGGAATCGCGGTGCCGGTGCCAAGCACGGTCAGGTTCGCTGGTGAGGCATATTTGATCTCGTGCATGTTGTAGTAGATGTCCTTTTCGCCGTTGATGATGATCTCATCACCGATGTTCACATGATCGCTCGACCCATAGACGAAGGCGGATCCGGAGATGTCGCTGATGAAATAGCCGTTGTAGCCGACGCGGGCTTTGGCGTAGACGGTGCCACCGATCGTGATCGGCGCACCGTCGGGCAAGGCATAGAAAGCGCTGATCGGCAGCGTGCGCGCCTTGATGGTCGCGTTGAAGTCGAAGGCCGCCTCTTCTTCGCCCAAGGTTGCCGTGAGGCTGATGACGATTAGTTGGTCCGTATCCCCCAAAGCCACTGGTTGGATTACGATTTCGACTGCGGTCTCACCGTCAATGATCTGGATGTAGGGGTTTGCCTCCGCAAGCGACCAGTTCAAGGAGACGGTGTCCACAGTTTTCGGTAACGCGAACGCCCCTGAAAGCTGCGTCAGATCGAGTTCCACGGCCGCAAAGACCGCCAACGCGTCTGCTTGCACGAAGAACGGCGCCATTGTGGTCGTTGTCGGGGCTTCGGTCGTCGTCGGGACCGTGGTTTGTGGTGCCGTTGTTTCCGGCATCGTTGTTGCGGGTGTCGTTGTTGGGACAGTGCTCACAGTCGTGGCCGCGGTCGTCACCGTGGTGGGGACGATGGTCGTGGTCGGGACTGCCGTGGTGAGCGTGGTTGGCGCCACTGTCGTGGTTGGCGTCAAAGTCGTGACATCTTCGCAACCAAGCAACAAAAAAAAGCATAACAAAATGCCTGTGATGAAAGGTGTTCTTCTGTTCATGGTTCCTCCCTTGCTAACTTGCTTTTTCTCAAGAAGCATAACTCGTCTTATTTGACACTAACGAATCCAATTTGATTTTTCACTGGCATCGCTGGCAGCGGGGGGGGCTCGTTAGCAAGAGTCCGGATTTAACCATCAATTATTATATATACAGAAAGATGCGGATACAACCCAATCGGCAAAAAAAAAGAATAATGAACAAAAACTGACCCCGGATGCTGAAAAACTCCGGAGTCAAGAGAAGAAATCGATAAATTTCTGGGCGATCACCGGATCGAACTGGGTCCCGGCACAGCGGCGGATCTCCGCGAGCGCGTCCGCCTCGCTCATTGCGGTGCGGTAAGGCCTTTCCGTCGTCATCGCGTCAAAGGCGTCGGCGATGGCGATGATCCGCGCCCGGACGGGGATGTCCTTGCCCGCCAGGCCATGCGGATAGCCTCGGCCGTCCCAGCGTTCATGATGGGTGAGGATGTCCTCGGCGATTTCCTGATACTCGCCCGAGGAGGAGATGATCCGGTAGCCGATTTCCGGATGCCTTCTGATTTCCAGCCATTCCTCTTCCGAGAGGGGGCCGGGTTTGTTCAGGATGTGTTCGGAGATGCTGATCTTGCCGATATCGTGGAGGTTGCCGACGACACCGAGCAACTCGATCTCGTCCTTGCGGAGATTCATGAGCCTGCCGATCTGCTGGCAAAGTTCCGCAACCCTCAGGGAATGGCTCTGCTCGCGGGGGTTCTTGAGATGCAGGGTGTTCATGATCGCCTTGATCGCTTCGCTGCGGTTGGAACCGCTTTCGAACAATTTGTGTTTGTACATGTCGTCTTCGGCGATCTTGATGATCTCGCCGATCGAGATGCCGTCGGTTTTTGTTTCAACTCCGAAGGAGACGGAGACATCCATGCCGTTGAGACGATGTCTCTCGATCTTGGCCTTGCACTTGTCGATCACCACCAGGGCTTCTTCCTTGGTCGTGTTCTTGAGGAGCATCACAAACTCATCGCCGCCGACGCGGGCCACGGATCCCCAACCGGAAAAACAACTGGAGAGCTCGCTCGCGACCGTCTTGAGCAGTTCGTCACCGGCATCGTGGCCAAAGGCGTCGTTCATCAGCTTGAGACCGTTGATGTCGGCCATGATCACGGAGAGGGGCAGATCGGTCTCGTTGTCCAGCCTCAGCAACTCCTCGGCGTAGAACCGCCGGTTCTTCAAGCCCGTGAGGGCGTCGTGGTAACTGAGGAAGAGAATCGACTGCTCGTAGTTCTTGCGGTCGGTGACATCGTGCGAGAAGACGGTGACGCCGGTGATCTTGTTGTCCTCGTCAAAGATCGGGGCATAGAAGTTTTCCAAAAATTTGCCGGAATTGTCCTCGACCTCGTCGATCGTCGTGAAGGTCTGCCCCAGGAGGGCCTTGTCGAGACAGGTTTTCAGGCGGTAGGCCATCATGTCATCGACGATGAACCCGAGGAAATTCTCGCCGATCTTGGGCTCGCGCGTGTAATAGGCGCGCATCGAGCGCTTGTGGAAAATATTGAAGGACAGATAGCAGATCGGAAGAGCACACGTCTGAA
>CALGNF010000008.1 GCA_937958685.1 uncultured Caryophanales bacterium
GATCGTATTCGGTGACTGGAGTTCAGACGTGTGCTCTTCCGATCTGCGGCCGAGGATGATCTCTTGGTCCTCATATCCGAGATAGGGGTCATGCTTCCAGTTCTTGATCTCGCCGATCCCGACGGTGTCGATATGGGCGTCCATGGCGATCAAGTGCTTGCCATGGCCGATACGGCCGATGATGTTGCCCATCTGATCGATGGTTATCTCATCGAAACCGACTTTTTCCATCTCCTCGCGAATCCGTTTGATGACTTGCGCCTCTTGGCAGGATTCCGAGGGAATGGCGATCATGTCCCTGAGGAACCTGGTCATCTCGGGGATATACTTTTCTGCCAGCTGCAGGATTTTTTCGTAATCGATCGGCATTTTCATTCCTCTCTCATCGCCTTGATCTTTTCGTCATAGTCGAAGACCTGTTCATATTCATGATCCCAAAACGTCAGATCCCTCATCCCGTCGAGATAAGCTTGCGAATAGCCGAATTTCAGCCAGTCGTGTTCCTTTTGGTGGAACAGCTTCGCTTTTTGTCCCTTTGGGCGATAATCGGCGATATCTTCGCAACCGACTTTATGGAAAACATCCCGGAACCAGCGGCGAAGCACGAAATCCGCGTTTTAAAGGTAGCGTTGCTCGAGGTTTTTGATCACCGAGTCGTAGCGATCGTACCCGTCGGTCGCGATTGTGACGATGTTGTCATCCGGACCCAGACGCAGAAACTTGGCCATCTTGATCGCACCGATGATGTTGCAGATGGAGGAAACGCCGAAGAGCTCCCGCATCGCTGCGGCCGTCCGGGGGGGGACCCCTTGTTCCTCGAGGATTGTCTGTCCGTCATGGAGGACTTTCAGTCCCTTGACGCAATCGTCATCTTTGATCAGGGCGACGAAATCAGTCGTGAGCACGTTGTGGATCAAGGTGCACATCTTGTCGCCGATGCCCTCGATCCGATGTTGCCCGCGCCCACCATTGGTCAGCGTCGAACACTCATATGGCTCCAATGCCACAATTTTGACTTCGGGAAAGACCTTCTTGATGGCGTCCCCCGCAGCAAGCGTGCCAGCGCTGCCGGGAGCTGAGCAGAAACAGGCGATCCGCGAATTGCCGATGCCTTGAACAGCCTCGATCGCGCTCCCCCCGGTCACATGACGGTGGAACCGGTAGTTTGGCAACAACTCGAACTGGGCGAGCGACCGGTTCTTCGGGTCGTTCTTGAGTTCGAACGTCCGTTCAAGCGTGAGGATGACATCGGATTCCGTTCCCGGAGTCAGATCAAGGCTGGCGCCGTAACGTTGGATGCGCTCGTAGCGTTCCTTGGACATGTTGTCCGGCATGATGACAATGGCGTCATATTTCATCAAATTGCAGATATAGGCCACGCCAATGCCGAAATTGCCGGTTGACGGTCCGAGGATCGTGTGTTGCCCGGGAATGATTGTATTGTCGACACAGCCTTCGATGAGTGTGGCATAGGCGGGGCCCACCTTGTGCGATCCGGAGGGAAAGTACTTGCCTGTCAGGACGATGATGTTGCAGTCGACGCCTGTCAGTTCATTGGGTAAAACGATTTTCCTTACGTCATTGTTTTCGTCTTTCCACGTGATGTTGAAAAGATTGAGCGGATTTAATTCGTCGGCGGCAGCCGCCAGTGCGCGTTGGCGCACCTTGGGGTCGATGGTTGCGGGATTGAGCATTTCCGCATAAGTCGGTCCAAAGGGAATTTTGTTCATCTTGTCTCCTTCTGAGATGTCTCATAATAGTTGATAAAGGTTTGGAGATCGTTCTTCATGATTACGGGTTCACTCACGGCTTTTTGGGCGTTGTGCGGATCCTTGATCCCGTTGCCGGTGGAGATGAGGACGATTTTGTCCCCTTCTCCAATTATATCGCGGCGAACCGCAAGCCGCAAGCCCGCCAAGGCGGCTGCGGCGGCCGGCTCGGCGAAAATGCCTTCCGTCCGGCCGAGGAGGCACATCGCCTCAAGAATTTCTTGATCGGCGACAGCTATCCATTCGCCATGGGATTTTTTAACGGCTTGGAGCGCTTTGAGCGGGTTGCGCGGAATTCCGACGGCGATCGAGTCCGCAAGTGTGTTTTCCTGTTCTTGGAGCAATTTGCCCGTGATGGCTGCGTTTGCCAGCGGCCGGCAGCCTTCGGCCTGCACGCCGAGCAGACGGGGGATCCGCTCGATCAGTCCAAGTTGCAGCAAGTCGTAAAACCCCTTGTAGACGCCGGCGATTGTGCAACCATCGCCGACGGAAACGACAACCCAGTCGATGGGTGCGAAGTCCAGTTGTTCGGCAACTTCGAGGGCGACCGTCTTCTTGCCTTCGACAAGATAGGGGTTGATCGCGGCATTGCGGTCATAGAATCCGTAGTGGGCAATCGCCTGCTTCGAGAGCTCGAATGCATCGCGATAGTCGCCATCAACCTTGACGATGAGCGCTCCGAAGATTGACAGCTGCGTCAATTTCCCAAGTGGAGCCCGTTTGGGAACGAAGATCACGCTCTTGAGTCCGGCATGGGCAGCGTTGCCAGCGAGACTCGAGGCGGCGTTTCCGGTCGAGGAGCAGGAAACGACTGTTTTCCGGGCTTCCACAGCCTTGCATACAGCGATGGCCGAAGCCCTGTCCTTCAAGCTAAGCGTCGGATTCAAGCCTTCATCCTTGACGTAAAGATCGGCAAGCCCCACTTCCTTGGCCAACTTTCGAGCGGCATAGAGCGGCGTGTTGCCAACCGCAAGCGGAAGCGACGTGTCAGCGCTTCTGACCGGTAGGAGCGGCAGATAGCGCCACATCGAATGATGCGTGTTATCGCGAAAAAAAGCCTTGGTCATCAGCAATCGCAGCCGCTCGTAATCGTAGATGACATCGAGGATGCCGAGTTCTCCGCACTTCGGACAGGTCATGACCCCTGCAGAGACATCATAGTGGGCGCCGCAAGCGACGCATTCGAGCTGCTTGACGTATTGCATCAGTCGTCCTCCGAAACTTCCATAGGGATCAGGGAAAAGCTGTTGACATCAAACAAACCATAGTCCGTACATTTAAGATCGGGAATGACCGATAGCGAGAGAAACGCGAGCGAGAGGAACGGATCGTCGACCTGGGAGTCGACTCCCATCGCCCTGATCTCTTTCTTGAGCCGTGCCAGCTTCATCTCCACATGGCGGTAGTCTTGGGAGGTCATCAGCCCGGCGACCTCCAGCCGCAAGTAGTCGAACACCTGGTGGTTTTTGACGAGCACAATGCCGCCATTGATGCCCTTGACGGTTTTGGCCGCCATCAGCATGTCGTCGTCGCTGTCGCCGATGACGATCAGATTGTGCGAGTCATGAGCGATCGACAAGGCGATCGCACCTCCCTGTAAACCATAGCCCTTGACAAGCGCGATGCCAACACGGCCGGAGTAGTGGTGCCGCTCGATGACGGCAAGTTTGAGAATGTCAAGGGAATTGTCCTGGACATAATAGCCATTCTTGACGTTGACTTGTTCAACCAGTTTCTTGGTCGTCACATTGTCGCGATCGAGACCGATGCAATAGACTTTCCCGCTTTTTAAAGGCAACCGGAGATCAATGTCGTCGGGATGGAACATGATCGTCGACAAAACCTTGCGGTCGTTCAGTTTCGGAGCGTTGAACAAAGGTTCCTTGTCTTTGGCCACCAAAACCCCCCGTTTGTAGACCGATACGGGATCGATCCGTCGGAGATTGTCGAAAACGACAAGATCGGCGAGGTAACCGGGAGCGATCGCCCCGTGGTGCCTGAGATTGTAGCAATTGGCGATGTTCAGGGTCGCCATCCTGATCGCGTCGACAGGCGTCATGCCATGATCGAGCGCCAGATTGATGTTGAAGCTGATGTGACCCTCGGAGCGGATATCCTCAGGATGCTTGTCATCGGTGCAAAACAGCAGCCGTGAGCAATTGTCCTTGGTCACGCAGGGAAGCAGTGTCTTGACGTTGCGGGTCGCCGAACCTTCCCGCAGATGCACATACATCCCGAGTCGGACCTTCTCCTCGAGTTCTGCCGGTGTCGTGGACTCGTGGTCCGTCACGATCCCGGCCAGCCGGTAAGCCGTCAGCTTCTTCCCGGAAACTCCGGGTGCGTGGCCATCGATCGGCCGATCGGCCATCGCCTGCAACTTTCGGTACACATCGGCATCGCCGTCGATCACTCCGGGATAGTTCATCATCTCCCCCAAACCGAGGATATCCGGTTCGTTTTTGAGGGCCATGATCTCTTCGGAGGTGATGACGGCGCCGGCAGTTTCAAACGTTGTGGTGGGAACGCAACTGGGCATCATGATCAAAACCTCAAGCGGGACTGTCTTGGCTGAGTTGATCATGAACTTGACGCCATCAAGACCACAGACGTTGGCGATTTCATGCGGGTCGGCGATCACGGTTGTCGTTCCCCAAGGCATGACGATCTTCGCAAACTCCGCCGGCACGAGCATCGAGGACTCGATATGGACGTGACCGTCGATGAAGCCGGGCGCGACATAGCGATAGCACAGATCGGTTTCCCTGATGCCGTCGTAGTCGCCGATTCCGGCGATGATCCCGTCCTCAATGGCGATGTCGCCGTCTTCGATCTCCCCGTTGAACACATTGACGATCCGGGCGTTCTTCAATACGAGTGATGCCGGCTCGAGCCCTAAGGCAACTTTCCTGAGTTTGTCGTTGGCCATCAGCTGATCGATCCCCTTTCTCCGTCTGGTTGTGGCTGTCAAAGCGATTTGATAAAACGCGCAAGCAGATTGATGGCGACTGCTTTCCGATATTCCTTATTGGATCTTTGGTCGTCGATTGGTTGGAGAAGTCGCGCATATGCCTCGCAGATAGACGCCAAATCAGCTTTGATATCCGCAATCCGCATCCCTTTGAGCATCGCTTCCGTCGCCGGTGACCGCAGCACCGTCTTGAACACAGCTCCGAAAGCTGCGCGGATGTCGCTGACGGTCAGATCGTTGGTCTTGGCTGCTCCCGCAAAGGCGATTTTCGAGATTGCATCCGCCTTGCGGGGTCCGACCTTGACGTAATCAATATGGGTGAAATCCTGATGGGGGATGCGGATTTCCGTGATCATCTCGTCTTGGGCGAGGTCGATCTTGCGGACTCCGGTGATGAAGTCGGCAATTGGCACAAGTCGCTCGCCCCGGAGGCTTTTGAGGACAATGGTCGCATCATATAGATAAAGGCCGACCAAAGTATCCCCTGCCGGGGAGGCGTTGGCGATGTTGCCTGCCAGCGTCGCGTGATTTCTGATTCCCGGCGAAGCCATCTCCCCGATGATGGTCTTGAACAGGTCCGGCGTATCGGGATACTCCAACATCATTTCCAATGAGCAAGTCGCTCCCACCGCGAGGTGATCAGAACGCTTCTCAATGAAGTTTAGTTTGGCGATTCTGCTCGTGAACAGGACCGGGTGTTCAAAGTTGCGCGGCAGTCCCGCCCAGGCGCGTTTTTGCACCATGAGGTCGGTGCCGCCGGCAAACAGGAGATGCTGCTTGCGGGCGAGGGCTTCCAAGGCTTCTTCCAAGGTTTCTGGAAGCAGATGATTCACCATAGGCCTTCACCCTCTTTGGCGGCCTGCCTGATGGCGGCGATGATCATATTGTAGCCGGTGCAGCGACAGAGATTGCCGGATAGACCGATTTTGATCTCGGCATCGCTGGGTTTTGGTTTCTTCCGCAAAAGGCTTTCGGCGGCGATGATCATTCCGGGCGTGCAGAATCCGCATTGGACGGCTCCTTGTTCCAAAAACGCCTTCTCGAGGATCCTGTACCTTTCGGTTCTGCTGAAATATTCGATCGTAACGATGTCATGACCGGCGACATTTCCCATCGGCACCAAGCAGGAATTCGCAACTTCCGCGTCAAACAGGACAGAGCAGGCGCCACATTCGCCCTCGCCGCAGCCTTCCTTGGTTCCGGTAAGATCGAGGTCCTCGCGCAGATAATCCAAGAGTCTGATGGTCGGGTCGATATCGACCTGGCGCACCTCTCCGTTCAATGTGAATTCGATTTTAGCCATGCTTTATCAACTCCATGATCGCTTCCGGCGTTGCCGGGATTTTCGTTATCCGCTTGTTGATGGCCATCTCAATGGCCTTGGCAACCGCCGGAGCGCCACCGACGAGCGTCAGTTCGCCCACGCCTTTGGCGCCATATGGGCCTAGAGGATAAGGATTGTCAATCAGCATCGTCGTCATCGCCGGCACGTCGGAAGCCGTGGGAATGATGTAATCCGTCAGGTTCTTCTGGCGGATCTTGCCTTGGTCGTGTTCCATGACCTCGAGGCAGCCATAGGCGATCCCTTGCGCGAGCCCGCCATCGGCTTGACCAAGAACCATCAGTTCATCGATGGCCTTGCCACAATCATAGACGCTCCAGGCATGCTCGAGGTTGACTTGATAGGTATGGGGGTCGACAGCGACCTCGACAACCGTCACACCCCAGGAATAGGCGGGGTAGGCATCGCCCTGCATCGTATCCTCGTCCCACTTGATATAATCAGGTTGGACATACTGCTCTTCCGCAACCTGATGTTGTCCGGGAATGAAACTTTCCTTCAGCGCCCTTGCCGCCCTGGCGACGAGTCCGCCGACGATCATCATCGTCCGCGAGGCGACCGTCGGTCCCGAGTCGGGCACCTGATCGGTGTCGGGATAGTCGTAGATCACCGTTTCGATCGGGATCTCCATGATCGAAGCGACGAGTTTGCGCATCGCTGTGTGCACTCCCTGACCCATGTCGACGGCGGCGATCAAGATGTGGACAAGGTCCTCGCTGTCCTTTTCCAGCTTGACCTTGGCTTTGATTGTCTTCGCTTCGCCGCTACCGGTGAAGCCGCAGCCGTGAAGAAAGAAACTCATGCCGATGCCACGGTATCCGGCCTCGCGGGGGTAGCGTTCGGACTTGGCGGCATAACCAGACATCGCCATGGCTTTTTCAACCATCTCGGGCATGAGGATCGGATCCCGGAAGACGCCCGAAGTCGAGGTCTTGTCGTGCTGTTTGGCAAGATAGTCAAGGCGATAGGCGAGCGGGTCGCGGCCAAGATCCTTGGCGATATGCTCGATGAACATCTCGATGGCGAACAGCATCTGCGGAGCGCCAAAACCACGAAAAGCCCCGGTCGGCACCGTGTTTGTCAGGTAGACATCGCCGGATACGGCGAGGTTGTCGATCGTGTAGGCGCCTGTGGCCGCGATCATCGCCCGCGAGAGCACGACTCCCGAAAGGCCGATGTCCGCCCCGGCATCGATGCCGACATGGGCGCGGAGTGCCCTGATGGCGCCATCCGCGCCGATCGCCGCCGCCAACTTGATTTGTGCCGGATGCCGCTTCGTGGTGACCAGCATATCCTCTTCCCGCTCAAAGATGAGTTTGATTGGTTTCTTGATCTTGTTGATGGCGACAGCGAGTTCGCAGGCAATCAAGGAAGGGTATTCCTCCTTGCCACCGAAAGCCCCGCCAACCGCCGCCTGGATCACCCTGACCTTGTCGGGATCGCAGGCGAGTGCCCGAATCAGGGCGTTCTTGACATAATACGGACACTGGATCGAACCGACCAGGACGATTTTTCCCCGGTCATAGTGGCCGATGAATCCTTGTGGCTCCATATAGGCTTGTTCTTGGTAGCCTGTTGTATAGGTGTATGAAATCGTGTTGGCGGCCGATGCGAAAGGCGCATCGCCCTCGCCTTTGGTGAATTGATAGCGGATGACGCTGTTTTCCCAGGCAAAAACCGGCTGTTCCTCGCGAAACTCGATCTTGATCGCCTTGGCCAAGCGTTCGACAATTCGTTTATCGGGTCCGACGACGAGCAGGATCGGTTGACCGATGTACTTGACCTCATCAACGGGGAAGATGACTTGATCGTCATAGATGATCTTGACGATGTTTTCGCCGGGGATGTCCCGATGATCGACGACCTGATACCCTTCGGGCATGGCGGGGAGACTGACTTGGAGGATCTTCCCCTTGGCGATCGGCGAACGGACGGTCAAGGCAAAAAGACAATCCTTCATTTTCAGATCGGCGACGTATTTGGCCCTTCCGGCGATCTTATCCGGGGCGTCAAGCCGCATCAGCGATTGCGAAATGGTTTCGGACATGTTCTCACCTCATTCAGTCGGGAAATCTCAAAGCACCGACGGGACATTTGGATATACAAAGACCGCAGGCGAAGCACTTCTTTGGATCGATGGTGATCCTGTCGGCGAACTCGATCGCGAAGTACGGGCAGATCCGTTCGCACAACCGGCATTTGGTGCATTTTCCGTGATCGACAACCGGCGCTTGCCGTTGATAGCGAATTGGGTTTGAAAGCTTGTGGTGGCAAACATCGGCAATGCTTGTGAACCCGTATTTGCGCAAGGTCTCAGGAAGTTCGGCGATGATCTTCGCATAAAGATCCTTGCCTCTTAAAAGCGCTGCCGAAAGCATTTGGACAGCGCTCGCACCCGCGAGGAGGAATTCGATGATGTCGGTCGCGGATTTGATGCCGCCCACGCCGATCACCGTCAACTCCGGTACCGCCTGTTTGATTTTGTAGACCGTTGCTAGGGCGATCGGCTTGATCGCCGGCCCACTTGTCCAGACATAGCCTGCAGCATTCCCATAAACAATGCGGCGCTCATCGATGTCGATCTTCATCGTCGGGCCGAGGGAGTTGATCGCGACGATGCCGCTCGCGCCGGCTTCATAGACAGCCTTGGCAAAGGCTTCGGGGTTGGGGATATGCGGACTGATCTTCATGTAGACGGGTTTGCAGGTATGGGTCTTGATGGTCTTGACCGTGTCAGCGATCACTTCCAAGTTCGAACCGACGTAATGGGTTGAGACCTCGAACGCGTCCGCAAAACGGTCAAGTGCGGGAATCAGAACTTCCATGTCGGCCTGGGAATAGCCGACGGAGACGATCAAGGGCTTGTCGTTGATTTTGGCGAACTGCGGCAGAAACTCATTTGTCCATCTCGAAAGTGGATGCTCGCTCCAGAGTTCGCTGTTCATCACGTAATCGCGGTCGCCGTAGATGCACGGCTTGGGAATCAGGGGCTCGGCAAGCGAAATCGTCTTGGTGACCATGCCGCCCAAGCCCTGTTCCCAAAGATACTTGAGTTTGGCGAAATCACCGTTTAAAGGTCCGGCGGCGGGCATCAGGGGATTGGCAAGCGTCAGTCCGTCAAAGCGGGTCGAAAGATCCATGGTCTCCTCCTTCATAACCGTTGCCACAGTTTTAAGGCGGCGGCGGTTGCTAGATTGCGACTGTCGATGACGAGATCGGAAGAGCGTCGTGTAGGGAAAGAGTGTAGATCTCGGTG
>CALGNF010000009.1 GCA_937958685.1 uncultured Caryophanales bacterium
AGATCGTATTCGGTGACTGGAGTTCAGACGTGTGCTCTTCCGATCTGGATCGTTGCAGAGAGCCTGTGGCTGGTGCGAACAGGAACGCCAAGTGTCAAGATATCGCCCACGAGATGACGACTGAAGCCAAGCGTAAGTCGCCACGCTGCCTGCGTTATCGGCTCGAGCGCCGGGAACGATCCCGGAATGAAGGTGGTACCGCGGTCACAGCCGTCCTTTTGGGGCGGCTTTTAATTTTTTACTGGAGGTCATGTCGATGGAAACCAAGAAAGATTTCAAGCACACCCTGCTGATGCCCACAACCGATTTTCCCATGCGAGGGAATCTGGGACAAAACGAGCCCCTGATCCAGGCCCGCTGGGAAGCGATCGGCCTCTATGAGCTGGTCATGGAGAAAAATGCCGTCCGTCCGACATATCTCCTCCATGACGGACCGCCCTATGCCAATGGCTCGATCCACGCCGGAACTGCCTTCAACAAGTCGTTGAAGGATTTTGTCATCCGCTACCGCAATATGGCAGGCTTCCATGCGCCTTACCTTCCCGGTTGGGACACGCACGGCCTGCCGATCGAGACAGCACTCACAAAAGACAAGCACATCGACCGCAAGCAGGTCGACATCGTCCGTTTTCGCGATATGTGCGCCGACTACGCCCTCGAGCAGATTGACATCCAGAGAAGTCAGTTTCGCCGTCTTGGCGTCCTCGGTCTTTGGGAGAAGCCCTATATCACAATGGACAAGGCTTATGAGGCTTCGCAACTCAGGCTGTTCGCCGAAATGGTTGACAAGGGACTGATCTACAAAGGGCAAAAACCGGTCTACTGGTCTCCTTCCAGCGAATCGGCTCTGGCGGAAGCCGAAATCGAATATCATGAGGTCAGGTCACCATCGGTCTACGTCGCGATGCCGGTCGCGGATGCGAGAGGATTGCTGCCTCAAGCCAGCGAACTCGTGGTCTGGACCACCACGCCGTGGACGATCCCGGCGAATCTGGCCATCTGTCTCCATCCCGAGATCGAATACGCCCTGGTCAGGATCGGTGGGGAACGCCTGCTGGTCGTCGCCAGGAAGCTGCTCGAGTCTCTTGTCAAGCTGCTTGGGTGGACCCAAGTGGAAATCTTGTCGACCCATTTGGGGAGTGTTCTGGAAGGCATCACCTACAAACATCCATTCTATGACCGCATCTCGCCGGTGATCCTCGGCGAACACGTCACGACCGAAGACGGCACCGGGTTGGTGCATACCGCACCCGGTCACGGCGAGGATGATTTCATTGTCGGTCAAAAATACGGGCTCGAGGTCTTGTGTCCCGTCGATTCGCACGGAAAGATGACTGCTGACGCCGGGCCCCGCCTGGAAGGGCTGTTCGTCGAGGACTGCAACCACGAAGTCATCAAATTGCTCACGGAAGCGAATGCGCTGCTCAAAAGCGAGACCATCACCCACAGCTATCCCCACGACTGGCGGACCAAGAAACCCGTCATCTTCCGCGCCACCCCGCAATGGTTCGCCTCGATCGACCTGCTGAAGGAAGATATCTTGAGAGCGATCCAAACCATCAAATGGTATCCTTCATGGGGTGATGTGAGGTTGGCGAACATGGTTCGTGAACGCCGCTCCTGGTGCATCTCCCGGCAACGGGCCTGGGGGGTGCCGATCCCCGCTTTCTACACCGAAAAGAATACAGCCATCCTTGACAAGAACGTCATCCTGCACGTCGCTGACATCGTGGCCAAAGAGGGGACGAACGCGTGGTTCACAAGGTCGGAGACCGAGTTGCTGCCGCCAGGGTTCACCCATCCCGATTCGCCCAACGGCGTGTTTCGCAAGGAAACCGACATTATGGATGTCTGGTTTGACTCAGGGTCGAGCCATCATGGCGCGATGATGGATCTGGGCTACCCCTACCCGGCCGACTTGTACCTGGAAGGCTCCGACCAGTATCGCGGCTGGTTCAACTCCAGTCTGACGACGGGGATCGCGACGATGGGTGAAAGCCCCTATCGCACCCTGGTTTCCCATGGATTCATCCTGGATGGCGAGGGGCGAAAAATGTCCAAATCGCTTGGAAATGTCGTCGATCCGAATAAGATCGCCGGCACTCTCGGCGCCGACATCTTCCGCCTATGGGTCGCGAGTGTCGACTACCAAGCGGATGTCAGGCTTTCCGACGAGCTTCTGAAGCAAGTGGGCGAAGCCTACCGGAAGATCCGCAACACGTTCAAGTTCTTGTTGGGCAACCTCTTTGATTTTTATCCCGACCGTAACCGCGTCGCTTTCGCTGATCTCGAGGAAATCGACCAATATCTGGCGATTAAACGCAACAACTACTGCCGCGAAACCCTCGACGCATATGCGGATTTCCGCTTCGACGACGTCTATCGTCTGACCAATAACTTCGTGACATTCGTGTCCGCCTTTTATCTGGATTTCGCCAAAGATGTGCTTTATATCGAAAGAAGCAACGATCCCAAGCGTCGGCGGATGCAGACGGTCATGTTCGACATCCTTGACTCGCTCTTGAGAGTTTTGACACCGCTGATTCCGCATACGACCGCGGAAGCATATCAATACCTGCCATCCAAAACGGAAGCGGATGTGTATCTGCTGGACATGCCGGCGGTCGAGGACTATCCGCTGACCTTGGAGAAGGACTACGACCTAGATCGGAAGAGCACACGTCTGAACTCCAGTCACCGAATACGATCT
>CALGNF010000010.1 GCA_937958685.1 uncultured Caryophanales bacterium
GATCGTATTCGGTGACTGGAGTTCAGACGTGTGCTCTTCCGATCTTTCAGATGATAGATGACGATCTCGTCCTGAAACAAATCCAGGCAGGAATCGAGGATCGCCAGATGATCCTGATGGTTGGCGGGATGCAGGTAATTGAAGAGGTCGACAATCACTTTGAGGTTGCGGCTGGCAACAAGATCAAGCAACCGCCGCAGGCGTTTGGGTTCGTGAACCACGTGGGCATACGCCCCTTCGATGGCGACGCAGACCTGCAACGCTTCGGCTTTTACTGCCAGTTCCTTGACAATCTCGACAACCGTCATGAACGCAGGCTCTTCATGATTGCCGGGATGATACCCCCATGGCGAGCCCATCAACGAGCCGGTTTCGGTGCCCACGAAGGGAACTTTCAAGCTTGAGGCCGCCTGGAGATGCGCCTGAAAATCAGCGATGCCTTTGGCAACGACCGCCTGGTCGGGATGCACGGGATTGAAATAGGCGCCGAGCATCATGATTCTGGGATTTGTGAAGGCGTCTTTGACCGTCGAAAGTTCTGCGAGGGGGTCCGCAAGCGTCAAAGCTTTGCGAAACACCAACTGGACACCGGCAAAACCCAGCATCCTGACTTTTTTTGCCAGCTCATGAGGGGTAAAGATGCCGATGTCGTGAGCCCTGATCCCGAGTTCAATCACCGAAATCTCCCAAATACCCCAATTTTCGGGAGATCTGCTCGGCAATCATGACGTATTCCCGGGCCAGCAGAGGCCGATTGATGCCCTCTTCAGCGAGTCCCGCCGCCGCGAGAACGCCGCAGACCCGGTTTTCGAAGTTCCAGACGGGGACGGCGAGCGTGCAGATATGGCTGCCGTTATCCAGATCCGAGAAGACATAGCGATTCTTGCGGATCTGGTCAAACCCGGGAAGTTCCGGATTGAGGACTTTCCTGTCGAACGCCGAATAGCATTGACCGATCGGATTGATGGTGAAATCGCGCAGAACCGTGCCGATTTCCTCGCGGGTGATGATCTTGCTGTCGCCTGATTGGTATTTAAAGACGTAAACGATCTTGTCGTTGATCCGCTTGGTCACAAACACCGTGCGTCCGTGCCGGTCCGCAAAATCCTTGAGGTCATACTGGGCAGCCTCGATCAGATTCGAGTTTTTGGTGTAGACCGAACCGATCGCGAACATCTTCGAACCAATGACGTAGTTTTTCAGCCGGGGATCCTTGTAGTAGATCGCATCAGCCTTGTAAAGCGTTTGGAGAAAATCGTAGACGGTCGCCTTGGGGATGTCGAGCATCCGGTAGATCTGCCCCAGGGTCAGGCCTTCGTCATGCTTGGCAATCAACTCCAAAATTGCCAAAATCCGGTTTACCGAACGGTTTTCTTTCATCTTTGTACCCTCCCTGACTGGTCGCCCGCAACGAGGACGTCCACTTCTTTTTCACTGACAAGATTGAAATCACCGGGGATCGTATGTTTGAGAGCGCTGGCCGCAACGGCGAATTCGAGCGCGGCTTGGGTTTTTCTTGTGAGCAGCCCATGGATCAGGCCGCCGCTGAAGGCGTCGCCGCCACCGACCCGATCAATGATCGGTTCCAGCAGGTAGTGTTTCGACTGGTAGAATTCCTGTCCGTCAAAGAGGAGCGCGCTCCAGCCGTTTTTCGTGGCGGAGAACGATTCTCTCAAAGTTGAGGCGACGATCTTGAAACCGAATTCAGCCTGCATCTCATGGAAGATATCCTTGTAGGCGTCTGGCTCGAGTTTTCCCTGATGAACATCGGTATGTTTGGGTTTGAAGCCGAGGGTTGTTTCCGCATCCTCTTCATTGCCGATGCAGACATCGACATAGGCCATGAGTGGCCGCATGGTTTTTTGGGCCTGTGCCGGTGTCCACAGTTTTTTGCGGTAATTGAGGTCGACGGACACCGTCACCTGTTGGCGTTTGGCAACTTGCAGAGCCAGCTCGAGGATGGCGGCGGCGTTTTGGCTGAGCGCGGGGGTGATCCCCGACCAGTGGAACCAGGAGGCGCCGGCAAAGATCTGCTCAAAGTCAAAATCAGCCGCGGAAGCGGTAGCGATCGCGCTGTTGGCACGGTCGTAAATGACTTTGGAGGGACGCATGCTCGCACCGGTCTCCAGGAAGTAGATGCCGAGCCGGTCGCCGCCCCTCGCGATGAAATCGGTCCTAACGCCCGTCTTGCGCAGGCAACTGATGGCTGCCTGACCGATTTCCTGGTCGGGAACCTTGGAGACGAAGTAGGCTTCATGGCCATAACCGGCGAGACTGACGGCAACGTTGGCCTCGCCGCCACCGTAGACGGCGGTGAAAACATCGGTCTGACTGAACCGTGCGTTCCCGGGAGGCGACAGCCTGAGCATGATTTCTCCGAACGTGATGATTTTTGCCATGGAATTCACCTCATTATTGCGCCTGGGCGCTCTTTCTGGCGGAGTTCACCGCTTGAACGAAGGCTCTCGCCCTATCCGTGACACCCTGGAAGTCGTTTGTTTTCGCGGGAGCGGTCAGCTCACCGCCGACACCGACGGCGACGACGCCGCAGGCAAACCAATCCTGGATATTGTCCAGACTGACACCGCCCGTGGGCATGAGCTTGATATCGGGAAGCGGACCCTTGATGGCTTTGACGTAACCGGGACCGAAGGCGCTGCCCGGAAACAATTTGATGACCTCGGTGCCGGCGGCCAGAGCGCGCATCATTTCCGTGACGGTGAGGCAGCCGGGCAGATAGGGGATGTCGGATTTGTCACAAACGCTCGCCGTCTTCTCATCGAAGGCTGGCGAGACGATGAATCTGGCACCGGCGGTTATCGCTGTTTTCGCCGCCGCAGGATCGAGGATAGTCCCGGCCCCAAGCAATAGTCCGGAGTCGCGAAACTCCTTGTCAAGGGCGCTGATCACCTGGTGAGCCCCCGGAACCGTGAACGTGACCTCGATGACTTTGATGCCGCCGGCCAGACAGGCTTTTGCGATTTTGGCGGCAGTTGCCGCGCTTTCAGCGCGAATGACGGCGACGATGCCGTGATCGATGATGGATTTGATGACTTCTTGGCGCATGATTGGGATCCTCTCTATTTAACAAAAGTATATCATGATAGACAACAAACTACAATTATACACGCCGTTTTTATTCTCGTTTAAAGTCGGTGATCGCTTCGGTAATGACTTCCAGCCCATAGTGCCCGCTAAGAAACACATTTTGAGTTCGACCTGGTTAGCATTACGAAAGATCAAGCCCGCTTGCGCGTCGGCTCCAGGAAATGCATCATCGCGGGAATGCCAACAGTGGCCGCCTCAGCGTGGCTGAACATCATATTCTCCAATTTCTACGGCAGTGATCGGCTGTTTAGGCAACAGATCCCAAAAACCTCATCTGCTTCGTTTTCCATGACAGCGTTATTCGAAAGCATATCGTCAAAAGGACCGTTTATCTCAGCAAGCCTTGCCGGGATGATGGGTATGCCTGTTTCTGGAACTGCCGCTTCGAAGGCATTATTCACCAGGAACGTTTCCACGATTGGGAAAACAATCGTACCGATTCTTTGAAAAACCTTTCGTGGAAACCCATCGGTCCCGCCGCCTGTCGGAGGAAAGGATTGCGGAACTTATCGCTTGGGCCAAGACTAAGTTCCGCCTTGACGATCAGAAATTAAAATAGTGCTTGGCGTTGTAATAACAGATGTCTTCAACCATCTTTCCCAGCAAATCCATATCATTCGGAAAATAGCCGTCTTCGACTTCGCGGCCGATCGCATCACAGAGGATCCGCCGGAAGTATTCGTGTCGGGGATAGGAAAGAAAGCTGCGGGAATCGGTGAGCATCCCGATGAAGCGAGCCAGCAAGGCGTTGTTGCCAAGCGCCTTGATGTGCTTGAGGGTGCCGTCGATGTTGTCCAGAAACCACCAGGGAGCCCCGAATTGGATCTTTCCGGGAATACCGCCTCCCTGAAACGCCTGCATCATCGTGATCGCGAGCTCATAGTCGCTGGGATTGAGGGTATAGAGGATCGTCTTGGGCAATTCCTCGGTCAAATCGAGGGAGTTCAGGAGTTGGGCCAGCGGCACGGCGATCGCGCTGTCGTTGATGGCGTCGTAGCCAGTATCGGGACCAAGGTGGGCGAATGAGCGGCTGGAAAGGTTACGGAGCGCTCCAATATGATATTGCTGGACCCAGCCGAATTGGTGGTACAGACGACCGAGAAAAACGAGCAGGTGCCCTTTGAACTTGCGGATCTCCGAGCGGCTCAGGGCTTCCTTGCGCAAAGCCCGTTCGAAGATCAACGCAACTTCTTCTTCGGTTGTGACTTCATAATTGACAAAATCGAGAGCATGGTCCGAAAGCCGGCAGCCGTGGTCGTGGAAGTAGACGATCCGTTCGGCAAGTGCCTTTTTGAAGGCCGTGATCTCCTTGATCTCGTAATCGACAACCTGTGACAGTCTCGTGGTCCAGCTCACAAAGGTCGCTTGTTCGATGTTGAGTGCCTTGTCAGGCCGAAACGCCGGCATGACGACTGTTTTCATCGTGGGGTCCCTCGCCAGTCTTTCGTGCCACTCGAGCGTGTCGGTCGGATCATCGGTGGTGCAGATGGACTCGACATTCGAGAGGGCGATCAGTTTCCGCGCCGATAGATTCTGAAGCTTCTCATTGACTTCACGGTAGATCTTGTCGGCCGTTTTGGGGCTCAGTAGCGTGTCGATTGCGAAAAAGCGCTTCAGTTCAAGATGAGTCCAGTGATAAAGGGGATTGCCGATAAGTATCTCGACGACCTCCGCCCATTTCAAGAATTTCTCATACTCGGGCTTGTCACCGGTGATATAGTCCTCATCGACTCCGTTGGCACGCATCAGCCGCCATTTGTAATGGTCGCCCGCCAGCCAGATGTCGACGATGTTGCGCGCATGCTTGTCTTCATAGATCTCCTTGGGATCGAGATGGCAATGGAAGTCGATGATCGGCATCTTTTCCGCATGCCCGTGGTATATGCGTTTGGCCGTCTCAGAGTGGATCAAAAAGTCGTCATGGATGAATGGTTTCATATGGTCTCCCGTCCGCAATCCTGCCATGAATCGCTAGTGCAAGTGTTTCATCGATTACTTTGTATGGCGTCAGGTTTGTGAATTTTTCGCACCCTGCCATACAAAAAGGCACCACGAATGTTATCAATAGCATGAATAAGTGGTGCGCGGTTTCTTCTCATGCCTTTTATGGGTGTCTCTTGCGCCATTTAGATGTAAATATTGCGAGCATTGCCGACGATTTTGCGCTTTCATAATAAATTATGAAGAATAAAAAGTCAATCAAAAACCGGGAAATTGTCCAAAAAAAGAGACCTCGTCCGTTATAGCGTACGCATTTGTGTTATATAAACACACATAACCAAATAACCTTTTCTCGCCATGGCCAATTAACCATCATTTTTTACGTGGCTTTCGGCGTCGAATCCTTGAAGGCATTGTACACAGCCTGCTCACCAGAGTCGGAAAACATATCAATTAGGCATCGCAGACAAAACCCATATCAACCTGCTGGGGCGAAGCTGGTGGCCGGACTGGTCGCAACAGCATTGATACCCCTGCTATAAAAAAGCGCAGAAACCAAGGTTTTCGCGCTTTCATTAGAGTTTGTAATCGTCCGGATCGATTTTGAAGGAGTCCTCGTCATACAGCTCCTGGTTTTTGGGTCGCTCTTTTGCTTTTGGCTTGGAAAGAGGTGGTGGCGGGGAGTCTTCCTTGTCTGAATGATCATTTTGCGGTTTAACCAACGCCTTGCCGACAACGAGAAAAAAGACGAACATCAGGAATGGGAAAATTGTGAAGACCCGGTTCTCTCCAGAATCCTGGTTCGGCAAGATGTTGATGATGAAGTTGATCGCGAAGAAGGCAATAACCAGATAGAGCCAACTGTTCTTTTTTTTCACGTAAGTCTCCTATATTGCGTCGATCGCTATCAATTATACCACATGGTCAATCACAATAAACATTCATTTTTCAACGATCGCAAACGGTTTTGTCGCCCTTCTTGTTTTCGGTCGATTGGCAAACAAGCATCTGGTTGCATACTCAGCGACGATGGACAACGATGAAATCCTCGAAAACGACCGGCATGTCCTCATGGAAAACATAACCGAGCTCATGCCCTTCGGCCTGGAAGAATCGTGTATGGCCCTTTCGCCAACTTTCAAGATCGTCGTCCTCGCCTTCGCGACAGACAACGGCGAAAGTTAGCTGATTGAAAGGGATGATCGCCACCGCGGTGGTCCTGATCACGCACCGCGGCTCGCCCGCCCAATCAGTGACAATGTGAAAATCGCCGACTTCGGGGATTTTTTCGTTGGTCAAAGTGAAACTGTACAGACTGCTGGCGGTGGCTTTCTTCTTGCCCGCAAGCACCAGTTCGAGCAACTCGTTGGCCAGTTTCTCTGTCAACTCGAAATGAAAGCAACTGCTGCAGACTCGCGCTATTTCGCCACCGACATCATTGAGATACATCTGCCAATACTCTTCGCACTTCATTGAAACACCTCCTGTAACAAGCCATTAAATCATCATGTGTCTCCAGCCGACTTTTATAGTGAATATTCTTTTTGAACGCGACCATTTTCCTTCAGATCTCTTATAACGATCCTACTGACCCTGTTTACTGTGCATTTTATCAGATTTATGCACTGTATATCAACATATAAAACAAAAAGACTCACTTTGGAGTCTTTAAAGTATTCGATGGTGCGGTTGATGGGACTTGAACCCACACGTCCGATGGACACTACCCCCTCAA
>CALGNF010000011.1 GCA_937958685.1 uncultured Caryophanales bacterium
AGATCGTATTCGGTGACTGGAGTTCAGACGTGTGCTCTTCCGATCTGACAGTTGTCCTGAGGGATCGATAGCGCCTTCCTTGAGGTACTCGGCGATTTCCTGTAGGCCGAGCCCACCCATGACCGGCTTATCCGCCAGTTGGGAGCGAATCGCCTGATAGATGAGTTTCCGAAGGGCTTCTCCTTCTGAGAATTTGATTTCCAGTTTCGTCGGGTGGACATTGACATCGACCAGTTGCGGGTCGACGGTGATCATCAGGGCGACGAGGGGATAACGTTTGCCGGGAAGCAGTTGGCCGTAGGCGTCGATGATCGTGGCGGCAAGCAGGTTGTCCCTTATCGGCCGCCGGTTGACGAAAATCATGATCTGTTTGCGCGACGCCCTGGTCTCGCTGGGTTCACTGAGATAACCGCTGACCAGGTAATCACGGCTTCTGGCTTGAAACGGAAGCATCCGCTTGGCGGCGTCGATTCCGTAGATGGTTGCCAGCACGTCGTGCAACTTGCCGTTTCCGGAGGTTTTGAGGAGCACCTTGCCGTTGTTGGCGAGCGAGAAGGCCACCTCGGGATAGGCCAATGCGAAGCGGCTGATGACTTCACTCGTCTGTTGCAGTTCCAAAGGCAGTGGTCTCAGATACTTGAAACGGGCCGGAGTATGGTAAAAGAGGCGCGTCACGCTGACAGATGTGCCCTGTCCCCGCGAGGCAGTCTCGATTTTGGTTATGTCATTGGCTTCCACGATGATGCGGATACCCTCGGCGGCAGCCTCGGCAGTTGTCAATTCGACACGGGCCACGGCGGCGATCGACGGAAGCGCCTCGCCCCTAAAACCCAGGGAAGCGATGTGAAAAAGATCGTATTCGGATTTGATTTTCGAGGTCGCATGGCGGGAAAATGCCATTTTGGCATCATCAGCGTCCATGCCAAAACCATCGTCGACGACGAGGATTCGTTTGATTCCGGCTTCCTCAAGCGCGATTTCGATCCGGGTTGCGCCGGCATCAAGCGCATTTTCCACGAGCTCCTTGACGACATTGGCGATGCTTTCGATGACCTCGCCGGCGGCGATCATGTTTTGGAGTTTGCTGTCAAGTTGAATGATTCTTCCCACACGATCACCTCCCTGGCCGCTTTCGGAGTTCCTCGATGATGGCAGCGAGGATGTTCATCGCCTTAAGCGGTGTCAGCTCGTTGACATCGAGGTTCTTCAGTTGTTCGATGACCGAATGATAGTGTTGTTCCTGGCTGTCTTCCTCAGCCAGGGCCTCGTCAAAATTAAAGAGATCGATTGTTTGCGGTTTAATCACATTGTAGCCGTGGTTTTTTTCGAGTTCGGTCAGAATCGCCGCCGCCCGTTTCAGAAGCGCTCCCGGCAGTTTGGCGAGTTTGGCGACGTGGATTCCATACGACTTGTCGGTCGGACCGTCCTTGACTTTGTGCAGGAAGACGATGTCGTTTTTTTCTTCTTTCGCGAGCACGTGGACGTTATGGAGCGACGCCAGTTCGTCCTCGAGATATGTCAGTTCGTGGTAATGCGTCGAAAAAAGGATTTTGCAGGCGATCTTGTGATAGCAGTATTCGATGATCGCCTGCGCCAGGGCCATGCCGTCATAGGTCGCTGTGCCGCGGCCGATCTCATCAAAGAGGATCAGGCTGTTCTCAGTGGCGTTTTGGATGGCATAGTTGACCTCCAGCATTTCGACCATGAAGGTCGATTTGCCGGTGGAAAGATCGTCGGCGGCGCCGATGCGGGTGAAGATCTGGTCAAACAGCGGCAATTTCGCCGCTTGCGCGGGGATGAAGCAACCAATCTGCATCATGATGATCGAAAGCGCCAATTGGCGCATGTAGGTCGATTTACCCGACATGTTGGGTCCGGTGATCAGCAAAATCCCCGTTTCTTCCCCCATCAACAGGTCGTTCTCGACAAAGGTGCCTTCCTCGAGCAGCCTTTCAACGACAGGGTGGCGTCCACCGATGATTTCCAGGCGGCGCGCGGCGGTGAGCGTCGGCCGCACATAGTGATGGTCCATCGCGACTTGGGAGAAAGCGACCAGCATGTCGATGGTGGCGATGGCTCTGGCCAGCCGCTGCAAGCCATCGATCATGGCGAAAACTTCGTCTCGGATCGCCACGAACAGCTCGTACTCGCGTTGGACCGAGTGCTCCTGTGAACCGAGAATCCGGGCTTCCATCTGCTTGAGTTCGGCGTTGACGAACCGTTCGGAATTGACGAGAGTCTGTTTGCGCTCGTAACCGAAGGCGGAAGTGACAAGATCGAGTTGGCCTTTGGTGATCTCGATATAGTAGCCGAAAACGCGGTTGTAACCGACTTTGAGTTTTTTGATACCCGTACGGTTGCGTTCCTGCTCCTCGAAACGGGCAAGCCAATCCTTGCCGCTGGTGGCGTTGTTGCGCAGCTCGTCAAGCGCCTTGTCGTAACCGGTCTTGATGATTCCGCCTTCCTTGATGGACAGGGGGGGATTGTCGATGATGGCGGCATCGATCAGACTTGCGAGCGTGGCAAAGTCGTCCATCTCCGCGAGCAACGTGTGCGCATAGGGGTTGTCCAGCACCCCAAGGCTTTCCCTGATCACCGGAATCGTCCTGAGGGAACGCTTCAGGTTGACCAAGTCCCTGCCGTTGGCGTTGCCAAAGGATACGCGGCCGACGATCCGTTCCAGATCATAGACGTTCTTGAGTTGGTTGCGGATGTCTTCGCGGACGATGAAGTTGTCATTGAGGGACTCAACAAGGGAAAACCGGGTCTCGATCTTGTCCTTTTCGATCAGCGGCCGCAATAGGTTTTGCTTGAGCAAGCGCGACCCCATCGCCGTCTGACAGCGATCGAGCAGCCAAAATAGGCTGCCCTTGCGCAAGCCGGCGCGCGCAGTCTCGACGAGTTCGAGGTTTCTGATCGAGTTGTTGTCCAGACGAAGATATTGTCGGGATTCGAACAGCCGGACTTTCTGCATATGCAGAAGCTCCCGTCGTTGTGTCTTGATGAGATAGTTGATGAGGCTGGCGAAAGTGGCTAGCAGGTCCTTGTCGTAGATTTCCTGAACGAGGTTCCGGTAATATTCGGGCAAGGTTCTGGCATCGCTCAAGGACAGGGTGAAAGCGCTGAGCTCCAGATGGCTGCGGAGCAACTTCTGGTTGAAATCGGAGCTGACCACGAGTTCCTTGAGCGAGAGGTTCATGATCTCGCTTGTCAGCAGTTCGATCTCCCTCGGCATGGTGACGATGAAGTTCTCACCCGTGGTCAGATCGCTACAGGCGATGATATATCTGTCTTTGGTGCTGCCAAGAGCGGCTATGTAATTGTTGCTTTTGGCATCGAGGGAAGCCTCATCAATGACCGTGCCCGGCGTGACCAGCCGGATGACATCCCGTTTGACCAGGCCTTTCGCCAGGCTGGGATCCTCGATTTGCTCGACGATCGCGACCTTGAAGCCCTTTTCGATCAGCCTCTCGACATAGACATCGGCCGCGTGGAAAGGGACGCCACACATCGGTACGCGCTCCTCGACACCGGCGTCGCGGCCGGTGAGGACAATCTCCAGCTCTTTCGAGGCGATGATCGCATCGGTGAAGAACATCTCATAGAAGTCGCCCAGTCGAAAAAAGACTATAAAGTCGGTATAGTCTTTTTTTATGTCAAGATATTGTTGCATCATCGGGGTGTAGCGGTTTTGTTCAAGTATCTCCAAGACAAATCACCCTCATACGGGAGTGGAACTCACCAAAAGATAGGGATACCGAAGGGGAGCGTTCCCGGACTAATGTAAGTGTAGTAAAGATAGCAATAACCGGCGAAACCGAGGACAAGCACCGTGAAACAGATCCAAAACACGGTCCAAAAACGTTTCCGGCGACGTTGCTTGTGATACTTCTTGATGATCAAATTGATCTTCTCGTCGAGCAGTTCGCGCTCCTCCCGGGAGAAATCGGGTTCCACCGGCTTGACCGGTTCTGCCGGCTTGGGCGCCGGTTCTTCCTTTTGGGGCTCAGGTGTGGGCTGGGGAAGGACGGTGACCGGTTCGGGTGTTGGCTGCGGCTCGGGCTCGGGTTCGGGTGTGATCACCGGTTTCGCTTCAACCGGTGTCTCCACGACCTCCGCTTCCATGGGTGTTTCGGGCTCGATGACGGATTCGACGAGTTCTGTCTCCTCTTCCATGACGACTTCGGGAAGCGGTGTCTCTTCCTCGACCTCGACGACCGGAATGTCCTGATCGTTGGTCTGGAACTCGATGACATCGATCTGAGATCGGAAGAGCACACGTCTGAACTCCAGTCACCGAATACGATC
>CALGNF010000012.1 GCA_937958685.1 uncultured Caryophanales bacterium
AGATCGTATTCGGTGACTGGAGTTCAGACGTGTGCTCTTCCGATCTGCCCGAAAGTCTGAGCGCCATTTCGACGTTGTCGAGCACGCTCAGATGCGAGATCAGATTGTAGTTTTGGAACACGAACCCGATCGTGGCGTTGCGATAGGAGTCCCAATCGCTGTCCACGAAATCCTTCGTCGACTTCCCGTCGACGAGCAAATCGCCCGAGGTATAACGGTCCAGTCCGCCGATGATGTTGAGCATCGTCGTCTTCCCGCATCCCGACGGGCCGAGAATGGCGACGAACTCGCTGTCTTGAAAGGTCAGGCTGACGCCGTTGAGCGCCGGAACCGGTTGGCCGGCGACGTAATAATCCTTTTTGATGTCGATCAATTGAAGCATGGCAATCCCTTCTTTCTATCTCTTCCATTATACGTTGCTTTTGTGAACGCTTGATGATTATTGCTTTACAAATAGAAAAAACGCCTCCGAAGAGGCGTTGTTCAGATAATGAAATTGCCGTTTTGGAAGATTTGAACGGTGGATCCGTCGTGTTTCGTGCCGACGATGCTCATGTCGGCGGTGCCGAACATGAAGTCGCTGTGCACGAGCGAATGGTTGTATCCAACCTTCTCCAGCTGTTCTTGCGACATTTCGACGCCGCCCTGGACATTGATCGGATAGGCTCTGCCCAGTGCCATGTGGCAGCTCGCGTTCTCGTCGAACAGCGTGTTGAGGAAGAGGATTCCGGAATTGGAGATCGGCGAATCGTTCGAAATCAGCGCGATCTCGCCGAGACGGGAACTGCCTTCGTCGGATTCGAGCAGATTCTTGAGCGTCGCTTCCTGTTTCTTCGCTCCGAAGGCGACGACTTTTCCGTTCTGAAAACGGAGCCAGAAGTCTTCGATCAGATTGCCCTGGTATTCAAGCGGCTTGCTCGCGTAGACGACGCCGTCGACGCCGTATTTGTGCGGCATCGTGAAGGTCTCTTCGGTCGGAATGTTGGGGTTGAAGACGACGCCGGTCGCGGCGTGTTCGGAACCGCCGGCCCAGATGTGGTTGTCCACAAGCTTGACGACGACGTCGGTCCCCAGACCGCTTTTGAAATG
>CALGNF010000013.1 GCA_937958685.1 uncultured Caryophanales bacterium
GGCGACCACCGAGATCTACACGCTTTCCCTACACGACGCTCTTCCGATCTCAATGAAGAAGGTCTGACGAAGTGGCAAGGCTGATGCCGTCCCATCTTGTACCGTTTACGCTTACGTTGATATAAAACATATAATAGAGATAGTTATGTTTGAGAATCCATGAATCCCATTGTTTCTCCTTGCTAGGCCGATATAGCATAATGTCTCCCTCTCGTATTTAGTATTGGACTTGACAATGTCAATTTGGTAATGTAATATACAATAAACAGCATTACTGAAAATGGTGATTAAATGGCGACAATCAAAGATGTTGCACGCATGGCGGAAGTTTCTACCGCCACGGTTGCAAGGTATCTGAAACAACCAGAAATCGTGTCAGATGAGTCGAAAGCGAGAATAAAAATCGCGATTAAGGAACTTGGATATGAACCCAATTCTATTGCCAGCATGTTGAAGAGCATGCGATCGAATATCGTTGGTTTGATTATATCTGATGTTACCAACCCTTTCTTTAATAATCTGATTCGTTCATTAAACAAGTTGTTTCTCGATTCTCACAAAAGATTGATCGTAGTTTATGACGACGAGAATGTCGATTTCGTCGGGCAAATCCGAGTGATGATTTCTCTTCGGGTCGAGGCCGTAATGTTTATTCCCACAAGGAAATCGCAAACGATTGAGAACTTATTGATTCACAATAATTGCTATCCCCTGCAGTTATTTATCGACCACTACAATATTTTTGACAGTTTGACGATTAACGACCGGCTTGGCACTTATCTTGCCGCCAAGGAGCTCATCGACAACAAGCATCGAAACCTGCTACTGATCGATTTTGACAATGATATCTACCGAGAACGTCTAGCGGGTTTCAAAGACGCGCTAGCGGAAGCCCGCATTGCCTTTGATGAATCGATGACTTGTTCATTATCTGACCGCGATTTCATGTCGCATCACGACGATATCAAACGGGCAATTAAAGATGCCAAAGCGACTGGGGTTATTTCGGTAACCGATACCTTGACAAAAAACGTTTTCAGTTCAATGAGCAGTCTCGGAAAAATAATCTACCACGATTATAGTCTAGTCATGTATGACGAGTCTGATTGGGCGAAACTTCAGGATGTAACGACAATTTCGCATCCGTTTGCGGAGATGACCCAGAAGATTCAAAACCTTCTGTTAAAGAATCTTGATAATCATGCTTCGAAAAAGTTTGATGCACCGGAGAAAGTGATCATCAACCCCCTAATCATCCGCCGCAACTCGGTGAGAACAATTTAAGCGATTGCCTTTGTGGGCAATCTTTTTATTATGGCCTTGTGTAAACTTGCGGTAAATCGTCGACATCGACAAGCGAGCTTGCGATTAGCATCGGCGCTACTTGAATATTGCTCACGACATCATTGTCGGTGTTTTGGTGTAACGACAGTCTGTTGATGACGGTAATGCTCGCGTTGTCATTGATATTGCGGATCACGGTGCCCTGATAACGCATGATATTGAGACCGACAAGAGCGCCGCCATTCATTTCAATCAGGTGTCCCAGATTGCTTAGGTTGTCGCCCGCACTGTTGTAGATGAAGATGTCGCTGTTTATTCCGGTGAAAAACGCAAAGGAGCCAAAGGTGAAGGAATTTCCGATTTTAACCTGTGAATCCGTGACGTTCAGGAATTTGGAGTTTGGTCTTGTAATGTCGTCGTACATCTTCGTCATAGTCGCACCGTCACGGGGCCAGCCTTCGGAAAAGAACTCGGGAAACATGTTGACGAAGTTGCTTCTCGCAACAACACTTGCATTTGAGAGACATTCTTCGATAATCATCTCCTCTACATTGACGATATTGATGCCTTTTTCGTAGTAAGTGGCGTTAACACCAAGGATTAGACCGCCGTCAAGTTTTGTATCGCCTTTGAATTCAATTCCGTAAGGGACACCGAAGAAACTCATATAAGTCACGTAGTTGTGGTTGGCTTGGGCGCGAATGACATAGGAGTGCAGTTTGAAAGAGACCTTGTCGCCAAGAAGCGGCGGATTGTCGTAATACACGACACGCATCCCCGAAACACCAGCGTGATCGCCAGCCAGTGTGATCAAGCTTTGGGCGGTTTCTGCGGCTGATTTCGTTTCTTGATAACCGTAGTTTGCCATAAGTACCGTTCCTTGGCTTAAACCGATCTGGTCTCTGGTATTGGCACTGGCCGCCCCTCGCAGTTCAGTGTTGGCAGGCACAACAAGAGGCGAGTCAAGCCGGTATTGCCCGGCTTTGAGATAGACAATGCCGCCGCCTTGAAATCCTACCTGATTGAGCACCGACTGGATTGTCGCCGAGACGTCAGTGGTACCAGTATTGTTGATCTTGTATGTTTTAACCACATCAACGAAGTTTGCTGGTCTCTTTGTGGGATAAGGAATAGAGACGTCTTTGAGAAGTCCTTCAGCAAGGAGGAACGCAAAGCCGGGCTCATAACTTTGGTAAACATTTGCTCCGCGCACTTCACCTTCGAGTGTTACGCCGACGAGTTTGATTCTCGAAGTGCCGACATAAGGGGCGTTGATAGCGTACGTTGAGCCGGAAATTTCACCTTTGGTGATATTGATGCCCATATTGATATACATGTTATCGACTCGAAGTCCAGTGAAACAGTCATCGATATTTAAGTTGTAGAACTGCCCGATGAAATAAATTTCTGGTTGCCCGGGAATGTATCTTCGGAGACCATCATGAATGCGGACGCCGATACGGTAGCCGGAAACATGGATGTTTGTGAACGTGTTCCATTCGAGATCTCCAAGCAGCACCCCAATGCCGTAGGTTTTGGAAAAGGTGTTGATCTTCTCATATTCAGGCGAATTGTAGCCCGATGAAGCGCCAAACCAATATAGTGGGCTTAAGCTGATATCGCGGATAATGCCGGTTTCCGAGGAGTTGTAAAGTTGGAAGCCTTGATATAAGACCGTTCCTTTGATATTTTCGAGATGAAGCATCTCATTGGCGGCTGATTTGCCGTCAGATGCTGGGGTTACGCTGGCGGCGACACCTTTGTAGGCATTGATCATCGTCACATTCTTGATCGTTGCGGCCATGTGATTGATTGAGCCACCGACACCGGCAAAACTCGGTATCTCAAAGGTGAACGGGTAAGGTTTGATGTTGTCCGGATCTTGATTTGGGTAATATACGGTCAACCCGATAACACCGGCGCTTCCCCCAATAGTAATAAGTGCGGGAAAGTTGGCGTTGGGATCCTCTTTATCAGCCATAAAAGTCGACTTTGTTACGACTTCGGCTTCCGGGACATCAGCAAGGATGACGGTTCCGTAGTAACCATTGAAGTTTTCGGCATCTGGATCGTTGTAGTCGCCTTGAAGATAGACAAATGAAGGAATGCGGATATTACCGGTAATGCGGTATTTCCCCCTAGGCAAAAACACAGTCCCCCCGCCGTTTTGTGAACAAAGATCAAGTACTGACTGAATTCCCTCGGTCGAATCGTTGACGCCTGTTGGATCGACTCGGGTGGAACGGATAATGATTCGGTCGGCGACAAGAATTTCTGCGGTAGGATAATATGTTTCGATTATGCCAGGCATATAAACCTCACTATAGATTTCAATTGACGGATCGAATGTCGTCGGAACTGCCGAAGTGGTAGTTTCTTGTTGCTGTGTTGTGACGATTGTTTGAATGCTTGATGGCGCTTCCGTCGTTATTGTTTGCTGTATTGTGGTGGTGGCCATCGATGTTGCATTATGGCATGCAGTTAGGCCAAAGCCAAGCAAGCAGATGATCATAATCACTGTTAGGTGTTTTAGTAGTCTATTTGTTTTTGTCACTTTGTTTTCCTTTCCAAATCGCATATAACAAGCTCACAATCGCCAACCCGCCACTTGTGACGAGGCTGATAATCGTTACCACGAATTCTGGTGTGTCCTCATCAACTATAAATATGATAATCATACTGGCAACTAAAAGGATCAAACTGATCCGAAAAAACATCATTATGATATTTCGTTCCATGACGGCACCTCATCAAGTTGCTTGCAGCGAACAAGAGCGTTCTCGCGGCTAACAAATGGAACCCGATCCTCAGCGCAGTCACGCTTGGCATACGGACATCTTGGGTAAAACGGACAGCCGATTGTCCGAACCATCAAGTCACCCATATCCATCGATTTGATCAGTTCGGGTTTTGGCTTTCGCGATACAACCGGATCAGGAACGGGGACTGAAGAAAGCAATGCTTGAGTATAGGGGTGTTGCGGCGAACTGATTACATCGACAACAGATCCAAGTTCCATGATCTCTCCAAGGTACATGACACAGATTCTACCCTTGTAGCCAATATACCTGGCAGTCGAAAGATCGTGAGTAATGTAGACGAATGACAGGTTCAGTTTCTCATTCAACCGCTTCATCAAATCTAATATCGATAAGCGCAACGACACATCGATCATCGATACCGGTTCGTCGGCGACGACGAGTTTCGGATCCAACGAAATCGCTCTAGCAAGCAGGATACGCTGCCTTTGCCCTCCGGATAGTTGGTGGGGATACTTGGATAGAAATTGTTCAGCAGGCAATAAACCGACAAGTGCCATAAGGTCATTAATCTTGTTGTCAATTGTAAGACGATTCCACTTGCGGTTTTTATTTTTGATTGGCGCATATAGCGATTGATAGATTGTTCTTGCGGGATTAAGCGAAGCATATGAGTCCTGCTGAACGAATTGGACGCTATTTTCAAAATCAGAGATACGTTCGGAAATCTCGGTTCTCTTTTCTTTTATTTTTGCTTTTAAATAGGCTTTGTGCTCTCTGGGGTTAAGCTTAACGTGCAAATCTGAAAACTCCGAGACATCGAATTTCTTCTTGGAGAAAATCGAGCCCTTATAGATGTTTCTTCCTAAAAATAGCATTTCGCCTTTGGTCGGCTTTAACAATCCGGTGATAATTTTACCGATCGTCGTCTTGCCGCAACCTGACTCTCCAACAATGACGACGATTTCGCCTTGGTGAATATCGAGATTGATATCCCTGAGCACATGGTAGTATTTTTCACCTTCAAGAAGTTGGCTTTTGGCGATGAAATCCATGGAAATGTCCTTAAGTTCCAAGATTTTCATGACTTCACCTTGTTTTCAAAAAGCCAGCACTTGCAACTGCCGCCTGACGGATTGGGATAGGTAGCTGGCTCATGGAGTTCACAAATAGGCAGGCGTTTGTGGCACCTTGGGTAAAAAACGCACCCTTGAATTGGTTCGAGAAGATTAGGGGGGCTTCCTTCAATCGGTCTCATTGCATCAAGATTTTTAAGCAAGGATGGAGTTGCATTAATCAAACCTTCTGTATATGGATGATATTTGTATTTGAACACGTTCAATGTGTCTCCATACTCCATCATACTGCCGCCGTACATCACACCCACGAAATCCGCATACTTGGAGACCACGGCGATGTCATGAGTTAATAGCAGCATCGTAATATTTCTCTCGGCATTAATCCTTTTGAGAATCGAGAAAACATAATCCTGATTGATGACATCAAGCGCCGTTGTCGGTTCGTCAAGGATGACGATTTCGGGATCAAGCAACAGCGAAAAGGCGATCATGGCACGTTGCTTCATTCCACCAGACAATTCGTGTGGATAACTTCCGAGGATTCGCGTTGCGTCTAGATTAACGTATTCGAGACAACTTGTAGATATTGTCTTTGCTTCTTCGAGGGTGATTTTACCCTGGCGATGGACTTGGAGTGTTTCATAAAATTGATCGAAAGTCTTCATGACGGGGTTCAAAGAACTTTGGGCTCCTTGAAAAACCATTGAGACCTTGCTCCAGCGAAACATATTCAATTCTTTCTCAGAAAGCTTTGTAACATCGATTGGTTTTGCTTTGTCTTTTCCATAATAGAGAATACTTCCGAAGGCAATCTCGCCAGGAGCGGATATACAGTTGATCAACGCGGTCGCAAAAGTTGTTTTACCAGAGCCCGACTCGCCAACGAGCGCGGTGATTTTCCCTTTTTGTAGATCGAAATCAACCTGATTAACGGCACGAAGATCATATCGTTTCATTTTGTAATCAATCGAAACATTTCTAAATTCGACAATGTTCATTTCGAACGCCTCAATTCTTGATCAGCCGGGGGTTGAGTTTTTCGTCTAGTCCCTGCGTCAGCATAATAATCCCGAACTGGAAGATAACGATGAACATAATCGGTGAAACGACGTAGACGATTGCCGAGTCGATGTGCATGGCTGCATTGTTCATAATGTCGTAAAGCATTGCCCCCCAATTGGTCGGTTCGTAAGCGGCAACGCCTAGCATCATGATTCCAACCGAAGCGATAATCGCGTTTTTCATCGTCATGATGAAGTTGATTAGAATGTAGGAGTAGATATTTGGCATTAATTCCTTGGTGATGATATGCCACTTTGTCATTTTCATGACATGACATATTTGGATGAAATCTCGCTCTTTGAGCGAGATTATTTGCGCTCTGACCGCCCGGCACAAGCCCGGCCAGTTCCACACAGAAAGAATCAATGCAAAGGTGATATTATCTTCAACGGTAATCAACGCAGCCAACAACATCAATACTGGAAAGCTTGGAATCGTTAGAAACAAATTTGTAATCGCCTGAATGATTTTATCGGCAATACCCCCCGTGAGACCGGATACAATTCCGATGATTGTGCCGAAAGAGACGGTAATCAATGCCGTAAAGAAAGCAATCGAGAGCACGTCGTTGGTCCCGACGATCAACATTGAGAGCACATCTCTACCCAAAGAATCAGTTCCAAGCCAGTGCTCGCGCGATGGTGAACTGAAGATGTTGAATACATCAGTTGATCCGTCATAGTTTAGTAATGGTGCAACAACGACCGCTAGAACAATAAAACTGATAATGACGGAGAAACCGATTGCCGATTTCTTGTTGGCGTACATCAACTTGAAAAAAGCAACGATCTTATCTAAAACCGACCTTAAGAACACAATGAAAAAACAGCCTTTCTCAGTGGTTAATGGTTTAATCTACGCTCCCCTCCTAATCCTTGGATCGATCAACGAATAAATCGAATCGGCGATAAGATTGGCAAAGATGATAACAACGCTTTCAAAGAAGAGAATTCCAAGAATCATGAAGTACTCCCGCTGACCAATATAAAGCGCAAATTGCTGGCCAATACCGGGATAGTTGAAGATATTTTCCATCAAAGGCGAACCGCCAAAGATAACTGCAAATGAGATGGCCAACGAAGTCACCAATGGCAGCATAGCGTTACGCCTAAGATACCGTGATTCAATCAAGTGATCGGGTATGCCCCTAGCTTTAGCGGCAAAGATGTAATCATCGCCGAGAACGCTGATGCAGTTGCCGCGCATTCCTAGCGCCCAGCCGCTCGTTTGGATAAAGACATAACTCATGACTGGAATCGTCGCGTGATACAAGACATCGGCGATGAATCTCAAGTTGAAACCCGGTGTAGAATATTCAATGTTGTAAGCTCCTGCTGTCGGAAAGATTCTTAATACCGAAGAAAACAGCGTCAGCATCAACAAACCAAAAATGAAATCAGGGAATGAACTTGAAGCGATAATATAGCCAGTCCGGGCGGAATTGGCTTTCTTGTTTTTGCTCCAGGCTAGTTTCGACCCCATAAAGATTCCAATTATGAAGCTGATAAGTAGTGAAAACACAGCGATAAACAAAGTCCAGGGCAAGTTCTTCTTAATAACTAGATTGACAGTAAGATTCGGGTCGTATAACGACTGACCGAGATTTCCTTTAAACAAATTGCCGACATACCCGAAAAACTGAGTGAATACGGATGCTTCTGGATCATAGCCGAGAATCTGAATAGCGATGACTCGAGCTTCTGCTAATGAGATGTTTCGCTGATTTGCTAGGGTCCGTGCGAACAAATCGACTGAACTTCCCGGAATCAGCCTCAGAAGAAAGAAAATCAAGAATATCGATAGAATGAGTGTTAGGAGTGCGATCCCGATCCTGCGCCAAAAAAAACGGTATTTGAAAATCAACCGATATAGCGAGTTCTTCCGTTTTTTCCCTGATCCTGAATTCATTTGATTCTCCTAGTCACTTTTTTTGGCAAATAACTCTCCGGTTCCGTAAGGGGCTGCTTGAGTGAAATGAATGTTTAGTTGGGCAAAGATCGGATAATTTGGTTCAAAATAATCCGGCAACACGGTGATGTTTCGGTTTTCCAACATCAGCTCCGGAGAAGGCAGTCCGCCGACACGACTGGCATCGAAATACGATCCGGTCACATTTTCAAAAAACTGAATTCCGTAATTGTACTTGGAAAACCCCAGAATTATTGAATCGACGTAATTTTCGAGTTCAGCACCCTCATATGTGTACAGATTTTGGTATACTGAATATACGGTGATTCTGCCCAATGATTGCGATTTGTTCGATTGGGATAATAAATCGACCTGGATTGAGAATCGTCCTGTATTCGGATCGGTCGGCAGATGCAAGACATGGGCTTGTAGTATATCAAAGAAATGCTTCATCGATCCAGCTGGATGTGTTCCGAACGTATTGAGTTCCGTAAAAGCGATAACGCAATCATAAGAACTGTTTTGTGACGAAGCGATTGAGAACCAAGTACCCCAGTCACTGCCGCTCTTGAGGATGACCTTGATTCCAAAGTTCTCCAGCGACGCCTTGACGATTTGGCCGACTTTGAGGAATGTCGGGATGTTTTGGTATCCAACCGTCAGCTCGACGAGCTTGCCGCTTGAATCGTACCACTGGTTGTCAGCTATGACCCAGCCCGCAGCTTCGAGCAGCATTGCAGCCTTTTCCTGGTCAAATCTGTAATCATTGATCATCGAATAAGCTTCAGAAGACATATATTGTCTTGCCTCAATCGGCGACATGATCATCAGTGGTTTATAAGATGTAACACCGTAAGGAACGACAGTCGCCCTGATTATATCACGGTCAAAGATGTATTGAAAAGCCTCCCGGACAAGATCGTCTTCCCAAATTTCTTTTTCCAGATTATAATACATGCCGATGGCGCCTTGGTCGTAATATTTATACGAAACGAGATTGCGGTTTTCAACCAAGATTGATTCATTGATGTCAAGCGGCAGAACCCCGTCGACATAGTCAAGTTTTCCCGCCTTCATGTCAGCATAGATTTGATTATCATTGGAATACTGGGTGGCAATGATACGATCAAATCCAACTTGGTCGGCAAAATAGTAATTTTCATTTTTGACAAGAATCATTTGATTCTCGGTAACTGTCTGAATCTTGTAAGGACCCGTAGCCATGTAATTGCCTGGTTGGGTTCCAGGAATAACGAAGGCCCTGAATTGATTATAAATGTTGCCAAGACTGGCCGAAACTGAGTTTATATGACGCCCTAGACGAATCTCTCCTTGCCCATCAGAGGCACTTGTAACGATTGGATTCGGTGTGTTGCCGTCTGGTCCGTTGTATATCAAATCCAGCGCCTCATCGACGAATACCTGAAAGGTTTTGTACTGAATTGAGCCATTCTTCGTGTCCATCGCCAAAAGCATGTTTTTGGAATAGTTTGTCGGTTCTTTCCATGGTTTCCAATAAACCAAAAGTTCCTTGTCGTCGTCGAGTTCGCCATTTTCGTTGGCATCAATAACTTCTAAATCCAAGATGTATTTTCCGAAATCGGTGATATTCAACGCATAATAACTGAGGATATCCATCGCCACAACGGGATTGCCATCGTGCCAATAGGCATCATCCCGGATCTTGATAATACTCGTGGAATCATCATTATGCGTAAAACTCTCCGCAAGAAGGTAATAGAATTTGGTTGAAGTCCGGACGTATTGCATACAACCTTCAAGCGCAAACATCACGCCAGGTCCGGCGTCAGGTCCCGCGTGAAAATGTGTGCCAACTCCGGTTTTGGTCCACCCGCCGATGATTCTTAAAGTGCTTTCTTCATTTTTTCCCTGGACTGAGTAATCATAACCGCCGATTTCCTTTGGTTGACATGCAAGTAGTACCGAAACAATCCCAAAAATAGAACCAAGTAGGATCAAGAACTTAAAGGTTCTTTTCATTGTGCACCCCTTGACATTTGTGTTTTTTGGTGATAATATCTGCAATGTAAACGTTGACAATGCTATTATAGCACAAATCATAAGTGTGTCAACCGCCTATCGAAATTTTGAAACTCCCCACTTTTCTTTTCTTCGCAGTTTCCAATCGCAAATGAAGTTTCATCAAGAGGTATGACTATGGATAATAGACAGATATTGGCAGAAATCGAAAAGACTTGTCGCGGAAGCATGGTGAAACGCATTCTCGCGGAAATCAATTATGCAAGCGAAATCAACAAGTATGCTAACAATAAGCATCAACAGATAATAAATCAAGCGATTGGTCATTTGGCCGCCGCTTTCACAAAGAACGGGACGATTACAAATGAGACCGCCCTTGCTGCGGAGGCTTGCTTATTGCCGCTAGCTGCAGATGCAAAAGCCAAAACTATGATAATGGTCGCTCACGCCCATATTGACATGAACTGGCTGTGGGGTTTCGATGAGACTGTAGCGATAACGATTTCGACACTGGAGACGATGCTCGATTTGCTTGATGCTTTTCCTGAATTCACATTCTCACAATCGCAAGCGGCAATTTACCAAATTATCGCAACCTATCGCCCGGATTTGCTTGCAAGAATCAAAAAAATGGTCAAATCAGGCAGATGGGAAGTGACCGCTTCGACTTGGGTCGAGGGCGATAAAAACATGGCAACAGGCGACTCTCTTGCCAGAAGCATATTATATGCAAAGACATATCTTGCTGATCTGCTAGAGATTAACTCCGATGAATTAGTTATTGATTATGAACCCGATACTTTCGGTCACTCTGAAAATTACCCCGAGATACTCGCAAAAGCCAAGGTTAAGTATTACTATCATTGCCGCGGCAAGGAAATGCCGGCGCTATACAACTGGATAGCGAAAACCAATAATGGAGTCTTGGCCTATTGTGAACCGTTCTGGTATAATGGCGAAGTGAATCCTGATTTTGCATTGTTCGTCCCTGACTTCTGCAATCGCTACGGTATCGATTACACAATGAGAGTATACGGTGTTGGCGATCACGGCGGTGGGGCAACAGTTAAAGACATTCTGACAATAAAAGAAATGATGAACTATCCGGTGTTTCCTCGAATTGTGTTTGGTTCCTATCGTCAGTTTTTCGAGCAAGCGGAAAAGCGCAAAGATAGTTTTCGATACTATAACGGCGAGTTAAATCCTGTGTTTACCGGGTGTTACACCTCGCAGGCAAAAATCAAGCAGGGAAACGCCAATACTATCAGATTATTGTATGAGGCAGAAGTTTTTAACGTCATGGCCGACTTAAAGGGCGTCTACGACTACCAAAAAGCACTCCTCAACGAATCTTGGCATAAAGTGCTGTTTAACCAGTTTCATGATATTCTCCCGGGGAGTGGTGTCGAAAAAACTAAAGCGTTTGCGCTCGCGAATTATCAACTTGCATTAGCCGCTAGCGGTTCTGTAAAATCCCAAAGTCTTCGGAAAATCATCGACACATTTAGTTTTCAGAATTATAATGAGAACACTTCCTTTGGCGCCGGATCGGGCTTTCAAAGCCAAGCTGGAATATTCATATCGAATCGTGCTGTTGGCAGCACCAGACATTTTGTCGTTTTCAATCCTTTTGCTTTCGCCTTTAGCAAACCCGTTAGAATACAGGTGTGGGATTACGAAGGCGATCGGGAAAAACTTGGATTCTATGATTATGAAGATAACTTGCTAGAGGCAAGCATAATTCGCCAGACAAAAACGTATTGGAGCCACGATTACTTCGAAGCTGATGTTCATATACGCGTCTCCCCATTTGGTTTTTCATATTTTGCGATGCGGCAATTGCCTTTAATAGTGGAAGCTATGACTTATCCCCCACTTTTTGAAAAGCAAGCCCCCTCGACTGATTTAGAGTTGGAAAACAATCTCCTTAAAATTGAACTTGACACGAACGATCTTAAAATTATAAAGATTACTGACAAAATTACTGAGGTTGTGATTGCTGAAGGCATTGATGCTGGATTCAACTATGTAATTGAGGACGGTTCAGGGTTGATGTCAAGTTGGAAAACAGGCAGGCATTTATCATCGCTTCCGCTTCATTCTGTTCGGGTCATTGAGAATGTTCACAACAACAATCGTAGTCAGATCATCTATACTGCAAGATACGGTCAATCCAATCTTGAGATAACAGCCAAGCTAGATTTCGATTCTACGATTGTTGAGTATTTGATCAAGTCGGATTGCCGGGAACTAGGCGAACACGGTAAGACTATCCCCAAGCTCGAATTCGGTTTTTCGCATCAAGAGGCAGTGAGTGCGAAATATATGGTACCTTATGGTATCTGCGAACGAACTTGGGCAGAAACTGACATGCCCGGAAATGAACTAGCTTACGTTCCAAAAGGGGATTTGGGATTAGTGCTGATTGCTGAGGGAAAACACGCCTTCCGTTTCACAAAAGATAAACTTAAAGTCTCTTTACTTCGTGCTTCGTTTGACCCTGATCCAACCCCAGAAATAGGCATTCACGAGTTTCGTGTCGCTTTTGGCATCGCTCCAAACGATAACGTTAAACTAGTGGCTATTGCTCAAATCTTTCTACATAAACCAATCTACTGCACTCTCAGTGAAAAGCCGGAAAACAACCTTCTGCCTATAATTAAGTATCATGGCGGGGCAATCTTGAATGGCATTAAGAAAAGCGAAGATGGCAAGGCAATCTCCTTCCGTTTATACGATGTCAACGGAACCGATTCGACAGTCACATTGGAGATTCCGGTTCAGATTAAGCAAGCATATCTATCGGATATCCTTGAAAACAAAAACCAATTAATAACTCACTTCGGTAATAAACTTACATACAAACTCCACAAATTCGAAGTCGTCACGATTCGCCTGGAAATATAACATTAGAATCAGGAGGTTTTTACATATGAAACAACTCTTCCGAAAATCGCTATTGTTTATCTTAGCACTAGTGCTTTTTGGCTTGCTTACCGCTTGCCAAGATGTCACAACAACCCTCTCAACCACCGGCATTCCAACGACATTATCTGGCACAACGATATCTGGACAGACTACTGAAAGCCAAAGCGCAACAACGACTTTCACAGGTTCCTATGTTCCAGTATCGATCGTTTCAATCAAAGGCACTGGCGTCTCTGCAGGAGCACTATCGATCTACCAAGGCGGTTCAGTCAAATTTGAAGCGCTGATTGCGCCGTCAAATGCAAGTTTTAAGACACCAACGTGGACATCGGACAATCATGCAGTTGTGACCATCGCGAGCGATGGCCAACTTACAGCTGTTGCTCCTGGAGTGGCTGTAATCACGGCAACTGTCGATTCCAAAACTGCACAAGTCACTGTAACAGTCATGCCGATAATACAAGTAGAATCGCTTGCATTTAAAGAGACTGGTTATGAGATTCTCGCACAGAAGTTCCAGTCGGTTACTCTAGGGCTGGCAAACCAAATCACTTTCACACCTGAAAACGCGACTTATAAAGACATTATCTGGTCGGTAGCTCCTGTTGGCGACGCCGACCCAACTCATGTTTCGATCTCTGCAACCGGTGAAGTCTCAGTCGTTAGGGAAGTCGCTGTTCTCGATAGCGAATACCTTATTACCGCAACATCAAACAACAACCCCTCGGTTTCTGTTTCCATAATCGTAACCGTCAAGCACCTGCATGCAACGTCAATCAACGTTAGATGGTCGCATGAACCGGCTCCCAATTCCAACAACGCATATACATTCCCTTTAAGTTACGAAATGTATGATGGTCTCAATCTTGCTATAGAAACCACACCTTCAGGGGCCATGGACAACTTTCTATTCACAAGCAATAATCCATCAGTTGTTTCGATTGCAACCGATGAGAAATTCAGTTATGGCAGTTTCAAAATCCAAGGCATCGGCACCGCGATGATTTCTGTGATTTCCCAAACAAACGCTTCTGTTAACCGCAATGTGACAATCAACGTCATCGCTACTCCTGTCGGTGATGAATATGTTCTTGTCGACCCGCTAAATCCTCATTTTAATTTGAACTTGCGGGCATCTGACATCACGTCAATTCCGCTGGATACACGCAGTTATTGGAACTTTGATCCTGAAGGCGCGACATATACTGTAGACAGGTTGGCATCGATAAGCCGATGGAAAAACATCCGCGAATTCAGCACAAGCGTGATCGAGATGATGAACTCCGGTAATGGTCAAGCAATCTTCGACGGTGGTTATGGCATCATGTTTGACTCTTGGGATTGGCCAGAAGACAACGAACAGACTAACCTCTACGTCTATAACAAAATCCAGATCCCCAACGATAAAATCATGAAGATGCGTATTCGCTCGCAATCCGTCGGTGGCACGACCGGAAAAGCAAAATTCCGCGTTCGCCTAGTCGATCTTGATACCTATGAATCGCACTTTCTGCTTAAGGATGCTTTGACAGTCCAACTGGAAACATTCAGTTTCCCGCCTGATCGGCCTAAAGCAGACATGGGAGAACAAAATCAAGACACATTCTGGATTACGCTTGATCGGGTTCCTGACTTTTCGATTGGTGAAGACTGGTTCCACTTCTCAATTCCCGAAGAACTGCAGGGTTCGAACATGCTCATCATTTTCGAGGTAGATGATATTCACACCCCCAACTTAGGAACCGACGGTTGTGACCGTGTCCAATTGATATGCATCTACTTCATCGATGAAGCGAACCAAGATCCCAACGAATTGAGAACTGCTGATTGATAGGCTCTTATAGATAAAAACCCTAAATGATTCACACTGATTGTGTGCTTAGTTCGGGAGTTTTTCTAAGCTTAAAGATTACTCAATTATCCACTTGAATGACCGCTCACGCTTTAGATCATAATCGTTCCGCGGTATAGCGCTGCCTTCGGTTACGATCAAAGAGATAAATTTTTAAAAGTAACTTATTTACTCATGATTGGCTCTCTATCAACAACCGGTAAACCGCAACGGATCAAGAACAGCGCCAAATTGGTCGAAACTGATTCCGTTAACAGGCGTTCTTAGTTTAGTAGGCAATTACACAATCGATTTGTTGTTTGGTGTATGTTGAGTGAGTGGTCACCGATTTAGGATATCGGCGCTAAGGTTATCTTCGACGGACTCTCCCACCAAGCACACGAATAGCCGATAAAAAAGTCATGATGATTTGCGTCGCACTCTTCTTACGTGATTCTTTGGCGGTTGTCAGCCTGCTCGTGAGACCTGGACTTTTGGTGCTTTCCGATCCCGAGGCTGAAATCCTTTACGATAATCTCTATCAGCGTTACAAGCGCATTTATACTTCATCGCTAAAAACAATCTCCGAGTTCAAGTATTCTTCATAATATCCTCCTTATTAGACAAAATCAGGTTCCGGAATGGGAACCTGGTTTTGCATATTATGGTTAGAGAGAAAAAGCCTTGAGTTGACTTCTTTTGCAGTTATAGGAGTGCCAAATGATGGATTAGGGTCTAAAATGAAACAATACTGGCCCCAGCACCTTCAGGATAATTGAACCACGCCTGCAGGATCAGGGCGTTGCGGGTGGGGCTCTCCAGGAATTTCCCGTAGATATAGTCAAAGTCGATCGTGAATGAGGGCTTAAACACTTCCATGACCCTCTCCACAAGCACATGAATGTTTTTTTACGCATCATTACGAAAGTCCTTCTCCGCATCCAATTGAATCTATCCTTCCAAAATGACATAATCGCCAATAGAACCCGCAACTGCTCCGTATAATATGTGAGAATGGACAAGGCAGGTGTGTGATGATGTTGAAAAAGCAAATGCGGACGAAAGAGGTCGTCATTTATAATTTTGATATCAAAGACCAAAAGCTGGAGCTCTTGTTCCGCGGTGAGCAGGTTCCCCGCCACCTGAAGGAATACCGGCGCTTATGGCGGCTCAAAGATCCAAAGCGGCAAGTTGAGACTGTGATAATCTCAGTATGGGGCTGTAATGAAATAGAGTCCCAAGAATAAGGAATAGAAAAACCGCGCTGG
>CALGNF010000014.1 GCA_937958685.1 uncultured Caryophanales bacterium
TCGCCCGCGCCTTGGTCGTCGGACCCGAACTGATCATCGCCGACGAACCGATCAGCGCCCTCGACGTCTCGATCCGCGCCCAGGTCATCAATCTGTTGAACGATCTCCGCGACCAACTCGGTCTCACGATCATGTTCATCGCCCACGACCTTTCCGTCATCAAGTACTTCTCGAATCGGATCGGCGTCATGTACTATGGCAAGCTGGTCGAACTCGCGACCTCCGACGAACTCTTCAAGAACCCGCTTCATCCCTACACCAAATCGCTCCTCTCGGCCGTTCCGCTGCCGGACCCGATGTACGAACGCAACCGCCGCCGCATCATCTACGATCCGAACCAGCACGATTACAAGAACGACAAACCGGAACTCACCGAAATCACGCCGGGCCATTTCGTGCTTGCTAACCAGGCCGAGCTGGCGAAGTACCGGACCGAGCTGAAGTAACATGTGGATTCGTTTCCTGCTCGCCGCCGTATTCGGCGGCGGAGCCGTTCCGCTCTTCATCCTGATTGCGTTCGACGGCGACTTCAAGCTCGGGAATTGGCTCGATGCCGGCTTCATTGTCGGCTTGATCCTCTTTTCGTTCGGGCTGATCGCTACGACGAATGCGGGGAAGCTGTTCCGCGGATTCGGTTTCGTCGTCAAAAAACTGCTGGCCGGGAAATACGCCCATTACAGCTACTATGATTACGTCATGGAAAAGGGCGACAATCACGACAAGACCACCGGGATTCCGATCCTCGTGACCGGGACCGTCATCTTGGCGACCGCCACGATCCTGTCCTACGTCTTCATGAATCAATATTTCTGATCGAGATGCCCGCAAGGGCATCTTTTTTTTGCGGCGGTTTGACGCTCGGTTATGGCAAGAAAACGCCTTTTGTGGTATCATGAAACAAGGAGTGATAACATGGCTGTTTGGTCAAGAGAACCTCAAAAAAGAGGTGAAATCATCACCGTCGCGTTTGAGAAGGGTTGTCGCTATCAGCTCTACACCGTCGGTGCGACATTGCTTGAGTGGAAGCATT
>CALGNF010000015.1 GCA_937958685.1 uncultured Caryophanales bacterium
CGTATTCGGTGACTGGAGTTCAGACGTGTGCTCTTCCGATCTTTAACTTTTAATTAAAATGTCTCATTCTGTTAATCTTTTTTAACCGAATTGAATGCAAAAATACCGCGAGAGATAGTGAAAACGCTCCCAGCTTGTGTTAACATATTTTTGAGGGGATCCCATGAAAAAACTCCTGCTGCTAAGCCTTGGTATCATCAGTGCCTTCCTCTTTGGTTGCGAAGTGTCAACCGAGACATCGACAACCACCATGGCATCGGTTGCGACCACCTCCGTTACCCAGACGGAAATCAACCTGATCACGGGTAATCAGAAAACCCCAAAGAACATCCGCAAGGTCGATGGATTTGCTGAAGTCATCGACACTTTTGCTTATTTTGATTATCTGGAAAAAGCACTATTACTTGATGACGTCGTTTTCAATTTTGCCAACAACCCACTAGCAGTTAGACCAAGTTATTTGATTGAAGATCCCGAATCCTGGCAACCGATCGGTTTCTGGATCGATCAGCCGCGCCAACCTGATACATATGAACCGCTGATCAGCGGTTATCTCCGGCGCTCATTTGGACTTCCGACATACTTGGGGGACAATCGTGTCCTCTCGTCTGGTACTGAAGCAATGACTAACCTTGCCATCGTTCTGGGATCGACATATGCCGGCATCGACAAGAGCGCCCAAGCATTCGGTGATGCCACATACGATTTCGTGGAAATGATGTTCTCTTTCTATGACACCGGCAGCAAACTCGTCCATAACGGCGGTGTCCAGGGCCAAAGTTTCTGGTACGACATCTTCCCCCAGATCCTCTTCGCAAGGCTCTATGCCCATTATCCCGAGACCGAATATATGCGGGAGATGGTTTTGAATGGCGCGGATGAATGGTTGGAGGCCTTGCCTTACTTTGTAAGCGGTGAAGATGTAGACTATGAATTTGTCGGTTACAACGTCACCTTGGAAGCGCCAACCATCGTCGGCGATCATATCGAACCGCCGAATGGCGGCCTCGCCTTCCTGTTCTACTCTGCCTATATGATCACCGAGGATGAGAAATACTTGGATGGCGCCATGGAAGCGCTCGACTACTTCCAAGACTACCAGAAGAATCCCAACTATGAGGCGATGACCGATTATGCTCCCTATGTCGCCGCGATCCTCAACCAAAGATTTGGCACCAACTATGATGTCGGGAAATTCCTTGATTTCCTCTTTGAATCCGATTCCACCTTCCGTCCGGGCTGGACAATCATGAGTGGCAACTTTGGATCCAACAATGTGAGTGGTCTCGTCGGGCAAGAGGGCGACTACGCCTTTGCGATGAATACATTTCATCTTGCATCCTTGCTGGCACCACTTGTGAAGTACGATCCCCGCTACGCCGATGCCATCGGGGAATACCTGCTCAATGTCGTCAACAATGCCAGCGTCTTCTTTCCCCAGGAAAACGATCTGCTGCATCAGACAATGCCGGTATTCTTGGGTTTTGATCGTTACGGCAGTATCTGCTACGAAGGCTTTCGCGCCAACCATGGCGGACTTCAAGGCGTCGCCATGGGGGATGCGACCACGATGTTTGAGCAACCAAGCGATCTATCGCTCTATTCCGCCGCCTTCATCGGGATGCTTGGCGGCATGGTCTCGCAAACGAATATCCCCGGAATCCTTCGCTATGACCTCAACTTAACCGACGATTTCGGTTTCAATCAGTTCCGGCATTACCTCTTGTACAACCCTTACGCCACCGCCA
>CALGNF010000016.1 GCA_937958685.1 uncultured Caryophanales bacterium
CCACCGAGATCTACACTCTTTCCCTACACGACGCTCTTCCGATCTCTTTTTTTCTGCAGACTCGATTTGAGCCTTCGCTCTTTCCTCGTTTTTGATTGCATTCTTGATTGTCAGAATATCCTGATGTGCTTTCGCCGGATCCTTAGGAAATGCTTTCTTCGGATCGATAGCACCTTCGAGCTCGAGTACCATGTTCAAGTAGTCAATCCAATCGCGTTGTACAGATTCGGTCGTGTTTGAACGTCCGTATCTTCCACAGCTTTCTTCGCCCTCTTTGTAACAAACCTCTTTCAAGTAGCGGAGGCATTTCCCTTGAGATTCGCCAGTCAACCTCATGGCATCGGCCAAATGTTCGACAAGATACAAAGTCATACCTTTGATTTCAGAAGGCTTGAAGCTCAGCTTGTTTTGCTTGACCTTGCGAAGGATCATCACTTCATCGGCTGTTGGATCACCAAGTTCCTTCAGTTCTTTTCGCATCGATCTGATCGTGTTTTTAGTGATTGTTCGTCGATCGACATATCCATCGATGACAGCTTCATAGAGTCTTTTGAAACCAGCTTTCCAGAGCAACTCAACCCATTCCCAATTTAGAACGGACCAGTACTGAGCAAGGAAGTAATCTGCTCTCGGAACGGTATCGACAAACTTATCTTTCATGAACTCCCCGATGCAAGTGTACTTTGCATCGGTATCTGCAAAGAAAGCCGGATAATCGCTTGGAATCATTTGGAATGTTTCTCTATGATACTTCTGTCCACTTCCAAAATAGTAATCGACATATCTCCAGTCATTCTTCCATTGTTCATTCGGCGAAAATCGAGCACATGATAGTCTTAATCGTGTTTTCTCGTCACCAATGGGATAACCAAGGAATTGCCGCTCGGCTTCGAAGATACTCGTTTTCTCTTGATGCCTCTCTGTAATGACTGTCGTCGCAATGTAGAAGGAGTAAAGAATGCGATTGCCGATTTTGTGGATCCTTTCACATGCTGTTTCTTGCGCGTAGGAATTCGGATTGAACTTCTTCGTTACTTTTCTTGGAATCAAAACGGATCCACAGTGATGGCATTTTGTCGAATCCGCATCTTGATATGTTCCACAGTGGGAGCACATTCCAAGCTTTCCTAATGGGATCCTGAAATTGTAATGCTTGATTTTCTGCTGATGCCAGTCCTCATATTCCGATGGGATTGGCAATTCGTCCGTGATGTATGATGACATGAGGATCACTCCTCATCTTGTTCTTCGTCGATGTCTTGATCGTCTTCCAAATCGTCTTCGGAGCATTCGCAATCGACGTCGACGGATGCGGTGAGTTCTTCGTAGCATTTGCTGCAGAGGTCCTTTTCGACCCAATAGCAGCCATCCTGGCACGCTTGATTGTCGGTGCATCCGCAGACTCTGCAGACGCTGCCGGCGGGCTTGGCAGGCTTTTCTTCGACGCGCGCTTCTTCGACATCCAAACCGAAGTCGAAGATCGATGCTTGGTTCGCGTCGACGCCTTGGCGTTTGCGCAGCTTGGCTTCTTCCTTGGCGATGCGTTCGGCTTCGGCTTTTTGCGCCGCCTTCTCGGCCGCGAGTTTCTGCTCCTTGGCGAGTCTCGCCGATTCGGCTTTCCGCTTCTTTTCGGAGGCTTTTTGTTCTTCGGTCAGTTCTGCAGGTTTGGCCGGCTTGACGGGTTTGGTAGCAGCGGGTTCGGGTTTGGGTTCTTCCTTCGTCTTGAAGTAGGTTTCCACCCATCCAAAAACGACGTCGTCCTTGACCATCTGTTTGTTCGCGCGCCGTGCTTCTTTGGCGCAGTGGTCGTAGGATCCTTTGATGGATTTGCCGGGTTGCAGAATGCCTTCCGCAAGCCCTTCGTTGTCGATGTGGTCGCACAACCAGTTGTGGATCGCATCGATCTCTTCCGAGTGCTTGCCGGTCATTTCTTGAAGCATTTTTTGAAGTGCTTGGTCCTTGATGTTGTCGGCGATGTTCATAGTACCCTCCTGGTCATTTGACCTAGTTTTGATATTTCAGCAGCCTTCCGGCTTCTACTTGTTCTGTAGCGAAGACGTCCCAGTCGAGATCGGCTCCCGGCGTCATGTCTGTCACAATCGGTTCTTTTCCAATCGCATCGTAGAAATAATTGTCGATGCTGACGTAATCCGGGCTAACGAATAACCGTACTCTCATGTCCGTGAAATCACATTCATCTCTCAAGTCGGAATAGTTCGCCAGGATCTTGGCCACTCTCAGATTCGGAGCTACGACAAGTGAGTAATCGCCACGGTTCGGATCCGATGCAATGAATGCTTTATTCGGTCCAACGCTTTCCAAGCCGGATTTATCGATGATATACCAGTTGTTCGTTCCGACCTGTTCAATTAGTACTAAAGTGTGATCCAACTCATTGATATTGTACGGTGCGACTCGAAGAGCCTTGAAAATGTTCGAACGCTTGGACGTGATTTCCGGAACTTGATTTTGCTTCCACAATGAAGGAGCTTCTTTCCAGTTCAGCATTTTGAACCATTCGGCATACGCCGGATAGATCATCTTGATGTCGACGATGCGATAATAGAATCCTTGCTTGATCATTGCGTAGCCTCCTGAACTGGTGCCGTTACGTCGACGCCGGCAGGCGCATCTTCAAAGAATCTGACCCAGCGCAGAAAAGCGCGTAGGATCGGTTGAATGTTCGTGTCGTCGGCGTTTCCGCTGAATCCGATGAATCCGTCTTCGTTGAACGAGATCACTTCGCGGCCTCTGAAGTAGTGCCCGCTGCCTTTGATGTAGCAAGCCTTCTTTCCGGTCTTTCGGTTTATCTTGACTCGAAGCGATTTGGGATCTAGCTGCGTGATGTACGGGAACGGATTATTCTCGTTGAACTTGTCCAGTTCGTCCTTCAGGTAGTCCCCCAAGAACAGAATCATGTTGGGTCGCAGCACGCGATCGTACGACAATTTTTCGTTGAAGATCTGACGAGCTTGTCCCCTGGTAAGCTTATCCATGTTGCCCTCCTATGTCGAAACCGATTTGGCCCGACTTCGTTTCTTTCAGAATCGCTTGATACACCGGCACGCCGCGTCCCACGATCGGGAGACGGAGGAATTCGTCATGCTGCTGCCGGTAGTCAATGCGCTCTACAACGCATCTGGCGGCGTCTAGGCGTGCGAGCTCAAGGTTTCGATACTCGCGGACCTCTTCTTGCGACTCGGCGACTTTGACGCCCTTGGCGCCGGTCAGGATGATGTGGTGGAATACATGCGAGAGTTTGATCTCTCGAATGATCTCGCGCATCTTGGTGTCATTTGATGCAGAGATCTCACCGTAGAATCGCTCGCAAAGCGAATCGATCGAATTCCATCGAACCGGGTACTGATTCACAATGAACTGATGAACCTGATGTACGAACGGATCGTGGTTGGTGACCTTGATTTCTTTTCCGTTACGGGTTGGCATTTCGAATCACCCCTTCAATCGACGACATGGGTTGAATCAATGGGATCTTCCGTAGCAAATAGCGGGGATTCTTGACCTTGCCATTGAGATAATTACATATGCTGCCGATGGACAATCTGAGCGCTCTAGACGCGGCAGCTGCTGTCTCATAGCGCGCAATCTCCGATTGTGTGATTCTGTCTTCATGTACGATATAGAATGTCGGATGTCGATAGTACTTCTTCTTACTAATCCCATCAATGCTCATCTCGATCTGCGGAGTGACCGTTGGCTTTGGTGTGGCGATCTTCGCTTCCTTCGAAATTCGGACGACAGTCACATTGGATACAACCTTGCTTGGATCGAACTCCTTCTCCCTTGGGACGAAGGTATGTAACGCGATGGATTGCCAAAGGCTGTCTACGACGGACTCGGAGATACTCAATTCATCTTGCGTCTTTTTGTCGTCATACATCAGTCGTTTGACTTCCTTGGTCACCATCCCGCCTTGGAGCATGTAGTAGTACTTGCGAGCCCAATTGTGGATCGCATCGTCTCTTTCCTTCCGTTGGTTCATCGGAGAGCCCTCCGGATGTTCTTGGAATCGTCTTTGGCAACGGATAGCACGAACGGGCCGCAGAGCTCCTGGATACGGCTGCCAATGGCTTCATCGAGCTTCAGGACGGCGTCAAGGGTCCATTCGCTGGAGATGATGGTTGTCTTGCTGTTCATGTAGCGATACTTCAGGATCTCCGATGCAATGTTGACATCGGCATCGGTCGGCTGACCATGCGATTCGAGGAAGTCGTCGATGTAGAGGACCGCAACGCGTTGGTACTTCTCGATCATCTTCATGTAGCCGTCGGTGTTCATGGTCGGCTTCAATCGATTGATCAAGTCCCTCCAGATCACGTAGAGTCCTTCGTTTCCACGATTGATGATCTCCATGGTGATGGCGGTGCACAGCTTCGTCTTCCCGGATCCGGGTTGACCGCCGGCATAGAACCAGTTGACTTTCCAATGGCGGTTCAGATAGTCGGTTGCTTTTTGTTTCATGCGCCCTTGCCAATCAAAGTCGATTTCGAAGCTCTCCATGGTGTGTTCCAGGATCATGCCTTCGAGTCCGGCTTGCACGAGGTACTTGTGAGCGTTGCGGCGCGGCATGCAGGAGCACACCTGAAGCTGGTAGTAGTCGAGTCTATCAATGGTGGCACGTATGGCGATCGTACCTCGATTCTTGCACAGAGGGCAGTCTACGCCGTTCCAAGGCTCTGCAGAGTCTTCGTTGTGCCATTTGACGCGTTGGTCGATGTCGTCGCGCCGATTGAAAGGTTTGCGTTCAGATGACCGTTCCGGCCGGCTGAGATCCAAGGGAGCCTTTTTCAATTCTTCCGTGATTGTTCCCATTGTTGGATGCTCCTTTCTTGTTGTCGTAGTTGCCTTCGACAATCTTCGGGAAGTAGGTGTCGGTGAAACACCAGTCGAGCGTCGCTGCCCATCCGTCACGATTGTTTCCGCATAGGTGATCCGACTCGAAAACGCGATCGATCATCTTGTAGACGTTCTCGAGCCCATACTGGTCGATGCGGGCCTTGATGCTCTTTTTTCGATTCTCGCCGATGCGTTTGAGCACGCTCGGGATCTTCGATTTCGCCGGATCCTGATATCGGACCTTCTCGTTCCAGAACTCGACGATCTTGTCATAGGGATACGCTGCCGCTTCTGCCTTGATCGTTTCAGCGTCTTTTTGTACCGTAACATGAGGGGTTGATTCCCCGCTTTCTTTTACCCCCTTTAGGGGGTTTTCTTTCTCTTTATCTATATCTATCTTCTTACTTCTATCTTCTCCCCCCGTTACAGGTGCGTTACGTAACGGTGTTGTAACGGTCGTTGCATCGGCATCAAGTTGCCCTTTCTTTTTCTCTCGACTTCGAGCTACTCGGATCTTGGTTTGCTCTCGTTGACGCTCGATTTTGTCGGTCGACTAGATCGGAAGAGCGTCGTGTAGGGAAAGAGTGTAGATCTCGGTGG
>CALGNF010000017.1 GCA_937958685.1 uncultured Caryophanales bacterium
TTCGGTTTCAATCAGTTCCGGCATTACCTCTTGTACAACCCTTACGCCACCGCCAAGGCAATCCGCTTTATCGGCAGCGATACGGCCTATGACTTGTTCGACCTGGCGACCAACACCCTGATCGCCAAGAATGTCAGCGGTACGGTAAATGTGGAGTTAGCAGCTGGGAGCGCCAGCGTTTTGGTGCTACTTCCGGCAAATTCAAGTTACAATGTAGTTGATGACATGATATTGGCCAATGACATATTGATCAATCGCATCAAACCGGCTGTCAACATCAGTCTTCCCTCCCGCGTTGAACTAACCGAAGCCAGTGTGATCGCGATTGATACGATTGCTCCCAAGAAAGATCAAGTGGTCCAGATGCAGATCTATTTCAACGAGATCCTCGCCTATTCCGGCCCCCCTTTGGCTGAATTCTCGTATGACAAAAGTCTGCTTCCCGACACCGATTATGAACTCAAAATCATCATCACGACCCAAAACGGCTTGCAGGACTATGTGACCAAACGGGTCATCTGCCGGTAGAAAGGACACCTACATCATGCTCAAAAGATTGATTGTCTTGCCTGTGCTCGTCCTTTTCGGTTTCGGACTGGCCGCCTGTAAGGAAGCTACAACCACATCTGTGATCACGACAGCGCAACCAACAACGACGAATGTGACGACAACTTCAGGTGTGCCGACAACCACGTTACAAAGTGGGAGCTTCATCTATACCCCCTCCCAGATCCGCACCTTCGGTTCGGGGACACCCGCCGGTACTGTCAACTACGATGCCATCAATGACCAGGCGGTGATCTGGAACATCGACGCTTCCCTGGACAATTACGGGGGCATCCAAACGCCGATGCTCACGCTCGATTTCTCCAAGGCCGTCATCTTCCAGATGGAAGTCGTCGATGTCTACAGCGAATACATCGTCAAACTCGCCGTCCAGGGCGAAAGCGAATACTATTACGTATTGTCTGACGCTCCCACGCTCGGCTTCGTCTCAGTCAATGTCGTCGATGCGATGCTTTCCACCAAATATCAAACCAGAAACACCCAACCCGATCCCGGTTATGCCACCGGCTGGAAATATGCCGACCAGATCAAGAACTGCTCGTTCCACATCCTGGCCAAAGGCCCCGATGGCGAACAACAGACCGCCGAGTTGGTGATCAAGAGCATCGCCATCCATAACAACCAAACCGCTCTTAGGAGTTTGGCAATCGTATCCGGAGCAATCGAAGCCGGCACGATCGCCCGCCTGAAAGGCGCGGACCCAATCAGTTTGACAACCGCTTTCGATCCAGCCGAGGGCTTCGATGATGCGATCATCTGGTCATCAGACGATGAGAGCATCGCCACTGTGTCACCTGAAGGATTACTGAATTTTGTCGGCGTTGGCCGGACAAGCATCAGGGCGACAGCCCTGATCGATCAAAGCAAGTCCGATGCGATTTCGGTCGATGTCCTGAGCGGTTATGAGGATCCAATCGACCTCAAGATCCGGTTGGCGGAATTGACTTATGATGAAAGCGAAACCGACTATTCTGCCTTCATGGATCTGTTCCAGACCATCTGGGGGACCGACATCATCCAGGATGTCACCGTTCCTTCACATCTTTTCATCGATCATCTTCAACAACCAGATACGCTCTTCCTCTATAATTATTTTGATTTTGCGGATGCTGATCATCTGGCGCTTGCCCAGAGCGAACTGACCGGCACCCATGCGAACATCACCTTGGGACTCACGCCATCCCCGGCGATGGTCTATGGTGCCATTGGCGGCAATCTATACAAATACACTGACACCACCAATCTGCTCATTGCCTACGCCGGCGGCACCGATCACCTGGTCAAATACGGCACCTATACCGGACAATTGATCATCGTCCATGAAAACGGCGATGTCAAAAAGCTCCAGATCGAAATGGTCGCCTCGACGCTTGTGGCTGATTATCAACCCACTGACTTTCTCAATACCGCGCTCTGGACGATTCCCGACCGGACGCTGCAAGGCCAAAACCCCGTTGTCCATCAACTGAGCCCGGCTCTGGCCTGGATCGATGCGGGCAAGCTCCGCCTCAAGCAGAACAAGTATCCCGAAGCGAAGTATTGCTTCGGCGGCATCGTCTCGAACATCTATGAGGTTCCTTCAGGCAAGGATGTCGAATTGATCATCGATGTTTCTGACTTGAACCAAATGAACGATTTCGTGAGGACGATGTGGGAACTGAAGATCATCTATTACCATACTGACGGAGCGACCGTCGTCAGCGCCAACCCCTTGAAACTCGCCTCCGGCAACACCAGCGGCACCCACACCCATGTCTTCACCCCCGCCTACACCGATTTTCGCATCTATCTGGTGGTAAACGGCAGCGACATCGGCGCCCAGTTCGCCGATGCGGAAATGGCTGTCGCCAGTCTCAAGCTCCAAGTCTTGGATTAGGAGGATGTTCGTGGAGAAACGGCTCATCATCGACACCAAATCACTGACACCCACCCGACCTGATTTCGAGATCATCGGGGTTTTCAACCCGGCTGTCACGGAATATGCCGGCAAATTCCTGATGATTGCCAGGGTCGCCGAAAAGGTGATCCAGACCGATCCCGACTATTTCCTGATCCCGCAGTATTCCCAAGGCAACGGGATCCATATTCGCAAGGTGCCCAAGGACAGCCCGGACTACGATTTTTCCGACCTTAGGCTGATCAAAAACCATGAAACGACATTCTTGACCTCCGTCTCGCATTTTCGCATCGGCCATAGCGATGATGGCGTCAACTTCACCTTTGCATCTCAAGATATCATCTTCCCCGACAACATCTATGAGGAATACGGTATCGAGGATCCCCGGATCGCCAAAATCGACGATACCTACTATGTCACCTTCACCGCCGTCAGTTCCAACGGCATCAATGTGCGCCTGATGCGCACGCTTGACTTCAAGAAATACAAACGCATGGGCAACATCCTCCACTGCGACAACAAGGACTGCGTCATCTTCCCGGAGAAGATCAACGGCCGCTACTTTTGTCTCCACCGGCCATCGATCTCCCAATTCGGCAAACTCGATATCTGGCTTGCCGAAAGCGACAACCTCCGCGACTGGGGCAACCATCAAGTCATGCTCCAGGCGCGCATCGACTATCAGGAATCAGTCCGTGTCGGCGCCGGCGCGACCCCGTTTCTCACCGACAAGGGCTGGATCGTGATCTACCACAGCGCCGACGCCAAGCACAACTATCACCTGACGGCGATGCTTCTGGATAAGAACGATCCCACCAGGGTGCTCGCCAAGAGCCGGGAACCTTTGGTCATCCCCACCGAAACGTATGAAAAAAGCGGCTTCATGAACAATGTCGTCTTCACCTGCGGGCTCATCAACAAGCCCGAGGAAGTCTGGATCTATTATGGTGTCTGTGATGAGAACATCGCTCTCTGCAAATTATCCTTGGCAGAAGTCTACCGCAATCTGGGGGTGGAGACCTCATGGGCCTGATGCGGAAGGTTCTGCAGGTCTTGGCACTGTTCATGCTGGCCTTCAGTTTTATCGCCTGCAAGAACAACCGGGCGGCTTCCTTGCAGATCGCTCTCGATATCGAGGATGAAGGCCGCTACGACGAGTTGTTCGCCTACTTCGAGGCCGAGACCGGCATCAAAGTCAAGGCCACCTACGGCCAGGACATCTCGAAACTCGTGGGGACCGCCCAGGAACCCGACATCATCAAGACCAGCACGGTCCTGATCGAGGCGATGCAGGCGAGCCTCTACGACCTCACGGAGATGATCGCCTCTGATGCGGATGTCTCGCCGGAGCTCTATCTCGATGAGATCATCGAAGCCCTGATGATCGATGGCAGGATCTATGCCCTGCCGACCTCGATCAACACCTCGCTGCTCTACTATAACAAAGACCTATTCGACGCCAGTGCGACCGAACTGCGCGCAGCCTTCGGGCTTTCGGAAGCAGAAAGCGTCTATCCCAGGGCAGACTGGACCTATGACGATTATCAGCTTGCCGGCGTCACCCTGTCGAAATATACCCTGAATGCCGAACTGAAACCGGTCTACACCCAGTTCGGGGCGGAAACGCAGCTCACCTGGTGGGGCGAGTGGCTGGTCTATGTCAACCAGATGGGCGGCAGTTTCTATGAAGCAGATTCCGCCAATCACGTGACAGCCCTCACATCGCCGGCAGTGATCGCGGCGACCACCTTCTTCCGCAACAAATCGATGGGTGGCATCGATGTGAAGTTCGCCCCCGATGCCGTCGAGGCAGCCTCCTCGTTCTCCTTCGTCGGCGGCAACATCGCAATGATCTTCGGCGGCCACATGGGCGATTGGTACAGCTATGACGCGCTGCAGCTGAACTGGGACATCCAGAGCCTGCCCAAGCCGGTCGGACGCCCCGATGCTCCAGGCGGCGAGATCGCCGCCGATGCCTTCGGCATCTCGGTTAGATCCGCCAAGAAGACGGAAGCGTTTTTGTTCTTGAAACTCTTGGCCGGCGAAGCCGGAGCCCTGGAAATGTACAAACATGGCAAGGTCGGCGCCCTCAAGAACATGCAAGCCTTGATCGAAGCGCTTCCGGAAGCGGACCAGAAGGATATCGATGTCGCGGCGCTCTTCCGCGCCGCGGGAGAAGCAGTGACGCTTCCCCGCGAGAAGGACTTTGCCAAAGTCATGCGTGAACTCGTGATGAGCGAACTCTACAAACTGATGTATTCCGGGAGGGGTTCGGAGTCCGATGTGGCCTTGGTCCTTGCCCGTATCAAACAAAGCGTCGACACATACTACCAGGGACTCTACGGTTAAGATCGGAGACTTGAGCAATGCAGATGGCAAGAAGCAAGAAAAGGAGTGAGTTTCACAGCCAGCACAAATACTTTCTGATGTTTGCGGGAATCGCCCTTCTCGGCTTTTTGCTTTTCTATCTTTATCCGATCATCCGTACGATCATGCTCAGCTTCACCGACAAGACGATCTTTGCCTTGGAGACATCGATTGTCGGCTGGGACAACTACCTGTACGCCCTGACGAAGGATCCGCTCTTCTTCAAATCGATCCAGTTGTCGCTCATCTTCGCCAGCATCAGCGGGTTCTTCGTGCTGATCACCTCGCTGATGCTCGCGCTGCTCTTGAACCAGAAAGTGAAATTCATCGGTGTCTTCCGGACGATCTACTTCCTGCCCTTCATCATTCCCTCGTTTGCGGTCGGCGCCGTCTACAAGAACATCTTCAATCCGACAACCGGCATCATCAACCGGATCTTGGAGGGACTGGGCTTTGCCGATCTGCCGTTATGGTACATTTCTCCCGATTCCGCCCTGGCGACGATGATCATCATCTCCGCCTTCGGCTTCGGCGTGAAGATGCTCGTCTTCCTGGCGGCCTTGCAGGGCATCCCCCGGGATCTTTATGAGATTGCCAGGATCGAAGGCGCTTCGCGCATCCAGCAATTCCGCAAGATCACCCTGCCCCTGATCACGCCGATGCTCTTCTTCAATGTGATCCTGATCACGATCGACGGCCTTAAGGCTTTCAACCTCGCCTTCGTGATGGGCAACGGCCAGGGTTTCCCGGCCAATTCGACCTTGCTTTTCCCAATCTACATGTTCATGACCGCCTTCAACATGCCCTTCCGCCTCGGCTACGCCGCGGCGATGGCCTGGCTGTTCTTCATCATCATCCTCGCGCTCACCGGACTCAACTTTCTCTTCTCCCGGTATTACGTGCAGAAGGATGTGACCTAAGATGGCACAGCTCCTTTTAAAGCGCAAACCCAAACTGAACGCCAACCCCAAGTGGGTCTACATCCCGCTCGTCCTCTTCGCCCTCGTGGCGCTGTTGCCCTTGTATTATTTAGTCATCACCGCCTTCAAGAACCTGGATGAGGCCTCGACCTTGGCAACGATGTGGCCACGCTCCAACGAGTTGTTGGCAAACATCCGCTTCGTCGTCAATTATCCCGATTACCGGGTTGTGCGGATGTTTGCCAACACGATGCTCATCTTCGCGCTCAAGACCCTGGGAACGGTGCTCACCTGTTCGCTGGCGGCATACGGCTTCGCGATGTATCGCTTCCCCGGCAAAAAAATCATCTTCTTCGTCTTGTTGTCGACGATGATGATTCCCGGAGAAATTCTCGGGATCCCGATCTATGAGTTCATGGTCAACACCGGCCTCAAGGACATCGCCTACATTCCCCTGTGGATCGCTTGCTGGTTTGCGACCGATGTCTTCATGATCTTCCTGTTCCGCCAGTTCTTCCAGGGAATCCCCAAAGCCTATATCGAGGCCGCCCGAATGGACGGCTACAGCGAGATGGGCATCTTCTTCAAGATTGTCGTGCCGCTGAATGTCCCTGTGTTCGTCACCGTCATCCTCTTGTATTTCGTGGGCACCTACAACGATCTTTACGGACCCGCGCTCTATATCTCCGAGAAAGCCAACTGGGTCATGGCCAACTCGATCACCATCTTCGAAAATCTCTATCGAAGCGGCTCGGGCTCCTATATCGTGCCGTGGAACTATGTCTCCGTCGCCAGTTTGATCGCGATGGTTCCCGTCGTCTTGGTCTTTGCCTTCATGCAAAAACGGTTTATGGAAAGCGTCTCCGGAACGGGGTTGAAATAATGCCATTCAGCAAGGCCGAACAACCAGTCCCGATTGCCAAACTATTAGAGGCAAAACGGGCCATGCCAGTTCCAAAAACATCCGCGAAACTCGCGTTTTTCGGCGTTGAAGGCCAAGATGTCTACAATATCTCCCAACCCTTCAAGTTCAAAGACAGACTCTGGCTGGCGGGAAGAGTCGAAGCCAGAGGCAGTGAGATATCAAGGATCGTCATCTTCCACTATGAATGCGACCATGTCTCTATCGCCACCGATCATGAATATCCCGCGATGCAGGATCCGTTCGTGGTCGTCAAGGACGAACTGCTCTATCTGGGCGGGACGAGGATCATTATGGACGGCTTGGGCAACATCACCGACTACTATACGGAGATCCTCTGCGGCACGGACTTTGACAATCTCAAGCCGCTGATCAAGGCACCCGACCGGATGAAGGATGTCCGGATCCTCGAGACCGACAAGATCCATCTCTTCTCCCGCCCCCAGGGCGGCGAAGCCGCCTTCGGCAAGATCGGTTACCGCAGTTTTGCAAAGTATCAAGAAATCACCCCGAAAAAAATCGCTGGGGCCGTTCTGCTCAAGGAACACTTCCAGGATCCCGAATGGGGCGGCGCCAACCAGATCATCCCGCTTAAAAACGGCTATCTGGGCGTCGTCGGCCATATCGCCGCCATGGCTTACGGAAACATCCGCCATTATTATGGCATGGTGTTCTGTTTCGATCCCCGGACGATGGCTTCCAGCCCGGTGAAGATCATTGCGGAAAGAAGTGACTTCCCCCAAGGTCCCAGCAAGCGCAAGGACCTCGAGGATGTCATCTTCGCCGGCGGCATCATCCGCCATGAAGATGGAACAGCCTCCTTCTATGCCGGTCTTTCTGATTGCGAGGCGGGCGTGATCGTCATCGACGATCCTTTCCAAGAATGCGAGGAGGGAGTCTGAGATGAAAAAATTGCTGGTTCTTGTCATCTTGCTTCTGGTTCTTGCCATCAGCGGCTGCACCGATGTTGCGACGACCACCACGACCATGCCTCTCTCGACAACCACGGAACAACCAACGACGACCATGTTGCCGATCGAATGGCTGATCTATGATTTCGACTTGCCGGCGGATGTTTCGTTTTCCAGTGCTCTTGCATCAGAAGCGGTGATCATAAGCGGCCACAACATCGCCGCCGCCGATTACACGATCGACCAAGAAAACGAAAACATCACCATCAAGAATACCTTTCTGGCATTGCTCATGCCCGGCGATTATGGCTTCACCATCCACACAACTTCTACAAGTGAAGCAGTCCATCTCCGGGTGGTGGAGCGCTTCCAGCAATACCGGATCGTCAATGAAAGTTTTGAAACCGGCGATCTGCTCGGCTGGACGGCCACAACCGTTTTCAAGGGTGAGCGGAACCTGCTTGCCTTCACCGGCACCGGTGTCGTGGCCAACGGCGCGATCGACGCGCTGGAATTCAACTACGACGGTAGCGGCAATCATGTTTTCGGGATTGACGACAGTATAGCCTTTAGCCTTTACCTTGAAAGAATCGGCCGGTTGCGCTCAACCGACTTCATCCTGGGAGGCACCGGCTTCATCACTTTCCGCCTCGGTGGGGGAACCAATCCCGCTTTGGCATATCTCTCGGTGCGAAGAAGCGACGATGATGTGGAGATTGCCCGGTTCGCAAATCATGAACCAAATCAAGACCACCCGGCGATCCTGACGCCGTACAAGGCCGACCTGTCGGCCTACCTTGGCGAGACCTTATACCTGGAACTCTGCGATTATGGCGGCCATGCGGGCGATTATCTCGTCTTCGATGACTTCCTGACCTATCACGAAAGCGAACCAGTTGAATTTCTGATTGCCGTGGACAGCAAACCGACCTTCCCCCAGCTCTTCTATCCCAATCAGGTGCCCAACGGCGATTTCAACCTGGGACTCGCCAATTGGCATGAGATCCAAGGCTCGGCGTTCCGCGTTGATGCGGGCAGCTTGAAAAGCAACGAAGGCGGCGACGCCGCGACCGGCGTCATCCGCTCGGAGCTCTTCCGCGTCGACGGTAGCGGCATCATCACCCTGGAGATCGGCGCCGCCCAAGGCGAGCGCTACGACAAGGACACCTATGTCGTGATCAAAGAACACCTGACGAACCGCGAACTGGTCCGCTTTGCGAACCGGAACCACAATGGCATCTTCATGGTCACCTATTATGTCGACTTAAGCGCCCACCTGGGCAAGAAATGCTACTTCGAGATCGTCGACAACGCACAGGGGAGTTACGATACGATCTTCATCGGCAACATCCGCACCTTTTATGCGGAAGCACCGTTCTTCACCTTTGCGGATGTGGCCGTCAATCTCAATGAATAGGATGTGAAAGCGATCAAAAAGCTCATCTGGCTGCTTGTCTTGACAATTGTTGCTTCGGGATTCATCCTCGGCTGCGAGGATCTTTCGACAACGACGATGGTCGCGACGACGTCCCTTTCCGCAACCGACACCAATACGGCATCGACCACAGCATATACCACCCAAACAGGGATCACGACCCAGTCAACGGTGGAAACGATCACGGGATGGACGGACACAACCACCACGAGCATCACGACAACACTTCCTACCACCTCCTTAACGACCACCAGTTCAGCACAAGTCACCACCTTGTCGACAACCGCGGTGACGATTACAACCACCGTGACCACGACTTTAGTTCCAACCACAACCACCACAGCCACGACACTGCCGATGACGACCACGACAACCGCTTCGCCTTATCCCGAACCGCTTGTCTACTTCCCGGGCGGCATCAACCATCATACGATCGGACTTACCCCGTCGCTTGCTGTGTTCGTCGACCTTGGCGGTGCGCCGCTTATGGCGATCAGGATCAACGATAACCTTCTTTCCGGATCCGACTACACGCTTGAGGGCACCAGCCTGAGCATTCATCAAGCCTATGTCGATCTGGTGCCACTTGGCTTGGCCAATGAATTGAAAGTCACGACATCAGGCGGCCAAGCCATCGTCTATTTCATCGTCAACGACATTCCCCAGATCGCCGACAAGACCGATTTCATCAAATATCCCGGGGAAGCCATCCACAACGAGAACTTCCGGTGGCTCATCACCAATCAGATCGGCTCGCTGACCTACGAGATCACGACCACTCCCTCCGAGCACACCCTGATCGACCACGGTGACGGCACCTTCGATTTTCTCCCCGCCTTTGTCTTCACCGGGGATGTGACAATCTCCGTCTCCGTCACCGACGAATACGGCGCCACCGCCCAAAGAGACATCAACCTGAACTACAAGGTTGTGAATCCCTATATCTATGACGCCCAGGGCGAGAAGACCGTCGACAAGAAAACAGCGGCGACCGATCTCGTGATGACTGCCGATACTTACGGCAGCGAACCGGCCAACTTGTATTATGAGATGACTGACATCCTACTTGGTGATACTTCCATCGGCAGCGACAACTACATCTTCAAGACGGACGCCAATCCCCGGTACTTCTCCCTGAAACTTGCCTACTTGATGCAACTGCCGGTCGGTGAACATCATTTCACGCTCACGACAACAGCCGGAGCGGCCACCTTCATCGTGAACATCACCGACACAAGGACAATTGTGGCGGTTCCGAATGCGATCCAGTTCACCATCGATGTTTCCACCGAAGACATCCCCATCGCGCTCACGCTCTACGCCAACGTGATCGGTGCTTCAAGTTTCGCGCTTGGCGAGACGACATTGACTGAGGATCACTGCACCTATCTCGATGGTCTTTTGACGCTCAAGGCAAGTTATTTGGATACCTTGTCTCCCGGAATCCATGACTTGATGGCCAACGGCATGAAAATCGTCACCGTGACGATCCTGACGCCGCAGACACCAGAAGTCGGGGAGATTCCCGTACCCGTAATCTTTGCCAAGGCGACCTCGGGAGACCTTGAGATTCCCATCGCGCTTTTCGGTTTCGCGAGTGAAACAGAGATCTTCCGTTTCCAGGTCAAACTGACCGCGACGGATTATACGATCACCGACGCTGCCCTGACGCTCAAGGCGGACTATCTTGGCACCCTGCCCTACGGAGTCCACGAATACTTCATCATCAACTCCCAGGGCGCCACCTCGTTCTTCGTCGCCGTGACGGACAAACCCCAGGCAACGACCACCGACCAGAACGTGACCAAGTTCACCTATGAGACGATTCCCGCCGAAGCCTTGCGGGTCCAAGCCGCCACCACTTTCAACCTGACCGGTTTCGCCCTGACAGAAGTGGCCTTCTATGACTATCTCGAAACGCCTTCCGGCACGGCGCAGCTGGCGACCATCGCCGAAGGAGAGCTTTCCGCAAGCGGCGCTTTCGGCTCGCTCACCCTCAACCCCTTGACCAAGACCTTCGCCTTCCTGAGAAATCCCGGCTGGTTCGGGGTTGTCGTCTTCACCTACACCGCAACCGATGAACTGGGGTTGGTGAGCGATGCGATCACGATGGATGTCGTTTATAAGGAAATGCCGCCAGCAATCGCCGACAACAACACCAAACACCATATGCAGGGTGATGCCATCGACATCGTCTATACGATCACCAACATGGCCGGCAATTCCCTCTTCCCGATCTATAGGATTATTCATGATGATCATGCCCTGCTTTTGGGAACCGACTATACTGTCGGTCCCCAGGAAGGCAGTTACCTCTATTTCACGATCAAAAGCGCTTATCTGGAAACACTTCCGCTCGGGATTGCCGACTTCATGCTCTATACCGAAGGCGGACGAGACGCCTTCTCGCTCACCGTCTATTCCCGGTTGCTGGTAGCCGATCCCACAGAGGAATTCGACAAGAATGCTCCGGCTGATGTGCTGTTCACGATCACCGGATCGCCGCTTGTCCTCACCAGTCTCAAACACGGGACGGTGACGGTGGCTGCGGAAAACTATACCTTCGCGGATGGTTTGCTTACACTCAAGTCGGCTTATCTCTCCAGTCTGCCCTATGGAGTGCAGAACTTCACCATCGACAATGGTTATGGGTCGACGCCAATCAGCGTCACGATCGGGGATTCCCGGCTGCCGGCGCTGATCTTTGCGACAATCACCTATTATCAGGGCACAGAAGCAGATGTGGAAGTCAGTTTCACTCTTTATGACAAAACTGTGACCGGTCTCTTGCTGAACGATGATCCGGTCGCCGGCGGGAATTATTCGCTCTTTGGCGGCATCCTCGTCCTGTCCGGCAGTTACCTTGAAACAGTGAGCGGAAGTGAAACGACGCTTGCCTTCACCTTGGTCTGTTCGACGGGTACGGTGCCCTTCACCATCATCATCGAACCGGAAACGATCACCCCGACTTTGGAACAGACTTCCGCCGATTTCCGGATCGACCTGATGGCGGATGTGACGTTCACCATCAATCTCTATGACAACACCTTCACCGCCCTCAAGCATGACGGGATCACCCTGGTCAGAAACGTCGACTACACCTTGAACGAAACCACGGGAGCGCTCGCGCTCAAAGGCAGTCTCCTTGTCAGACTCTATGATTTTGACCGCACCAGCTACGAGTTCAAACTTCACACCGCCGAAGCTCCCGCCGCCGCTTTCAGCGTTACCTACACCCATGCCAACAATCTGGTGATAAACGGCGGATTCGAGACCGGCGACCTCTTCGGGTGGATGCCCTATGCCTTGTGGAAGGATGAGCCGGTGCTTGTGGCTTTCCGCAATGAAAGAGTCGTCTCGACGCTCTCCTACGGCTCCGCCAGCACCGATCCGTACAACCGGGACGGCGCCTATCATTATGGTCTCTACACCTACCCCTATGACAACAGCAACAAGGATCTCAACCAGGAACGGATGGGGATGCTGCGCTCAAGCAACTTCCGCCTTGCCGGCTCGGGCGTCATCTCCTTCAAGTTGGGCGGTGGGAAGAACACCGGCACGGCCTATGTCTCCATCCGTGACGCCACCACCCACGAGGAGCTCGCCCGCTTCGGCAACCGCCATTTTGGCAACACCTCGTTGAGTGGTACGAGCAACGCGGAAGGCTATCTCTTCCAGTACTATTTCGATCTTTCGGCACAGCTTGGCAAAGAACTGTATATTCTAATCGTTGATGCGGCCTCCCACGAGTGGAGCGTGCTCGCCTTTGACAGTTTCATCACCTATTACGCCGTGGCGCCTTCTTTCAACGCCGATCAGACGGCGCACAACATCGTTCCGGTCATCTACAGCGCTGGGAGCGCCACCAACGCCATCATCAACGGCGCTCTGACCAGCAACCTCAACAACTGGGAAAACCCGCAAGGCGTCTTCCAGATCGCCAACGGCGGCGCCATCAGCAGCGTCGGCGGCGATCCCGCCCTGGGCGTCCTCCGTTCGCCGGCTTTCACCATCAACGGCGCCAACGTCTATTTGACTTTCGATTTCGCCGGGGCGATCCAACGCGACAAGCAAGTTTTCGTGCTCGTCAAGGAAGTCGGCACGAACCTGGAAGTCCTGAGACTCACCCGCCGGGCCGATCAGGCCTCCACAGAAGATTCCGGGGATTTCAAGACCCATTGGTACGACCTCTTTGGACTTGATCCGACCAAGGAGTACTATCTGGAGGTCGTGGACAACCGCAACGGCAGTTGGGGCGTGGCGCTGATCCGCAATGTCAGTTTGACAGCCACACCAGGCCTTGATTACCGGCTGGCCGTCAATGCCTTCTACGGGCTCATGACCCATGATCCCGAGGATGGCAGGCACTGGCTGCCGGCAACCCTCGCTCAACCGGCCCTGGCCCAACCCGACTTCGTCTTCGCAACTCTCGGTGAGGATTCAGCAACCGAAATCAATCTCAACTACCATTCTGCATATCAGACAACCTATCTTGAATACACCCTGGCCACCGATCCTGACTTCACGAATGCCCAGGTCATCACCGTGACTGGAAGTCTGTATGAAGCGACGATCACCGCCACCGGCAACGTCGTCTACGGCTTCTTGCCCCGCTATGTCCACAAAGTCGCCCTTGATGGATTGCTTCCGGGCACGGACTACATCTACCGGATCCGGGAGGGCTTCGCCTATTCCGAAGTGCGAAGCATCAAAACAGCGCCCGTCTCGGGCGGATTCAGTTTCCTCTACTATACCGACACCCAGGCCGACTACTGGTATCAGTCCCAGATCACCGCCAGTCTCCTCGAACAGGCATACCTGCTCGAGGATGACTACCTCTTTGCCCTTTTGACCGGCGATCTTGTCGAGACGGGCAGTTCGGAAACCCATTGGGACTGGTTTGCCGGCGTGGCGCCGGCTCTGCCCCTGATGACGGTACCCGGCAACCACGATTATCAGAACCAGGCCGCCGAGATCGTTTCCGCCGGTTACTACAACAGCATGTTCCTCAATCCGCAAAACGGCAGCACCAGTTATCTCAACTCATCCTACTTCTTCATCGTCGACAATGTGCTCTTCGTGATGCTCGATGTCGTCACGGGCAATGACCTGGCTTTGCAACAGGCTTGGTTCGCCGACATCGTCGCCGCCAACCGGCAGGACTTCCTGGTGGTTAGTACCCACTACAGCATGTACGGCACTTATCATGAATCAGCGGCGGCAGCGATGATCGCCGACTGGCTGGACGTCTTCGATGCGGCTGATGTCGATCTTGTCCTTTCCGGACATGATCACATCTACGCCCGCACACCCGCGATGTACCAGGATGAACCGGCGACCTTGCCGAATACCGGCACCTACTATCTGATCGGCGGCACCGCCGGCCACAAGTTCCGCGAGGTGGGCGAGGGCGAAGACGGCAATTTCGCTTTCTACCTCGAGGAAACGATTTCCACGATCTCGATCATCACCGTCAGTGACACCGCCATCAGCATCCAAACCATCGATCTGGAGGGAAATACTGTTGATACATTCCAGATTCCGGTCAAAGCCTGATCATGAGAAAATCCTAGAAGGGGAGGAACAATGATGAAACCAAGACCACTTCTGCTCATCGCGACCGTCATCTCCTTGTTCTTTCTGCTGGCCTGTCGGGAGGATACGACGACAGCCACCACGCATCAATCGCCGACCACGGCTATGTCCGTCACGACTTTGCCACTGACAACTTTGACAAGTTCGGCAGTCAGCACCACTTCAGGAACTGTGACAACGACCGACAATCCCTATTTCATCAGCAACCCCGGTTTCGAAGCAGGCGTCCTGAGCGATTGGACGGTCCTTTCCGGCAATGCCTTCAGCGACGCTACCGTCACCTCCAGTTCCGAAGTCACCCTGGGCATCCCCTACAACAAGGTAGGCAACTACTTTCTCGGGGGCGCTCCGGAAGCCTACACCGGCCGCGTGCGCTCGGAGAGTTTCATCCTCCAGGGGTCTGGTTATGTCTCATTCCTCTTGGGGGGCGGCTATTTGTCAACGCTTTGCTACGTCGCGATTGTTGAAGAGGATACCAATCTCGAACTTTTCCGCATCGGCAACGAAGCCTATGCCGAGATAAGCGAGACCACGCATCCCGCCCAAATGACGCGTCATTATATCGACTTGCGGGCACATCTGGGCAAGAATATCTATTATCTCATCGTCGATGAAGCCACCGCAAACGGCGGCTACATCAACGTCGATGAGTTCATCAGTTTCTACTACACCGTTCCAGACATGACCGACGGCATCATAGCGACCAACATCCGTCCGGTGTTTCCACCCCTATCGGGGATTCCCAACGTGCTCTATAACGGCGCTTTCCAGAGCGGCACCTTGGCCGGTTGGACCGTGATCGGCGAGACCGGTGTCTTCCGGGACAGCCACATCAATTTGGACAAGCGGCTCTCCAACCGGCCCGACGAGACCAAAATCGGCGTTCTGCGCTCCTCGGCCTTCAAGGTGGCGGGCAAGAACATCATCTCTTTCCGCCTGGGAGCGACGAAGCATGCCGACCTCACCTATCTTTCCCTCAAGCTTGTCGGCACCAACGAGGAGATCTTCAGGACCTACAGCGACCGCTGGCGGGATGCGCATGAGGAGGCGACCCATCTCTATTATGTCGATCTGCGCGCTTATGCCGGCGAGGCGGTCTATCTCGAACTCGTGGACAACGCCCGCGGCGACTGGGGCCTCATCACCCTGGAACAGGTGGTTACCTATTACGAGACCGATCCCGTGATCAATGACGAGATCGCCTGGAATCTCCTGTGGGAAACAAGCGCCACCAGGGATTATGCCGCGATGCGCGCCTATGTCGATCCGCTGATCGCAGGCATCGCCGATGAGACTGAGAGGCTCACGTTCCAGAAGACATTCTACGCCACCATCGACGGCATCCAGAACTTCAAGGGCTCATGGCCTGGCGTTCTCGACTATAAAGACAATGGCATGACCTTCGTCTATACCGGCGACATCCAGGCGATGTGGCTGCGCGACTCGAGCGCCCAGGTTCTGCCCTATCTGCAGTTTCTAAAGATTGATGACGATGTCAAACACATGGTCAGGGGCTTGCTCTTGCAGCAGTTCGAACAGATCCGCCGCGACCCCTACGCCAACGCCTTCAACCCCGATGGGAGCGTCTTCGAACGCAAGTTCGAGATCGACTCGCTCTGTTACCCGCTGTGGCTGGCAAGCGAATATTACCAAAGGACCGGCGATGACACGATCTTCGACTATTTCTTCGAACTCACCGTCAAAAAGGTCGTTGCGACCCTCAAACAAGAACAAGACCACAGTGATGCCAACTACCGGATCGAAAACGAACACGACCGCTCAATCGGCTCCCACGCCTTCAATCCAGAGAGCAAACTGATCTGGAGCGGCTACCGCCCCTCCGATGATGTCTGTTACTACAAGTACTTCATCCCCGGAAACATGTTCGCGGTCGCCACGCTCGAGAAAATGGTTCACCTTTTCGAAGCTTTGAATCTCGATCCCAACCTGAAAACAGAAATGAGCGAACTCGCCGCCGAAGTTCGCGAAGCGATCGAAACCTACGGGGTTTACGATCATCCCGAACATGGGCGCATCTATGTCTTCGAGACGACCGGCGCCACCAGCGAGGCGGCCTCAAGCCAGGAGAAACTCCTGGCGGATGCGGCGAACATCCCCTCGCTCCTGGCCATCCCCTGGCTGGGCTATGCGGATAAGGACGATCCCCTTTACCTGAACACCCGGGCTTTCATCTTAAGCGAGGACAATCCCTACTATCACGAAGGCACCTATGCCGAAGGCGTCGGCGATCCCCATGACAGCATCTACCAAAACAACCCGTCGCTGCCCGTCGTCTGGCACATGGCCTTGGCAATGCAAGGCTTGACCACCGACGATCCCGAGGAGATCCGCCTGATGATCGACTACATGACAAATACCACCGCGGGCACCTATGTGATGCATGAGGCTTTCAATGCCAACAACCCCTCAGAGTACACCCGTGATTACTTCACCTGGCCTTGCGCCCTCTATGCCGAGTTGTACCTAAGAGATATCCTCGGCATCAACCTGGACTATTAGGAGATCACCATGAAGAAAAAACTTGCGATCCTGATCCTTTCCACCCTGCTTTTGTTCATCGCCACCCCGCTCTTGCTCCCCAAGGTGAGCGCGGAGATCCCGGCGCGGGAATACGGCGCGGATTTGGCCTTCGGCCGGCGCGTCGTCTCGACCGCGAACACCGATGAACATCAGAACATCCGCGCCGTGGACGGCAATCCCCTAACCCGTTATGCCGCCCAAGCGGACCATAATGCCTACTTTTACGTCGATCTCGGTTCCATCGAAAAGATCGGTAAAGTCGTGATCGACTTCGAGGCCGCCTATGCCGGCGAATATCAGCTCCAACTCTCAAACGATGCTTTGACCTGGACGACGGTCGCCACGATCCAAAACACCGGACCGACCGTCGATGAGATCGAATTCCCCGAGTTCCTGGAAGCCCAGTTCGTGCGCTTCCAAGGCGTCGAACGCGGCACCGATTGGGGCTATTCGTTCTGGAGTTTCGAGGTCTACGGTCCGGCGAGCCTGGCGAAGGGCGCCGATGTCGTCTTTGTCTCCTCAAACGAGAACGAAACCGTCCATAACCGCCAACACATGACCGATGGCGATGCCTCGACCCGCTGGGCATCGAGCGTCGCCGACAACCAATACGTGATCATCGACCTCCTGGATGCCAAAACCTTCGACATGATCAAGATCCGCTGGGAAGTCTCCTTCGCCAGGCGCTTCGCGATCTACGGATTCACAGGCACGCCTAGCGGCGCTTATCCCGAAAGAAGCGCTACTGGCTGGTATCTGCTCCAAAAGTCCGATGTCGGTCTCGGCGAAGTCGACACTTTCCAACTTGACGGCTACCAGACCACCCGGTTCATCAAGATCGAGCTGATCCAAAGGGAAACGAGCGAAGAAACGAAGAAGACCGGCCGCCTGCCGTGGGAATCAACCTTCTCGATCTATGAATTCGAGCTCTACGACTGGGCTTCGATCCACGCCGCCAAACTCGGGAGCGTGATGGAATTCTCCAAGGCCGCGCCCGCTTGGACGGCGATGGCCAACATCACCTTGAATCCATCCGGACTGCTTCTCGCTCCGATCGGCTATCCGATCGCGGCCGACGGCGTCGTCACCAACCTGGCAAGCATCGCTGATGGTGACATCCCCGGTTTCGAGTCCTACGCGGTTTACAATCCCGCGATCATCTACGACAACGAACGGGAGCTGTTCCACATGATCTACCGCGCCGAATTACCCGACAACTTCCGCTATTATTTCCAGAACCATGACCTTGGCCGCTATAAATACGATCTTGGCCACATGTCCTCACTCGCTTATGCGTATTCATATGATGGCATCAACTGGGAACGGGGCGTCGACAATCCGATCGCCTGGGCTACCTCCACCGACGAACAGGGTGGCGGGCTGGAAGACCCGCGGATGTTCAAGATTGAAAACGATCCCAACCGCGGCGGGCTTACGACCTACTACATCACCTATACGATGTATGACAACACGATGACCCGCGAGGGCATCATCTACACCCATGACTTCATCACTTTCCATAAGGAAGGTCGCCTCGCCCCCGACTATCCCCACAACAACAAATCCGGAACCTTCCTCACCGATCCCGAAGGCAATGCCGTGATGATCAACGATCCCCGTCCCGGCAAGACGGGCAAGGTCTACATCATCTACATGAAAGATGGCGGCTACACCCGCATCGGCTTCACAACGGATGTCCTCCGCATCGAAGCAGAAGACATCATCGACATCGATTCTACCGGCTTCGGCGCCAACGACATCGAAGCCCTGACCAAGGGCAACGAATCGTGCATGGCCCTCACCAACATCTACGGACCCGACGACGAGGATATCTATCTGATGTATGGCGGCGGCATCTTGAGCAATCCCGAGATCAAGAACCAGCAACCCAACTCCACCGATTGGTTCTACGCGCTCGGCGTCCTCAAGACGACAAAGACGAACCCCTTCGAACTCACGCACTTCACCTATGATCTCAGCGAACCGACGATGTATCCCACCAACACCAACAAGATCGACTACGGCCTCTTCAACAAGTGCATGTTCGCCGACTCGATGATCCGCCACGACAACCAGTGGTATCTCTACTACGGCGCCGGCGACATGTATGTGGGCCTGGCGCTTTCCCGGGGCGATTTCGGCGCCCCGGCGGCCACTTACGAAGTCGATGGCGCGACCCTGATCGCCAGGACCAAAGCCCTGAACAAGACCTATGGCACCGACAAGCGCGCCCGCCAGGTCGAATTCGTCGCCGAAATCCATGCCCTTGACGGCACGCTCCTCGACATCGCGGTCAACGGCTATGCGATCGAGCACTTCACCCACTCCCTCACCGGCAAGTATTCCACCGGGGACCAGATCACCGTCAGCCTTGATCCATCGCTTGTTGAAGGCATCACGGACAACTACTACGTCGTTGCTTACATCCGCGATTTCGCGACCAAGGAAGTCTTGAACAATCCGTCCGCCTACCTCGTCGTCACGCCCGTCGTGACCAAGACGGGAAAGTAGGTGATGACGATGAAAAGAGTATTCTTCTTGACCTTGATCCTCGGTTTGGGATTGACGCTTGCAGCCTGCAAAGATGAAACGACCACCACAAGCACCACACCCACGCAAACCACCACCCAGGCGACAACGGTTTCGACGACGACCATCTTGGCGGCTCCCGAAAATCTCGCCTTGAATGGGCGCACGCTCACCTGGAGCCCCGTGACCGGGGCAACCAACTACACCGTCAAAATCAACGACACGGAAACGACGATCACGAATGCGACCTACCAGATCCCGGAGACTTTCTTCGGCACGCTCACGATCAGCGTCAAGGCCGGAGCCGTCACCACTGATTCACCGTATTCCACCGCCATTGTGCGACTCATCACGAAGACGCTTCCCTATCCCGCCAACTTGGCGCAAGCCGGATCCACCGTTTCCTGGTCGCCGGTCGCGGATGCGAGCGGCTACGTCATCAAGATCAACGGCGTCGAATACTTCACCATGGAAACAACCTACGCCATCAATCCCGCCACCGCGACCACCATCCAGGTCCTCGCGGTCGGCAACGAAACCGCAGGCGTCTTGACCAGCGCCTATTCACCCGCGCTCACGATCAAGGTGCCGCTTGCCGCGGTCACAAACATCCGTTATGAGGCGGGCGTGCTGATGTGGAACCCCGTCACCCATGCGACCGGCTACATCCTCACGATCGGCACCAACCCGCCGGTGACGCTGTCGACCAATGTCTATGACAACACTTCCGCCCATGCGGGCGCCTTGAGCGTCACCGTGACGGCCATCGATGCCAGCGGCACCTATCTGGATTCCAGCCCCGCCACGACCACCATCACCTTCCCCACCCAGACGCTTGCCATCGTCACCAATCTGGCGATCAACGGCGGGGTGCTCACCTTTGACAGCGTGGCTTTGGCCGATGGCTACCACATCTATCACAACGGGGAGTATCTGGCCCAGGTTACGACCAACCTCTATGCGATTCCCGCACCGATCCTGGCGGAAGCCACCGGCTTCCTGCAGGTGATGGCGGTTTCTCAGGCGCAGCTATCCTCACCCTTGTCCGAACGGATCTATCTCGCGGTCCAGGTGATCACAAGTTATCCGGAATTGTTGGCGATGACGACCCACGGCAGCTATGAGCTGGGCAACGATATCGTCGCCACCGGCAGTTGGACACCCAAAGACTTTTCAGGAAATTTCGATGGCAAAGGCTTTTCCATCAGCGGCCTCGCCATCGACACGCCCCATGATCACACCGGTTTCTTCGGCTTGGTGGCAGATGCGACAATTTCCAATCTGCGGCTTGCCGGCACGCTCAATGTCACGAGCGACATCTATCAAATAGCCGTCGGCGGCCTTGCCGGGAGCGTTCTCAACTCAGCGATCACCGATGTGCAGGTGGAAATGGACATCATCCTGACCTCGACCAACGGCATCGCCCGTTTGGGCGGTCTGGTTGGCATTCTGGAAAACACCGATGTCACCGGGGCGATCTATTCTGGGACGATCACTTCCACCAATGCGATCGCCGGCGGCCTGATCGGCATCGCCCGCAATCCCGAACAAACTTCACAAATATCGCAAAGCGGCACCAATGGCACCATCACCGCCACAGGCGGTGAACAGAGCCCCGCGGGCGGCTTCATCGGGATGTTCATAAACAATTCACTGACGGTCAGGGAAGCATATGCCAAGATGGACGTCACCGGAACCAATTACGTTGGCGGCTTCGTTGGCTACTTGGGATCCGGACAGATCGTCGACTGCTATGCGGAAGGCACGATCGCCGCAACCGGCGACAGTTTTGTGCACTTGGGCGGCTTCATCGGCCGGCTGGAAGGCTACAACGCCACCCTCACCAGGGCTTTGGCGCTCACGACGGTGACAGAAGCCTCCGGCAGCCTCGAAGTCTATACGGGCGGTTTCGTCGGCAGGACACCGGGTGGCGACTGGGCGACACTCTACATCGACTGCCACTACGACAATGTCTTGAGTCCCATCGACCGCATCGGCAATCCCGCAACCGGCCGGGGCAACGGCATCACCGGCATGGATCTCAATTCTGTTTCCGCTATTTCCAACTACAACGGCACCATCTGGGACTTTTCCGGGATGTGGCCGCGGCTGGCTTGGGAATCGTAGAATAAGGAAAGCTGGAAGATAATTTAAATATAGGAGGTGGTGTCTTGACGTGACCGGGACACTGGGACACAAACGTATCACTATCATTGCCAACAGGATATTGCAAAAGGATCACAGCGTTTTTACTCGCATTCATTGCTTTGCACCATCGATTTGCGAAGGAGGAAGAATATGAAAGAAACAACCAAGAAACAAGAATACGAACGGCCGACGCTCGAGGTCATCGAATTCGATCTCGAGGACAGCATCGCGACCAGCATGGATTTCGGCCCGTCGACGATTTGCGGTGAGCAGACATGGTAAGCCTGAAAAAGGCGTTAGCCTCGTTTTTGGTTTTGACCTTGTCGCTTGCCTTCGTCGCCATCTTCACCAAAGGCTCGCAAGTAATGGCTGGCGGCACCCAGCAGACCCAGGAAAGCGTGGCCTTGACCCTCACGACCTACTTTGACTCGGAGAACACGATCGTCACCGAGTTCCCAATCCCCGAAGAAGGCAGCAAGTGGTTCAACGAATCGACGAACACGCTGTATACCTACACATCGGGGGATTGGGATGCCGGGACCGTTTTGCCTACTACCCAACCAGAATCGCCGGAAGAAGGCACGCGCTGGTTCAATGAGAGCACGAACAAACTCTTTACCTATACTAGCGGTTCTTGGGATGCGGGCGTGGTTCTGCCGACCGCCGAACCCGATCTCAAGTACGGCCAGAAACTCTCGCTCAACAGCACGCTCGCGGACTATAGCGGCTATACCTTCCTGTTTTGGGAAGTCAACGGGTCGATCAGGTATTATGCGATCGACTACGTGTTCCAATTGACCAAGACCAACGACATCAAGGCCGTCTTCAGTCCGTCTGATGAACATGCCGTGACTTTCGTGGATGCCAACAGCAGGATCCTCAAGGTCGAATATGTCGCATACGAGGGTTCCGCAACACCGCCGGAGACACTGCCTTCAAAACCCGGATTTTCAACCAATGGCTGGAGTCTGGGATATACGGGAGTGACCGATGATGTCGTGACCGTCCTGCAGTACAGTGCCACCAACACCACCGAATACACAGTGTCGGTGGTAAACGGCACGATCAACGACGCCGCCTCCGATGATATTACCTACAACACGGTCGCGACCGTTGTGGCAGCGGCCCCTGGTGAGGGAATGTATTTCCACCATTGGGAAATGGAGGATCTGACTGTCAGTTACGAGTCGACCTATTCCTTCACCGTCGTCGAGGCCGTCACTTTGACAGCTTATTATGCGACATCCGCACCAGCGGATCTGCCAAGGGTCGCGATCACCAACGACCTCGAACTGAGAGCGGGACACAAGACCTTCATCGGCCAGTTCTATCTGCCATCAGGCTATACGCTGATCGAATATGGCATCGTCTCGACAGCCAGCGGCACGGCGCTCGTGGATCTTGGCTCGACATCGGTGATCAGAAACCAGGCCACCAAATACAATCCCACCACCAACGAGTTCGTCCTCAGTCTTGCGGACGCCAATTCGGAGAGTTATCGCGGTTACATGATTTGTGAAGATGACGAGGAAGAGATCGTGACCGTCTATAGCGAATCCGCATACAACGTGTATAATGGCGGCTTTGAGATGGGTAACCTGACGGGATGGAACTACTATCGGATCTGGAAAGATGAAAGCGGAATGGATGCGTTTGATTCCTCGCTGGTCCATGGCGGAACCTATTTCAGCAGCTATCCCTATGGTCGAGATGGGAGTTACCAACTGGGGATTACCAGTGGATCAATCACTTGGGACCAAGCATCGGAAAGAATGGGACACCTGAGGTCTTCTGACTTCCTTCTGGGCGGCTCCGGCTGGATCAGTTTCAAACTTGGCGGCGGTAAAACAGCCTCGACTGCCTATGTTTCCGTAAGAAAGACGTCTGACAACACAGAAGTGGCCCGTTTTGGCAACGCCAACTATAACAACACCACGATCGCAACTGCTCAGTATGGCAGTACGATAACCAATGCCGAGGCGTTTCTGTTCCAGTATTACTTCAATTTAGGAAGCGTTGGCAGCTTGGGCGAAAGTTACTATTTTGTCCTGACTGACTCGGCAGCCTACGACTGGTGCATCTTGTCAGCGGACAGTTTCATCACCTATTACCCGTCGGCGCCTACTCCTGGCGAGAACCAATCCGCTACAAATATCGTTCCCGTGATCAACACCACATCAGCCGACAATACAATTAAAAACGGCAGTTTCGATACGGATCTCTCCAATTGGACGGTCGTTGATAACAACTGGTATTACTCTTCCAGCAATTATGCGAAGAGTAATTCATCTGGCGATGGCGGCCTTGGCGTCATCAGATCGAGCGCCTTCTATGTGACGACAAACAAATATTTGGAGTTTGACTGGGCTGGCGGTCTGAAATACGATAAGCAGATCTATGTCTCCATCAAAGAGGAAGGCACGAACATCGAGGTTTTGCGTTACGTTAGAAGAGACAATCTGTCGGGTAAGGAGAGCGAGAGCTTTGACAATCATATGCTTGATCTTTCTTCTCTCGACACCTCGAAAATGTACTATCTTGAGTATGTGGACAACCGTTCGGGTGGTTGGGGTATCAGTTACATCGACAATATCGAGTTGGTATCCCAAACAAGATGGAACGAAGTCACCTCGGGCGATAGGGCTGTGCAGGTCATTACCTCGACTCCAAGCTACATTTACGAGAAACCATAATAACCATTGATGCTTTCTTGTTTTGTGAGAACCCTGATGAGAACCGTCATCGGGGTTTTCGCATTCCTGGGACATGATTTGCACATGATATGTATGAGTTACCTCTCAATATGGTAAAATATAGTCAGGTGATCATTCTGAGTAGTTATCGCGAACTTAAAGCAAAAATCATCAAACTGGGTGCCGTTCAGCGGATTCCGGTCCTGGGTGAATTCGAGCTCACCGCCAGATGCAACTTCCTCTGCCCGATGTGCTATGTCAGGGACAATGCGGTGAAAAACGAATTATCCACCGGGCAATGGCTGGCCATTTTCAATGAGGCGGTCAACGAAGGGTTGGTCTATGCGCTCCTTACCGGTGGCGAGCCATTGCTGAGGGCGGATTTTTCCCAACTCTACGAGCACCTCTATGACTATGGCGTGCGGATCAGCGTCTATACCAATGGCTATCAATTGACTGAAGAACATCTCGAGACCTTTCGCAAACGCCCCCCGGAACTGATCGCCATCACGCTTTATGGTGGAAGCGATGCCACTTATACGACAGTCACTGGTATGCATGATGGTTTCACCAAAGTCAGGGGAACCATCAAGAAACTCAAAGCAAACAACCTTAATGTCGCCTGCAGGGTGATCCCGATTCCCGAGGTGTACAAAGACCTTGACGCCATTCTTGGATTCGTCAAGGAATCCCGGCTTGCGCTCGGATACTTCCTCTACCTTGCCCCATCACTGAATAAGGATTATCAAGGACGGCTATCGCCACCAGCTCTGGCCGATTTCGAAGCGAGGATCGTCGCTGCCCTACCGAAAACAAAACGCTCTGATGCCGCCGATTTCGACACTTCTACAACCTGCGCCGCCTTGAGAAGCGGCTATGCCGTAAATCACAAAGGATACATGCAGCCGTGCACGCTCATGAATCACCCAAGGAAGAAACTGGAGTTTGGAAAGCTGTTGGAAACCTTCCGCGAGCTTGGCGACAAATGGCTAAACATGGCTGCTTCCCAGGACTGCATGAGCTGCTCCATCCGCTCATCCTGCATTCCTTGTCCGGCCCGAAGACACCTTGAAGGCGATCATGCCAAGTGCGCGCCCTATCTGCGCGCCTTTGCTAAAGAGAGGAAGAAGACCGATGACTGAGGCCTACCGGATCGGCAACGTCATCCTGGAATTCACCCATCAGTTCGATGAGTATTTTTCCAGTCGGATTCCCGCCTACAAAACCACCGAGAAACCTGAATACCGGATGCGGGTCTTGGTCGAGGACAGACTGGACATACCCACCAAAAATATCAAATTCTCCTATCGGGATCGAACGATTCTTGAAGACGAATCCGGCGGGTGCATCGTCAAGCACAACGAACAAGGGGAAATCACCCACCTCATCGATTACCGCCATGACTATCGGGAAATCACCATCCGGCTATCACGTTCCCTGGGAGCGCACCTGCCGGAAGTCGAATACCTGATCACCGGCATGATGTTCTTCGAGATCGCGATCAAGAACGGGCTGATCCCGATCCATGCGTCCGCGATCGGCTATGACAAGGAGGCGATCCTCTTTTCCGGACCGTCCCGGGCCGGAAAGTCGACCCAGGCCGAGCTGTGGAAAACCAACCTCGAGGATGTCGTCTTCATCAACGACGACAAACCCCTGCTCTACCAGACTGATGCGGGACTCTTCGTCACCGGCTCGCCCTGGTCCGGCAAAACCCCGAAGAATGAGAACATCGCCCTCAAAGTCAAGGCGATCGTCTTCATCGAGCAAGCCCAGGTGAACAACCTGATCGCCCTGACGGTTTATGACAAGATCACGAATTTCCTGAGAAATGTCTATCGTCCCCGTGAGGAAGCGAAGCTGGACAATGTTCTCGATCTGATCGAGAAGCTGATCAAGGATCTTCCGGTCTACCGGTTCTACTGCACCAAGGACAACGAGGCGTTCGCCTATCTCTATCAGGCACTCTATAGAAGGGACTACTGAACATGAAACGCAAACCGAACTACATCCTCCGCGAAGTCGCCGGCGAGAACATCGTCATCCCCGTCGATGAAGCCGCCATCAATTTCAACGGCATCATGACCCTGAACTCAACCGGAAAGTTCCTTTGGAATCTCCTTGGGGAATCCACGACTCCTACTGAACTCATCGCAAGACTCGAGGAAAGCTATGATGTCGACATGGAAACGGCAACCAGGGATGTTACCGATTTTCTCGCAAAACTAAGACATAACAAAATCTTGGAAGATGAATAAAACGGCAGCCGAAAACAACGGGATCCTCCCGCTGATCGAAGAGCAGCTGCTGTTGGGGAAACAGGTCACCTTCAAAGTCAAGGGTGGCAGCATGTTCCCGTTTTTGTTATCGGATGAAACCGATGTCACCCTGGAAAAACCAAACCGTCAATCTGCTAAATACGACATCATCCTCTATAAAACGAAAGATGGAAAATACGTCTTGCACCGGATCATCAAGATCAGGCAAGAAATGCTGATCCTCATGGGCGATGCCCTGAAGAGAAAAGAACAAGTTCTCCAGGAACAAGTCATCGGCGTCGTCACCACTATCAAGAATGGAAATAGCACGACAAGTGCCACAAATCCAAGGTACCTAAGAAGAGTCAAACTTTGGGTGGGTTTGCGGTTTCTTAGACGCGGACTCCTGTTTGTCATGCGACATTTCCGGAGGACGACCTGATGGAAAGACATATCGAGGAACTATTCGCGATCACCCGCTTCGCTTTGGCCAAGAAGCCGTATCTTGAACCGATAACTGATTTCAAAAAACTCTTCACAGCCGCCAGGGAAAACGGCCTTTCCGGCCTGTTCTATCCCGTTCTCAAAGACAATGATTCCGTCGATGATGAGGAAAAACTTCTACTCAAGGAATACTACCTTTATCAGACCAAGGATATCGCGCAGACGAAGACGGCACAACTCGTTTCCAAACTGTTTTCCGACATCCAGGCCGACCATGCGTTCCTCAAGGGCATGGCGATCAAAAAATACTACCCTGAAACCTACATGCGTTCCATGGGCGACATCGACATCCTGATCCAGCCGGAAGCCCTGGCCGATTCCAAGAGCATCCTCCAGAAGCACGGGTTCAAACTCCATAGCGAAGGCTCGACCCACGATGTCTATTTCAAGGGCAAGGGCCTGATGCTTGAAGTCCATCCCGGGGTCGACCATCATCTTGATCCAAAACACGTCAGCGCCCTCGGCAGCGTCTTTGCGGACGCGATCAGTCTGGGTGACCATCAATATGAGCTGGCTCCGGAGAAGCAATTGCTCTATCTCCTGGCCCACCTGCACAAGCACTTCCTGTCCTCCGGCATCGGCTTGCGGCAAGTGCTGGATATCGGCGTGTTCCTCACAGCCAAGGAAAAGGAGATGGATATAGGTAAATTGCACTCACTCCTTGACCATGCGGGATTGACGAGATTCGCCAACTCGATGATTGCCTTCAACAACAGAGCCGTTGGGTTCACCGCCGGCAAGGCGATCCTTGGCGACTTTGTCATAGACGAAAACCTCTTTGAAGATACGGCGGCATTCGTCATCAGCGCCGGCATCCATGGAACCGCCGATGACTTCAACAAAAGCGTTCCGGCGCTCACCAAGCATTCGCTCAAAGCCAACAAGACCCGCGGCAGCAAACGCCGCTACCTCCTTCAAGTGCTCTTTCCCAAGCGGGATGATCTGATGGCTGGGGAGAAGTATCTCAAGAAACATGGATGGTTGTTGCCGTATGCCTGGGTGAAACGCTGGTTCCGTCTGGCATTCAAGAAAACGAAGAGAAGCATCTACAAACTGAAATCACTGAATGTTGAGAAAGAAGTTATAGAAGAACAAGTATCTCTATACCAACGATTGGGGATCAAATGAAGCAGCCTACGGGCTGTTTTTCTTTATAACGGACCAATATAAGTAATCAAATTTATCATTATGAACGTTATTGAGAAAATATGAAAATATGTGTATGTTTTAATAACATATAATGTTATAATTTATCAAAATGTGTCAACAAGCCATTGTATCGGGGGATATATCGAGAATGCATAAAAAACAACATGAGAAACTCGTTTATGAGCAACCAGTTATCGAAGTGATTGAGTTCACTCTCGAAGACAGCATCGCCACAAGCATGGACTTTGGGCCGTCGACAATTTGCGGCGAACAAACCTTCTAAAGGAGATGGCGAAAATGAAACGACTATTGTTTTCTGTTGTCATCACGCTTATCGGTGTTTTCTTTATCGGGATATCTCAGTTTGAAGTCAGTGCCGCATCACCGATCGGTCAAACATTTGATGTGACCATCAAATCCTATTTTGGTGACGACAATGATCTAAGTGATTCGTTGGCAAATCAGGCTTATGGTAGTAAAATTTCTGTTACTCCACCCACTGATGAAGGGTCATCAAACTATGAGTTTGCATTTTGGATTGTTAATGGGACCGTATATCAGTATCCGGTTGATCATCAGTTCGTAGTAACCGAAGATTTGGAAATCCACGCAATCTTCAGACCAACAGATAAGTATGCTGTAGTCTTTCTGGATGCAAATGGAGATCGGCTGAAAGTGGAATTCGTTACATCAGGCAATGATGCGACACCACCAGTCAGTCTACCAGCTAAATCGGGGATGGAGCATGCATCTTCAAATTGGTCCGCTTCATACACGAACATAACACAAAATACAGCAGTTATACTTCAGTATCAGTTGCTTGATGATGAAACAACGTACACTGTCACTGTTACAAACGGTAGCAGCGATGAAGCATCTTATGTCCTAAATGATGTTGCCACACTTACAAAAGGAACAGCTCCAGAAGGCAAAGAATTCAGCCATTGGTCGATTGGGACAAGAATTGTCTCTTATGACGAAGCCTTTAGGGTTACCATTTTTGATGACGCTTATTATACTGCATGGTTCTTGGATGAAGCACTCACACCAGAACCACTAGTATACATTTCTGATCCCCTAACTTTATCCGACGGTAAAGTATCCTTCAAGGGACAGTTTTATTTGCCTGAAGGATATGAGTTAATCGAATATGGCCTAATTACTTCTAATGATTACGAATATGAACTTGATTTTGATGATGTTGATGGTGTAAACGTTATCAAAAGGATGGGTCAGAAGTACAATCCCCATACCAACGAATTCCTGATGACTTTTGGAGCATCAAGCATTAAGTCCGTAATAGGTTATCTGATAGTCAAGTATGGGGAAACCATTTCGATCGAATACTCTGATATCGCTTTAACAAACAATGATCATCTTGTAATTTTTGAAGTTTATGGTGGCGGAGGGAATTCTGGCGCAACATATACTCATGATTTCATTACTTTATATAATCCAACTAGCAAACCTATAAGTGTTAATGGATATTCTGTCCAATATGCTTCTGCAACAGGAAGCACATGGCAAGTCACAGTTTTGTCAGGCGATGTGGGGCCATATGGGTTCTATCTTATACAACAAGCTAAGGGATCGGGAGGATCCGTTTCTCTGCCAACTCCGGAAGCTATTGGTACAATTGCCATGTCTGCTACCGCGGGAAAAGTGGCCCTTAGAACTAACACGACCGCTTTGTCAGGAACCAATCCTATGCCTGATGTGACCATACTTGATTTTGTTGGTTTCGGTACCACAGCAAACGCATATGAAGGAACTGGCCCAACTGCTGCCCCATCTAATACGAACTCTGTGGCAAGAAAATCATGGAATTTCGATACAAACAACAATAGCTCTGACTTCGCTGCAGGCGCACCAACTCCAAAAAACAGCAGTAGCCATAAGTGGTAGTATAGTAATACTATTAATCATAGGCCAAATCGACAGAATCTATCAAACGATTTGGCCTTTTCATCAATTTGAACGAAGAGATTGCCATTTGGATGATCCCACGAAAACGGTCGTTTTTGAATTAAAATCATCGTGTTATATGTAGCATAATAATGTCACATTCCTCATGTCTGATTGCCTTGGAGTAGTTTGTGAAACATAAATATCTATTTCAAACATCATTGGTTATTTTAATTTTATCGCTCTCTCTCTCAATTATCCATGCATCTTCATCATACGAAGTAACGGTGAGCGTTACTTCGTATTTTGACCATACTAATATTATTACGAACGAAATCAATGATTTACCATATGGATCCAAAGTAACACTCTCTGATAGGCTTGAATATGAAAGCGGGTATGATTTTGTTTTTTGGGTTATCAATGGGACTGTCAGAATAAATATTTCCATCAACCATGATTTTGTTATTCTTAATGATATGGAATTGATTGGTGTTTTTCGACCTTTTGACAAGTTTGCTACGGTATTCATGGATGCAAACGGGAAGATGCTTGATATCCAGTATATATCTCCTGGAAGTAATGCTAGCGATCCAGAAATTGCGTTGCCGAGCAAGCCTGGTTATGTTGTTGCCAGTCCCGCTTGGGATAAGTCACTGAATAACATACAAGATAATACTGTCTTCATTCTTCAATATGAGAAAACTACATCAGATTCTTTCACTGTCTCAGTAACCAATGGAATTGGCAGTGGATCATATTCGTTCAACTCATATGCAACGGTTGTTGCTGATGAGCCGAAGGAAGGTTATCATTTCCAATACTGGAAATCCGGCAACGACATCGTGTCTTTGCAGCCAACTTATACCTTCACAGTTCTAGATGATATTTTTTTGGAGGCGGTCTATTCAGATACAGAATATCCGAGTATGCCATATGTATCGATCACTGATAATCTTGGTCTTCGAGAGGGATACATGTCCTATAAAGGCCAATTCTTCGTCCCTGACGGATATGAACTTATCGAACATGGTCTGATCACCTCTTCTAACGATGAAGTGATTGATCTTGGTTCTTCAGGTATCACAAGATACCAAAGCAACAAATACAATGGCCAAACCAACGAATTCCTGATAAGCATCCTCTCTGACACGATCGCCTCTGTCAGAGCCTATTTGGTTGTGAAAGACGACAAGGGGAACCTGAAAAACTTCTACAATGAACTTGTGGAAGGAGAAATTTCGGGAATATATGCTGAAGACCTGTTTTTCTCCTATTACATTGAAGGATCGAGTTTTAACAAGGCTGTTGCGATATTCAATGGAACAGGTGGCTCTGTCGATCTGAGCCAATATTCTGTGAAGTTGTACAGCAATGGCGCATCTTCAGCATCAGCTACAATGACTTTATCAGGCTCACTTGCGCACGGTGATGTCTATGTTATCGCACATGGAAGCGCAGTTTCAGATATTCTCACCGTCGCCGATGCCACGAACAATTCGGTGATCAATTTCAACGGTGACGATGCCCTCGAATTGGTCAAATCTGAAGCAGTTATTGACAGTATTGGCCAAGTGGGGTTTGATCCGGGAACAGAATGGGGATCTGGTCTGACCTCGACAGCTGACAATACACTGAAACGAAAAAGTTCGGTTACTTCAGGCAGAACAGCCTCTTCATCAGCCTTTGATCCTTCATTGGAATGGGACGGCTATGCCCAAGATCATTACACCAGTCTCAACACCCATACGATGACAGACATGGGGCCAGAAGGCGGCTCATCCGCATCGGTATCGGCGATCGAGGCATTCATCCCGGATGCGGATTACGAACAAGGCGAGTCGTTGAATCTTGGTAATAGTTACTTGAAAGCATATTATTCTGATGGAACCGCTTCGTTTGTCACGATAACCCCTGAGATGATCTCGGGTTTTTCCTCCGCCATCATCGGTGACTTCTCTCTCACAGTCACATATGGCGGGAAGACAACTTCGCTATTCTATGAGGTTGTCGCGCCGACATCATCACATTCCCTGATGATTTATGAGGCCTACGGCGGTGGCGGGAACTCGGGCGCGACTTACAACTATGATTATGTGATTCTTTACAATGGTTCTGCGACAGACATCAACATAAGCGGCTACTCCCTCCAGTATGCGGCGGCCACGTCTTCCACCTGGAGCGTCTTATCCCTAAGCGGCACCATTTATGCACACACATATTATATTGTCAGGCTTGCATCCAATAACCCAGCTATTGGCGCAGCATTGCCCATCACGCCCAACATTACGGGCAGTCTGAATCTCTCTGCCACCTCCGGCAAAATCGCGCTTGTGGGCAATACGCAAGGCATCACGGGATCAAGCGATCCCGATGTTGTCGATTTCCTTGGCTACGGCACAGCGAACGATGCCGAGGGCACTGCTGTATCTGCATTAAGTAATACGACTTCTGCTAAAAGAACCAGTTTCATCGATAGCGACGACAACGCCGCTGATTTTGCGGTTGCTACCCCTTCCCTGCAATACGTGGCCGACAGCCTGGAAGTCGTCTCGATCAGCGCCATCAACCTCTCACGCTATTATGAGGTATCCGATCCATTGACGATCGGAAACGCCAAGGTCGTCCTCAACTACAACAACGGTTCCCAAAAACAGATCGAGCTTACTTCGGGGATGGTCTCCGGCTTCGCAACGACCACACTTGGAACCTATGAGATGACGATCACCTATGAAACTTACACATGTACATACGAATATTACGTGATCGATTATGGAGCGCTTGACGAGGTCGAAGTCCACTACATCGATCTCGGTTATCTGGGCGGCGGTCCCGGCGAGGCGGCCTTGATCAAGGTCGGCGGGATCGAGATCCTGGTCGATGCCGGCGAAACCAGCAGCGCGAGCGTCGATGCCCTGCTGGCTTTCCTGGAAGGAATCGTCACCGACGGCACGATCGAATACGTCATCGCCACCCATCAGGATGCCGACCACATCGGTGGGATGGCGGATGTCTACGAGGCTTACATCATCGAAACGACGATCCTCTATTCGACATCGCCGTCGATCGCCACCGGCTTGCGCAACGATTATGAAGCAATCGTCGCGCTTGAAGAATGCGAAGTCTTCCATGTCTATGACATCGTCACCGGCATAGACAACACCATGACTGTCGCGACCGGCGTCGAACTCGTCTTCTACGACACCGATTACCTGCAGGCGGCCGATGCCAACGCCTCCAGCATCGTGTTCGTCCTCGAGGCCTTCAATACCCGGATCCTTTTCAACGGCGATGCCGAAGGCAATCAGGAAAGCGTCTATGCCTCCCTTGTCGGCGATGTCGACATCTTCAAGCTCGGCCATCACGGCGCCGCAGCCGGAACGACCACTTATCTGCTCGAGACGATCACCCCCGAAGTCGGGATTGTGACCAACGGCGACTATCTGGGAAACGCCTACTCCCATCCCACCTATGCCGCACTTTCCCGCATCTATAGCTATTCCGATCTGGTGCCCGTTTACGCCGTCACCGGCGGAAACGGTTCCGGATCCGACCGGATGATGGAGCGCAACGGTGATATCTCGGTCGCCATCAATGCTTCGGGTTATTCGATAACCTCGCAAGCCTATGGAACCAATCCTTTGGAACTCTCGAATACTGCCTACTGGAACGATCCGGCCAATCCGTATGCCGCTAGCATCTATTATTACGCGCCGGCAACCGGCATCACCGATGATGCGAATCTCAAGGCCGCGCTCAACGACATCATCTCCGGCCATGGCTATCTATCATATGATGCGCTGTGGAACGCACTCGCGGTCACGGATGCCGATCCCGACATCGCCGGCAATGTGCTCCTGTTTTATACCAACAGAAGCCAGGACGCCGACGATCATGGCGGAAATCCCGACCAATGGAACCGCGAGCATGTCTGGGCGAACTCCCACGGGATCGACGATGCTTATCCCGGATATTCCGATCTCCACCACATCCGGGCGACCGATGTCACCGTGAACAACGCCCGGGGCGACCTCGATTTTGGCAATGTCACGCCCCATGACGGCTCGACCCTGGTTTCAACCGCCTATGGTTATGGCGACGTTTCCACCTATAACTACAAGTCATCCTCCTATTTCGAACCGCGCGACGAGATCAAGGGCGATGTCGCCCGGATGCTTTTCTATATGGCGACCCGCTATGAGGGCGAAGGCGGCGAACCCAATCTGGAGCTGGTGGATGGGACGACATCTTCCTCATCCAGCAACCTTGGCGATCTCGCCACCTTGCTGTTATGGCACGGGCAAGATCCCGTCGATGAGTGCGAACTTGCGCGCAACGAACTGGTTTACGGGATCCAGGGCAACCGAAATCCCTTTATCGACAACCCCGAATATGTTATAATCGTCTTCGGAGGTTCACCATCATGAAAAAAACGCCTGCCATCATCACTATCTTTTTGATCTTCATGATCATGGGATGCAATGAACTATCAACGACAACCGCCGATATTCCCGTAACGACGACGGCCACAACGATCACTTCGACCGCCACCCAGCCAACGACGCAAGTAACGACCACAGCGGTGACTACAACTTCCCAAACGACCACCACCATCCCGATCTCGACCGTGCCCCCGACGACCAATACCACTTTCCTGTATACGGGCGAGCCATCGTTCAGTTTTGTCTATGACAAGGTCGTTGGCACAGGGCTCGAGATCGACTTAAAGGATAACGGCCTGGACATTTGGCTGATCATGACCTACTCCGGAACCGAGTTCGCCCCGGAATGGGCAAGTTACGGCAACGATGTCGTCACGGTCGAATCCGCCTATCTGGTGGAACTCCCCCTTGGCGACAACAACTTCCTGCTCTACACTTCCGGCGGGATAGTGGAACTTGTGATCGCGATCACAGACACCAGGAAACCGGCGATCACCAGTTTGACCTCGGTGACCTACACCATGGATGAGGACTTGACTTTCACCTTTGAACCATATGCGGGCGCTTTTTGGAAAATCAGCGGCAACGACATCACCGAAGCCGATTATGTCTCCGAGGAAAACACCTTCACGGTCGACTTTGACTACATCCACGGCAAATTTGTCGAAAGCCCCTCCCGCACCACCCTGATCCTGCAGGTGTGGTTCACCTATCCCGAAGGGGCGGTCGCGAGTTTCGTTTTCATTTACAAACCCTGATGATGCAAGTGAAAGGGGCTGTAATGAAATAAAGTCCCACACATAGGAGACAGAAAAAACCGCTCTGGAGGCCAGGGCGGTTTTTTGGTATAATAAGCGTATGACGAGT
>CALGNF010000018.1 GCA_937958685.1 uncultured Caryophanales bacterium
ACCACCGAGATCTACACTCTTTCCCTACACGACGCTCTTCCGATCTATGTTCTCCTCATCAAGCAAGATCCGCATCAGTTCAGGAATGATCAGGCTCGGATGGGTGTCGTTGATGTGGAATACCACATATTTGTCAAGTTCCGCCAGAAAGCCGTGCTTGGCCTTGTGCTGGCGGCAGATCGACTTGACGCCGGCGGAGGCGATGAAATACTGTTGCATCAGCCTGAGGCGCTTGCCATCGTCGGTCGTATCGTCGGGATAGAGGAACCCGGAGATTTTCTGCAACTCCGCCTCATAAGCGAACGGCGAGACGTTCTTGGGGTACTCGCGGGCGGGTTCGGCGTTCCAGAGCCGAAGATAGTTGACGATGTGATTGCCGTCGCCGACGATTGGCAGATCGTAGGGGACGGCGCGGATGTATTCGCTGGGATGATAAATCATCTTGCCATTGTATTCGACATAGCCGTAGAAGGGGATATCCTCAGCTTCCTCGTCCCTGCGGACTTCCCAAACGCAGCCGTCTGCCAGCCAATTGTCCGGCAGTTCTTCCTGATATCCGCCGACGATCTTCTGGCGAAAGAGCCCGAAGCGATAGCGGATGCACTGGCCGAAGCCGGGTAGGCCCAAGGACGCGAGCGAGTCGAGATAACAGGCCGCGAGGCGGCCGAGGCCGCCGTTGCCAAGACCTGGATCAGGCTCGAAGTTCTCAACCTCGTTGAGATCGATGCCCAGATCGGCAAACGCCGCGGCGACGATGGGTCGTGCTCCGATGTTCGCCAGGTTGTTGGTGATCAGCCGACCCAGCAGGAACTCGATCGAAAAATAATGGACGGTCCGAATCGCTTCCTGCTTGAGCAGTGCCGCTGTTTTGATCCAGTCGGGAGCGATCTCCTCCCTGATCATCGTGCCGAGGATGTTGTAGCGTTCTCTGGCGCTGGCATCAGCCACCGATTTCAGATAGGTGCGCTCAAGCCTGTCTTTGAAGGCTTTCGCGAAATTTTCCTTCGTCGCAAAGACGGATGGTGTTTGCATGTCTTTCACCTCTTCCGGTAAGATTATAGCAGACCTCGCGGTCTGTGTGCCGATTTACCGCTATGATACCGTTTCCGGAATCAGGCAAGCATCAGGCGGTAGAGCTCGATGTAGGCTTTGGCTGTATCCTCGGGATAGTAGCGCGAGTTCATCGCGTTGATGATCAGCTGCCGCCAATCCCTCAGGGAAGTTTGGAAAACGTTCAGCGCGTTTTCCGTCTGGAACAAAAGATCACGGTGATCGTAATTGTAGAACTTGAAGCCGTTGCCGCGCTTGGTAACGGCGTCGAACTGCTCGATCGTGTCGTTGAGACCGCCGGTTTGCCTGACGATCGGGATCGTCCCGTACTTGAGGGCGATCATCTGGCTGGTGCCGCAAGGCTCATAGCGGGAGGGCATCAGGTAGACATCGGCGCCGGCATAGATATATGAGGGTTCGGTCGAGTTGTAGCCGATATTGAGCGCGACCTGGGAGGGATGGCGATCCTTGATCTGCTGGAGCCGGCGCACGTATTCGGCATCGCCGGTTCCCAGGATCACGAACTGGACCAGCGGGTTTTTGAGGAGTTCATCGATTGCCGGAAGCAGGATGTCGAAGCCTTTCTGCTCGACGATCCGGGTCACCATTCCCATCACGAAATACTCGTTGCCGATGGATAGACCCATCCGTGTTTGCAGATCCGCCTTGTTTTTTGTTTTGGCGGAAAAGACGTTGACAAGGGTATACTTCTCTACGATTGTCAGATCCTTGCCGGGATCGATGTCTTCCTCAAGGCCGTTCAAGATGCCGTAGAAATCGCGATCGCGACGGTTGATGGCTTCGACCAGGTTCTTCGAGTAGTAGGCGTAACGCAACTCGTCACGGTATGTTTCCGAAACCGTTGTGATCTTCGTCGCCGTCTGGATCGCGATTTCAAGGAAATTGACCCTCTGCACGTTGGGCCACATGGCGGTCAATCCGAGCTTGTGCAGGATGATGGCGTCATGGATGCCCTGATACTCGATGTTGTGGATCGTGAGGATCGTCTTCATCTCCCGGTAGCGCTCCTCGTTCTTGAGCAACGGCGGCAGCAGCCCGAGATGCCAGTCGTGGATGTGGATGATGTCGGGACGGTCGTCGAAGATGTCGAAGAAGGCCATCGCCGCCTTGGCGAAGAAGGCGAAGCGTTCGCCGTCGTCGTCGTAACCGTAGATATGCTCGCGCTCAAAGAACTCGTAAGCCTCGACAAAGTAGTAGTCGACGTTTTGGTCCGTGTAATGGTAGAGGGAGATGCGGTAGCGTTCACCGCCGTAGTCGAGTTGTTGTTCGGCCTTGAGTTCCAGAAACAACTGATACTTGTCCTTGATGCGCGGATAAAGCGGCATCATGACGGCTGAAGGAAAGCCCAACCTGGCGAATTCCCGCGACAATGACGAAACAACGTCCGCCAACCCCCCGGTTTTGACGAAGGGATGACATTCCGCCGTGATCTGCAGGATGTGGAGTTTCCGGCCTCCGGCGACGATCTGCTTTTTCTCCGAGAGATAAAGTTGGTTGAGGTCGCCGCTCACGACGGCATCCTGGCGTACGCGGGTTTCTTTATCGAGGATCGCATACGCGACGCTCGCGCCGCTTTCAATCAGACACTGGTTCATCACCACAGCGTTTCTGACAACGGCGCCTTCCCTGATGATCGCCTTGCGGCCGATGATCGATCCCTCCACGATGCCCTCGACGACGGCACCGGAGGCGATGATGCTGTTGGTCACCTTGGCGTTTTCCCCATAACGGGCGGCGGCGGACATGGTTTCCTTGGAGAAGATCGGCCGCTCCTCGCGGAAGAGCGCTTCGCGGGTCTCCGCCAGCAACAGCCGCATGTTGGCCTCAAATAGCGCGAACGGGCTGTCGACCAGGAAGCAGTCCGTCGGAAACACGTAATGATGTCGCTTCAAGCTGGCCGCATGGTCGAACACGTCGGAGAGGTTGCGATAGGGAATGACATCGTAACTCATCACATAATCGAGCAAAAGCCGCTTGGACAGCAGAAAGGTTTTAATCCTGCGGTTGTCGCAACTGAGGACTTCAGTGACATCTGCCTGATTGAACAAATGGTCGTGGAGGATGACCTGATAATCGATGTTCCAGACCAGGTTGGCGGGCGATACGAGCGCGTACTCCTGGGCAGACCTGAGAAAGTATTCGATATGTTCATACATCCTTTGGAAACTGATGGTGTCCTCAAAGGTCACCGTCAGGCTCTTGGGCGGCAGGATGAAGATCCCGTCCTTGCGCCGGTTGAGATCCCAGCGGTCGCCGGAGCCGATGTGATCAGCGAGCGACCGGTAGTTACCATAGGGAAAGATCGCCACGTTGGTGATGCCGGAATTCTTGCAGTTGGAGAGTGTGAAATCGATCAGCCGGTATTTGGCGCCAAAGGGAAGCGCCCCGGGGATCCGGTGGCGACAAAGTTTGTTGAAGGCGCCCTTGCTCGAGGCATCGACGACCATGAACAGGTTAGCCATTGGCCTCACCCCGCTTGAGCAAGGTCTCGCTGTCGATCAGCATCAGTTTCTCGCCTTCCTGGACATAACCGTCGGGAATGATCACGTTCCGGTTGACAATCACGTTCTTGAGGCGCGCGTCGCGCCCGATCCTGACATTCGGCAGGATGACGGCGTTCTCGATGACGGCGCCCGCTTCGACGATCGTCTGGTAGCCGATGGTCGAGCGGATGATGGTGCCGTTGATGATCGACCCGTCGGCGATGATTGCCTTGCTGATATGGGCGCGCCCCAAAACGACATGTGGCGGCAGATTGAGCGATTTGGAATAGATCGGCAGGATTTTGGAGACATTCAGCGTCAGGAACTCGGGGTCGTCGAGCAGATCCATGTTGGCCTGCCACAGCGATTCGACGGTGCCCACATCGGCCCAGTAATCGTGGTACTCATAGACAGCGATCCGCCGTTTTTGCCTGAGCGCCTTGGGAATCACGTTCTTCCCGAAATCGACGTCGCCCTCGGCGAAACCGTCGAGCAGCAATTCCTTGAGCGCAGCCGTGTTGAACAGGTAGATGCCCATCGAAGCCAGCAGTGATTGCGGACGCTTCGGCTTTTCCTGGAAGTCGACGAGCAGATTGTCTGAGCTGATGGTCATGATACCGAAGCGCGAGGCTTCCTCCTTGCCGACCTTGGTCGCCGCAATCGTGATCTCGGCATTGCGTTGGAGATGATAGGAGAACAACCTTTGGTAATCCATCTTGTAGATGTGGTCTCCGGGAAGGATGAGTACGTAATCAGCTTCGTTTTCGACGATGAAATTGAAGTATTGCCTGACGGCGTGGGCGGTGCCCTGTTGCCAAAGAACGGTCTCGTTGGTCGCATACGGCGTCAAAAAGCGGATGCCGCCGTCGATGAAATCCAAATCCCAAGAAGCGCCTGAGCCGATATAGGTCATAAGCTCATAGGGCTCGTATTGGGTGACGATGCCGACGACATCGATGTTGCTGTTGCTGATGTTTGAGAGCGTGAAGTCGATCAACCGGTATTTCGCGCCGAAAGACACCGCCGGTTTGGCGATGTCTCTGGTGATTTGCTGCAATCTCGTGCCTTTGCCGCCGACCAGGATCATGGCAATCAGATTCCGCTTCATCGGCTCACGCCCCCCCGCCGTCGGACCGATAACGAAGAATGGCCATCGCCAACGGCGCGATCTTCAGCGCGATCGCCTGATTTTGCTGATGGATTTGTTTGGTGTATGAGTGCAGTGGCAAACCGTTATACTGATCGGAACCGCCATAAATTTCCTTGTCGGAATTGAGGATTTCCTCATAGGCACCCGCAAGCGGCACCCCGAGTTCAAAGCGCTCGTGGACGATCGGCGTCATGTTGAGGATGACGACGAGAAGATCATCCGGGGCCATGCCCCGGCGGACAAACGAATAGATCGACTGATCGGCGTTCCGTTGGTCGATCCAGAAGAATCCTTGGGGATCGTGATCTAGTTCATACAGCGGCCGATGATGGTTGTAGACCTGGAGCAAGTCGCGGACAAAGCGGTTTGCCCGCTCATGTAGCGGATAGGAAAGCAGGAACCAGTCGAGTTCCTCCTTGTCTTTCCATTCGTGCATTTGCGCGAACTCGCCCCCCATGAACAACAGCTTCTTGCCGGGATGGGTGAACATCAAGCCCAGCAACAGCCTGTAGTTGGCGAACTTCTGCCAGTAGTCGCCTGGCATCTTCTGAATGAGCGAGCGCTTGCCGTGGACGACTTCATCGTGCGACAATGGCAGGATGAACCGTTCCGAATAGGCATATATGAGTCCGAAAGTGATCAGATCATGGTGGTATTTGCGATAGATCGGGTCCTTTTCGAAGTAGCGGAGAGTGTCGTTCATCCACCCCATGTTCCATTTGTAATCGAACCCGACACCTCCCTCACACACGGAAGCAGTCAGTCTCGGATAAGTGGTCGAATCCTCGGCGAACATCAGCACCGAGTGATCCTTTTCCTTGACGGCATAGTTTAAGTCTTTGAGAAAACCGACGGCGCCCTCGTTGGTGCCGATCGTCGAATTGCCGAGATAATAGAGGATGTTGGCGACCGCATCGATCCGGAAGCCATCCACATGGAAGTATTCCATCCAGAAACAGGCGTTCGAGATCAGGAAACTCTTCGTGACGCCCTTGCCAAGATCGAGATTGACAGTGCCCCAGACGACATTCTCGCGGATCCGGACATCCGCATATTCATACAGCGGCTCGCCGTCGAACATGTAAAGCCCATGGGCATCCTTGCAGATGTGTCCCGGGACCCAGTCGATGATGACGCCGATGTCGTGCTTGTGGCAACAATCCACAAAATACATGAAATCCTTGGGGACGCCGTAACGCGAGGTGGCGGCGTAGTAACCGGTTCCCTGATAGCCCCATGATTCGTCGAGCGGATGCTCGACGATCGGCATGATCTCGAGATGCGAAAACCCGTGTTGCTTGAGGTAGGGGATGAGATGATCGACCAGTTCATTGTATTTGTGGAATGTTCCGTCCGGTTTGGTCATCCATGATCCGAGATGCACCTCGTAGATCGCCATCTTGTCTTGATCGGGCCGCTTTTGTCTCCTTCTTTCCAAGTAGTCCTCATCGGTCCAGAGGAAGCCCTCGATGTCGTAGACTTTGGATGAGGTTTCCGGCCGGTCGTCGGCGAAGAATCCGTATGGGTCCGCCTTGAAGATCGTCGCGCCGTAACTGGTAACGATGCAATATTTATAGCGCGCCCATTCGCCGAGATTGGGGACATATAACGAAAAAATCCCGAAGTCGTCGGTCTTTTCCATGACGTGCGTCCGCGAATCCCAGTGGTTGAAATCACCGACGACGGATACGATTCTGGCATGTGGCGCATACACCGAGAAACGCACACCGGTGATCAATCCGCTGTCGTTTTTGATTAAATGGGCTCCGAAATGGCGAAAGCCCTCTTTGAGCTTGCCTTCGTTGAAGAGGAACAGATCCGCAGCCGACAGCTTGAATTGCATGTCAAAGTCCCCTTTCGAGATGCTTGCTGATCAAGGAATAATGATAGCCTTTGCGTTGGAGGGCCTGGATGAGTTTCAGCCGCAACTCCCGCTCATCCAGACCTTCCCGCGCGTATTTTTTCCGTAGTTTGGCCAAATCCTCACTGATTTCGCGCTCCTCGTCAATGACGACCGCAAAGTCGCCTTGGCGACGATCGACATACTCGATGACGTCATGGACGCCATAGCCTCGTTCGAGCAGATAGCGCTTCATCTTGTTGGCTGCGGCGGTTTTCGAGCCACCTCTGAGATCCCGCAGTTTTTTGTCGAAAAGCAGTTCGAGATTCTTTTCCAAGTCCCGGGAAGAGATTCCCGCGACCGTCGCCTTGATGATGTTGACGGGAAATCCACGCCGCTCTAGTTCGAAGATGATCCTTTCCTTGCCGTGACGCTTGTCATAAAACAGCGCCTCCACCAGCTTGCCGGTGAGCTCTTGGTCACCGGTCAATCCTAGTTTGGCAAGTTTGGCCTTGATCTTGGTTATTGCCTTGACATCAGCGCCGCGGGATCCAAGGTAAGTCGAAATCTCCCACTCGGAGCGGAAAGCCGATGCGGCGTACCGGATCGCTTTTTGCATCAGCCCATCGATTGCCTGGTCGGCGCTGAACGCGGCGTATTCCGCCGTTGTCAGTTCCCGGCCCTGAAGCAGACGATATTCGACGATGAGATCCTCCGAACAGCGGAAACTTGCTTCCTGACCGCCGTCCAGATCGAAAATGATGTCATATTGACCTTTGCTGCCTTTGAGGCTTCTGACTTTGGGCATGATTGTCCACTTCTTCCGAAAAATCGATTGGATAGGCGGTTCCCGCTTGGAGTTTTACTGACGCAGGGTGATCAGAAAGGCGTTGATGAAGTCGTCGAGATCGCCGTCCATGATTCTGCCGATCCCGCTTGTCTCCTGACCCGTGCGATGGTCTTTGACCATTGAATAGGGATGGAAAACGTAAGAACGGATCTGACTGCCGAAAGCATTGGCGACATTGGCTGTGGAAAAGCCTTCAAGTTCCTGTTGTTTCTTTTCCAATTCCATTTGGTAGAGTTTGCCTTTGAGAACCCGCATGGCGGTTTCGCGGTTTTGGATCTGGCTGCGTTCATTCTGGCAGGTGACGACAGTCCTTGTCGGGAGATGGGTGATCCTGACGGCGGAATCCGTCGTATTTACGCCTTGGCCGCCCTTCCCGCTGGAGCGGTAGGTGTCGATTCGCAAGTCTTCTTCGGCGATGTCGATATCGATCGTCTCATCGAGTTCCGGAAAGACGGTCACTGAGGCAAAGGAGGTATGCCGCCTTCCGGAGGCATCGAACGGGGAGATCCTCACAAGGCGATGCACGCCCGATTCGGCTTTCAGATAACCGAAGGCGTTCGCGCCGGTGACGAGGATCGTCGCTGATTTGAGACCGGCTTCCTCGCCGTCCTGATAATCAAGAACCGTCAGTTTGTAGTCGTGCCTTTCCACCCATCTGGTATACATCCGAAACAGCATTTGGGCCCAATCTTGGGATTCGGTGCCCCCTGCCCCGGGATGGAACTCGATGATCGCGTTGAGCTTGTCATAAGGCTTGTCGAGCAACGTCTTGATCACGAGCGCTTCCAGACGCCGATCGAAGGATGCCAGCAGTCTGTCGGTTTCCGCGTAGTCGAAATCGGTATCGACCTCCGCCAGTTCGTAACTGAAGTCGAGTGTCTCCAGGATATCCTTAAGCGCTTGATACTCATTGAGGACTCCCTTGATTTCATTTTGTTCCTGGATCGTCTTTTGGGCTTGCTTCTGGTCTGACCAAAAAGCCGGATTGAGCGTCAGCAGTTCCAGATCGGCGAGGCGTTGGTTAAGTTTTTCCAGGCCGACGGTCTTGCCGAGGTCGGCAAACCGGTCGCCGGCCTCGGCGATCGCCGCCTTGAGTTCGATTTGGTTCATCTTGTCTCCTTGTGTCGCTTAGTTGCGCCCATGGCAATGCTTGTATTTCTTGCCGCTGCCGCAGGGGCAGGGATCGTTCCTGCCGACCTTGTCCGATACCTTGACTGGTTGGCGCTTGCGGTTTTCGTCTTCCTTGCCGGAAATCGTATGGAGTGGTTTGGCGACCTGGACGCGCTCGGTGTTCTGGCGCACCTGGGCTTTGAGCACGAAGCGGGTGACATCGCTCTGGATGTTCTCGACCATCGTCTCAAACATGTTGAAGCCCATTTCCTGGTATTCGCGGAAAGGGTTGATCTGTCCGTAGCTTTGCAGGGTAACAGCCTGACGCAATTCGCTCATGGCGTCGATGTGCCGGACCCAGTAGGTGTCGACCACCCTGAGAGTCACCGCCTTGAGAAAGTCATTGTAGACTTTTTCGCCGGTCAGGCTCTTCTTGGCGTTGATCTCTTTCTGGTATTGTCCCCTGACATAGGCAAGAACATCGGTTTCCTTGAGAACGGCACTTTCGTCAAGGGCGTCCTTGGCGAAATACTTGTTGAGCATCGCATACAGTTGTTTCCTGTCGGTTGGATGGGCAGCGACGATTTTTGAGAGGATCGCCTCGATCATCGAGTTGACGATTTCCTCGATCGTGTCCAAAAAGAGGATGTCGGTCCGCTGGCGATAGATGATTTCCCGTTGTTTGCGGAGCACCTCGTCATATTGGAGGACGGTTTTCCGACGATCGAAGTTGTTGCCTTCGATCTGGTGCTGTGCCCGGAGAACCAATTTGGAGAACATGGCATAGTCCAAGGGCATCTCGGTGCCTGTGCCCTTCTGGACGGTGATCATCGAAATCAGATTTTTGAAGCGGTCACCGCCGAAACGGCGCATCAGGTCGTCATCGGCGGATATGAAAAAGCGGGAATAGCCCGGGTCGCCCTGGCGGCCGCTCCGGCCGCGCAGCTGGTTGTCGATCCGGCGGGATTCGTGTCTCTCGGTACCGATGACGGCGAGTCCGCCCAAGGCGACGACGCCTGCTCCGAGCTTGATGTCGGTACCACGTCCGGCCATGTTGGTGGCGATCGTCACGGAATTCATGAGTCCGGCGTTCGCGACGATGTCGGCCTCGCGTTCGTGCTGCTTGGCATTCAGGACATCATGCCTGATGCCGCGTTTTTTGAGCAGGGACGACAGAAGCTCCGAACTCTCGATCGAGATCGTGCCCACCAGGATCGGTTGCCCGAGACGATGGCGCTTTTCGATCTCATCCGCCAACGCCTTGTATTTTGCCTGCATCGTGGCGAAGATCAGGTCGTTGTCGTCGATTCTGATTACAGGCGCATTGGTCGGGATTTCTACGACGAACATGTTGTAGATGTTGTGGAATTCTTCCTCTTCGGTCTTGGCGGTACCGGTCATGCCCGCCAATTTTTTGTACATCCGGAAGAAATTTTGAAAGGTGATGGTGGCGAGAACGGTCGTTTCTTTCTTGATCTCGACGGCTTCCTTGGCCTCCAAAGCCTGATGGAGTCCCTCGGAAAACTGTCGGCCGTGCATCAGCCGGCCGGTGAACGGGTCAACGATGACAACCTTGCCCTCATGGACTACGTAGTCGACATCCCGGCTCATGATGAAATTGGCCCTGAGCGCGTTGTTGATGTGATGCAACAGGAGCACATTGCTCACATCGTAAAGATTCTCCAGGTTGAAGTGGGCTTCCGCCTTCTTGATGCCGGTCTCCGTCAAGGTGATGGCCTTGTCTTTCAGATCGATATCGTAGTCATCGCCTTCCTTGAGCCGGATGGCGAAATAATTGGCTGCCTTATACAGATCAGCAGTGTTTTTTTCACCGCCGGAGATGATCAGCGGCGTTCTCGCCTCATCGATGAGGATCGAGTCGACCTCGTCGATGATCGCGAAACTCAGCGGCCGCTGCACGATGTTTTCCTTGTAGATCACCATATGGTCGCGGAGATAGTCGAAACCGAGTTCGTTGTTGGTCGAGTAAACGATGTCGCAGTTGTAGACGGCGCGTTTCTCTTCCGAGGATAGGTCTCTGATGTTGAGGCCGACGCTCATGCCAAGGAACCGGAACAAATCGCCGATCTCGCCGTTGGCCTCGCGTCCGGCGAGGTATTCGTTGACGGTGACGATATGGACACCGTCGCCGGCAAGCGCGTTGAGATAGGCGGGCATGACGGCGGTCAGGGTTTTTCCCTCACCGGTCTTCATTTCCGCGATGTTGCCCTCGTGGATGACGATGGCTCCCATGACTTGAACTTTGAACGGCGTCATTCCGGTCACTCTCGTAGAGGCTTCTCGGACGGTGGCGAAGGCTTCGACGAGCAAGGATTCGAGCGACTCGCCGTTTTGGTAGCGTTCCCTGAAAGCCGCGGTTTTGCCTTGGAGTTCCTCATCGCTCAAAAGCCGGTATTGCTCCGCCAGCGCCAGGACAAGATCTGCGGTTTTTTCCAGTCGTTTCAGGGTTTTTTTGTTGGTGTCGAATAGTTTAAACATGGATGTTCACCTCTGTAATCACACCCTTTATCATACCACATCCGCTCCGACAAAGACAAATCATTTATCAATCACACCAATAAAAAAGTGACCTTAGAAGGTCACTTGTAATGGCTAATATGTTTCAATCAACCCGTATTTGCCGTCTTCCCGGAGATAGAGGACCGCGACTTCCTTGTCTTCGTTGTAGTAAATGAAGAAGTCATGGCCGAGAAGCTCCATCTGGGTGATTGCTTCCTCCAGCGACAGGATATCGAGCTTGATGCGTTTCTTCTTGATCGGCGAGATCAGTTCTTTCTCCAGATCTTCGAGATTCAGTTCGTCGTTCTTGAATGCCTCCTTGAGTCCGGTCTTTTCCTGCAGGCTGCGGTTCATCTTGTGTTTGTTTTTGCGGATTTGCGCTTCCAGCTTGTCGACGGCCTTGTCGATGGCGGCATACAGATCCTTGTCCTCGACCTCCGCCCTGATTGTGATGAATTTGATTGGAATCGTGATTTCGACTTTCGTCATGTCCCGGTAATACTTGCAGACTGCGAATGCCTCCAATTCTTCGGAGAAGACTCTCTCCACCTTGACTAGTTTCTTTGCGATGTAGTTGCGGATCGCCTCGGTGATCTCGAATCCGCCCTTACCTCTCACATCCAGTTTCATTATCATCACTCCTTTTCGTTATGTTACAGATTGATTATAACATCATGACCGCCGGCTGTAAACCGACCCGCTTGTTTTCGCTCTGCAATCGCATTGTATTTTGCGGCGATGTCCATCCAGACAATCGAGATGATCGCCACTGCTCCAAAACCTTCAAAAAGGGCGAACCAGATCGGAAAGGTTTGGTACTCAAGGTCCTCGATGATGATAATCAAATCATGTGAAATCGCCATTTTCAGGGCTTTCTCAAGGAAAAAAGCTATAATGTTTTTTGTTTTGTGATCCAGGTTTACCGCCTCATGAAGGTAGATGTGTTCGATCATTCCTCCTTGGATGGGTATCAGTTCGCGGCGAGGGAGAAGCGATGCGAGGGCCTGGCATTCCCGGCAAATGTTGCGGGGATCGTAAAGGTTTGCGAAAGTCAGCTCGACGACATGCATCGCCTGACACAGCGGGCATCTCATCCAAAGATCACTCCGGCGTTTTTTCTACGATTAATGGCGATGATTTCCCTTTTTGCCGCCCGCATCGCTTTGCTGATATGAACGGAAAGAAAACGGATTTCCCCTCTTGGTTCGGTTGCGTCCCTACCAACTCTCCCAGCAATCTGGATCAAAGTCGGGGCGGTGAACAAGCGGTGATCCGCATAGATAACACAGACCTGGACATTGCTGAAAGTGACGCCGCGCTCAAGGATTGTTGTCGCCACGATGATTTTGGCAACTCCGTCACGGAACCTGGCGAGAATGGCTTCTTTGTTGCTGGTCTTGCTGGTTAGTGCTACGGCCGGGAATCCGCCTTCGCTTAGGGCTTTGGCAATCCGCTCCGCCACTTGGACTGTGGGGGCAAACACGAGCATCGGTTTGGCATCCGCCAGCCAAGTCCGGCATATCGGGACCAAGGCCGCCATCATTGCCGCTGTCGTCTCCTCCGGAACGAATTGGAAGCGGGGAATGTCATGATCGGCACTATGAAAGCGCTCGGGATTCAGATGAAACAAAAACCCATCTTGCGCCAGTGCTGCCCGATCCGCTTGTTTGATGGTGGCCGATAGCAGAAACCGCAGACCCCCCGGACATAAGGCTTTGGTCGTCAGTCGGGTGTAATAGGATGAGTCGGCGTAGGGAAACCCGTCTGCCTCATCGACGATAATGAGGGCGAATTCGCTCCGGTAGTTGATGAGTTGCTGGATTGTCATGATCACCAGATGCGCGCCTTTGTCATCTTTGTGTTCTTCATAGACAGCCTTGACTACGCTTTGGGGAAAGTAGCTGCGGAACCGTCTCTCGAGTTGGATCACGATCTGCTTGCGGCAAATGGCAAACCCGATCCTCATTCCCCGCGAGAGGGCAAGCATGATCGCCGCCAGCGTGATTTCGGTTTTTCCGGATCCGCAGACCGCCTGCAGAAAAGCGTTCTTGCCTTGGTCGAGGCAGTCGCAGAGAAACCGACTGGATCGCTGCTGTCTGACAGTGAGTTCGAACGGCAAGGAAAGCACATGCTCTCTTTTCGTCACACTTCGTTCATAGAGGTATAGCCGCATGTCGGAATTTGCGTTGCAGTCTTGGCAGACATGGCGGCCATAGGTGTCGCTGGCGATGGTCCCGCGGGGTGCGAGACAACGCTCACAGCGGGTGGATACGACAGCCGGAAGGATGGCTAGCGGCGCTGAGCCATGTGGCCTTAGATATTCGCGGATAATAAACACCCCGTCACAAGCATACGCTTATGAGGGGGGGAATCCTTGAGACAACCGCGAATTTAATCTTGTTGAACAACGAAATTCACCAGTTTGTTACGTATGACGATCACTTTCTTGATTTCCTTGCCTTTGATCCATTCTTGTATTTTTGGCAGTGAGCGAGCTTGTTCGCTCAAAACCTCATCCGATGAATCATATGGCACAACCAGTTTGTCACGGACTTTTCCGTTGACATTGATCACGATTTCGATCATATCTTCCATCAGTTTCTCGGGATCGTATGTCGGCCAGCCCTCCTCGACAAGATAGGTGGTGTTGCCGAGCATGTGCCAAAGTTCCTCGCACAAATGGGAGGCAATCGGTGACAGAAGCTTCAATAGCAATTGGTATTCTCCACGTGTGATGTCGTCTTGCAGGGAATATTCGTTGACGAGCGTCATCATCTTGGCGATGGCCGTGTTGAATTTGAGGTTTTCGAGATCTTCGCTGACGCCCTTGATGGTTTTGTGGATGAGATTCTCGAGTTTGGTGCTGTAATGCATCCCGGGTTTCACCTTGGGATACAATCGCCAGAGTTTGTCCAGGAACCGGCGGCACCCTCTGACTCCGTTTTCATTCCATGGGGTCGGCATCTCATAGTCGCCGATGAACAAGATGTAGGTTCTGAGCGTATCGGCGCCGTCGCTGGCGATGATCTCCATCGGATCGATGACGTTGCCGCGCGATTTCGACATCTTTTCGCCGTCCTCGCCGAGGATCAGGCCTTGAGCGGTTCGCTTCTTGTAGGGTTCGGCGTGGACGGCCTCGCCAATCTCATGAAGAAACAGGTTCCAAAAGCGGGAATAGATCAGATGTCTCGTGACATGTTCCATGCCGCCGTTGTACCAGTCGACCTGACCCCAGTAACGGAGTTTGTCCTTGGCTGCGAAAACCGCCTGGTTGGTGGGATCGAGATAGCGGAGAAAATACCAGCTGGAACCCGCCCATTGCGGCATCGTGTCGGTTTCGCGTCTGGCAGCGCCGCCGCAGCGTGGACAGGTGCAGTTGACAAACTCGGGAATGTTCGCCAAAGGGCTTTCGCCGGTCTCGGTCGGCAGAAAATCGTCGACCATCGGCAATTTGACGGGCAAGTCGGCATACGGTACGGGAACGATCCCGCAGCGGTCGCAATAGATCAAGGGGATCGGTTCGCCCCAATAACGCTGGCGATTGAAAGCCCAGTCCTTCATCTTGTACTGCCGGGTGCGCTTCCCGATCTCTTCATCCTCGAGATGACGGATGATTTTTTCTTGGGCATCGGCGACAGAAAGCCCGTTCAAGATCCCGCTGTTCACGAGCGTTCCCGTCTTGGTGTCGGTGAAAGCCGCCTCGGCGAGGTTGCCTCCGGCGATGACTTCGACGATTTCCAAGCCATACTTTTTGGCAAACTCGTAATCACGCTCATCGTGACCGGGAACGGCCATGATCGCTCCCGTGCCGTAGGTGATCATCACGTAGTCGGCGATGAAGATCGGAATTTCGTTACCCGTCAGCGGATTGATCGCGACAAGTCCCTCGATTACGATGCCGGTCTTGTCTTTTTGCAACTGGATCCGCTCAAATTCGGATTTGAGCCGCGCTTGTTCCTGATAGGCCTTGATGGCCTGCAGATTGTGGATGAGGTGCGGATATTTGTCGATTAGATGATGTTCGGGTGCGATCACCATGAACGTGGCTCCGTAAACCGTGTCCGGCCGCGTCGTAAACACTTCTAGCGACTCGGTGGTATCTTTGACGGTGAAGCGGATGCTCGCACCTTCGCTCCGTCCGATCCATTTTTCCTGTTCGACGCGGATTCGCGAGGTGCATTCGAGCGTATCGAGACCGGCGAGCAATTTGTCCGCATAGGCGGTGATCCGCAGAAACCAGACGTCCTTTTCTTTTTGTTCGACGTCATTGCCACAGCGATCACAAGTTCCGCCTTGCGATTCCTCATTGGAAAGGACGACCTTGCAGTCGGGACAAAAGTTGACGTAGGTCTTGCTTTTGTAAACGAGGCCGTGTTCGTACATTTTCAGGAAGATCCATTGGGTGAATTTGTAATATTCGGGGTCTGTGGTGTCGACAAGCCGCGAAAAATCGAACGAAAAGCCCGCAGCCTTGAGCTGCTTGAGAAATTCGGCGATGTTTTGGTCCGTGATCACGCGCGGGTGGATCTTGTTTTTGATCGCATAGTTTTCCGTCGGCAATCCAAAGGCATCGAAGCCGATCGGAAACAAGACATTGAAACCTTCCATCCGGCGCTTGCGCGAGATGACCTCGAGGGACATGTAGGCGCGAAAATGCCCGACATGCATGCCGGATCCGGAAGGATACGGATATTCCACAAGATTGTAGAATTTGGGTCTTTCATCAAAATCGACGCCCTCGAACAAACCCGATTCATACCATCGTTTCTGCCATTTAGCCTCGATTGTCCGATGGTCGAAACTGGGGATGAATTCACTCATTGTCGCCAACCTCCTATAAAAAACGCCCTCGGAAAAGGACGATTTTGCTCGCGGTACCACCTTTGTTCCGGATCGATCCGGCACTCAAGCCTTAACGCGGCGGACGTTCCGGACTCCCGTGTTTCGCCCGGACTGCTCCCAGGACCAATTCGCACCCTCCCCATCACCGGTTTCCACCAGCCACCGGCTCTCTCTAGAGCGGAGGATGTTACTATTTCCTGTTCCCAGCATTTACATCATCATAACATGTCGCGTTGCTTTTTGCAAGATGGTTCCGACTTTAGTTGTCTTTTTCCCCGTCTTCGTCATCGTCGTCTGGATCATCGTCGTCGATGATTTTGAACTCGGCCTCGCCGATCGTGGCGGCATCCTGTAAATGAATCATCGTCTGGAAGTGCAATTCCCGCTGCAGCAGATACAGCGACCGATAACAGAAGAACATCAAGATAAAGAAGATGATGTCGGAAAACTCCAGCAGGTTGTAGAAAGTCATAAGCAAGGCAATCGGTGTCAGGGCGAAAATGACCAGTTTGAAGATCGTTTTGTAGCGGATGTGCTTCTTGAGCCGGATGAACGGAAAAGTCGAGATCAGGCCGATCAGCAAAAGCAACGCCACGTTTCCGAGCATGTGGAAACCCAAAAGACCGATCAGAAGCCCCGTCCGCATCGACTCGAAGAACCGGTCGAACGAAACGGATCCGGCGAATTGGCTAAAGACGGGAAATTCCGCTTCGCGTTGTCCGGAGATATAGAGATACATCATCTTGTCTTGAAAGACCAGGCTACGGCTGTCCATGTCCTCGACGATCGTCTCGGCGGCGGCGCCGGTACGCAGAAAGTGGACCGAATAGCCATACAGATGGAATTTGTTATGGCTGTCGTAGACCGTGCCCGAACACGTCAAACCGGATACAGTCAGGCTGCATCCCGTCGTTTCGGTCGTGATCACCGTATTGTTCTGATACCAACCGTAGTGGATGATCGCGCCCAGGGAAACGAGGAGCGTGAGCACTAGCAGATAGAAAGTCGTGAACCAGCCGGATTTGTTGCGGTAGTCAAGCAGGCGCCTGGGCTGAAACAGGCTGTCTTTGGCAATATTGTACAATCGTCATCACCCAACCTGAATCATTATACCACACTTGTGGGCAACATGGAAAAACAATCTTCCGCAAACGTGGTATAATGACGGCAAGGTGATTGTAAGTGGCTTATTCGTCTGCTAAGAAACCGTTTCGCAGCGTCAACGATTTCTACCGCGAGAAATTCGGCGCCAAGGTCTTCCGCATTCCCGTGAATGCCGGTTTTTCCTGTCCCAATCGCGATGGCAGTCTGGGGTATTCGGGATGTAGTTTCTGCACCGAAGCCGCTGCCGGCGAATTCGCCGGCCGGGCTGAGGCGGCGCTGGCAACGCAATACGCCGAAATCAGCGCGGTGATGCGAAAGAAATGGCCCCAAGGCCAGACAATCGTCTATTTTCAAGCCAACACGAACACCTATGCTCCGCTTGCTTATCTGCAACACCTTTACGAAACCGCCCTTTCGCTGGACAAAAGCGTCGTCGGCATCGCCATAGCGACACGTCCTGACTGCCTGGACCGTGAGATCGTCGGGTATCTGGAAGAACTGAACCGGCGGACTTTCGTCACCGTGGAACTCGGTCTCCAAACGATCCACGAGAAAACAGCGACCAGCATCAACCGCGGTTATCCGCTGGCGGTGTTCGATGGGGCGATTCGGCAACTGGCCGCTGCCGGGATCCATCCGGTTGCCCATATCATCAATGGCTTGCCCGGCGAGGACGAGGCGATGATGCTGGAAACCGTCAGGCATTTGAATGAGTTGCCCGTCGCCGGTGTGAAAATCCACATGCTCTATCTGACCGAAACGGCACCGTTGGGAATGATCTATCGTAAGGAACCGTTTCCGCTGCTGACACAGGAGGATTACTGCGGGATCGCAACTCGGCAACTGGAGATCATGCGTCCCGATATGATCATCTATCGTCTGACGGGTGATCCGCCCAAAGCGTCTCTGATCGCTCCGGCATGGTCCTCGCACAAGTTTGCCGTCATCAAGGCGATCACCGGTATCTTGAGGCAAAGATGTTCCTTTCAGGGAAAGGAATATGTCCCTGCAGTATCACGGAAGCAATAAAAGGGACTGTAAGGAAATGAAGATTTGATTATCTTCATGGACTACACAGTCCC
>CALGNF010000019.1 GCA_937958685.1 uncultured Caryophanales bacterium
CGAACCCCCATTATCTGCATGGCAAGCAGACGTTTTACCATTAAACTACACCTGCGCGATTAGCAATATCTATTGTATATGATGACCGCTGTTTTTTCAACCCTTTTTTACCCTCAGAGCGAAAGTTTTTGTCCCGATTACACGCTAGTTGGAAAAATGTGCTAAAATCTTAACAAACAGGGAGCGATGAACATGGAACCAGAACGCTTAACCCATCTGGTGAAGTCGACAAGTGACAAACCAGGGCATTATGTGCTCTATTTTCTCCAACAGGCGCAAAGAACGCACGACAATCCGGCTCTGGAACACGCGGTTCAGATTGCCAACGTCCTTGATCTGCCTGTCGTGGTATTTTTCTCGTTCTTCAGCGGTTATCCCTATGCCAACCGCCGCAACCTCACTTTCATGCTTGAAGGGTTGCGGGAAGTCCGGCGGGATCTCGCCGGCAGGGGCATCGGGTTCGTGTTTCGCATCGGCGAGCCGCTGACGACAATTCGAGATTATCTTGACAAAAGTGCAGCGGTGGTTGTCGATGCCGGTTATTTGCGACTGCAGCGCAAGTGGCGGAAGGAACTCTTTTTCCTCATCACAGCCAACTATCCGCATGTGGATCTGCATCAGGTCGAGACGGACACGATCATACCGATCCATCTGGCTTCTCCCAGATTGGAATATGGCGCCTACACACTGCGGCCCAAACTGTTGCGGCTAGTATCGGGATTCCTTGCGGAAACCCCTGATTTGGCCACGCGCGTTCCCTATCGGCTGAGCCTCGACTCCGATCCGTTCCCCGAAGACATCACTACCTTTCTGGCTGGATTCACCTTTGTCGGTGATGTCGCCCAGAGCACCCGCTATCATGGCGGCTACGACCAGGCTGACAAGCTGCTGGCGGAGTTCATCCGCAAACGTCTGGATGCTTATCTCGATGCCAATGACCCGGCGCTGGATCTGGGATCAAAGATGTCGATGTATCTCCATTTTGGTCAGATATCCCCGCGCGAAATCTATAATCGGATCAATCGCGCACCGGTGGCCATTGAAGTCAAGGCGGCTTATCTTGAGCAGTTGCTCGTTCGTCGGGAGTTGGCATGGAATTATGTCTATTACAACCACGGTTATGATGAATTCGCCCACATCACCGAACCATGGGCTTATCAAACGATGTACATCCATCGCGCCGATCAGCGTGACTATCTCTACACTGTCGCTGATTATCTGTCTTTTCGCACGCACGACCGCTATTTCAACGCGGCGATGCGCGAGATGGTCAACACTGGTTTCATGCATAATTATATGCGGATGTATTGGGCAAAAAAGATTATCGAATGGTCCGGCACATACGAAGAGGCATACGCCGTGATTGTCACTTTGAACGACACTTATTTTCTCGATGGGCGCGACCCCTCGTCCTACGCGGGGATCGCCTGGTGTTTCGGAAAGCATGACCGGCCGTGGTCGGAGCGACCGATCTTTGGCAAACTTCGCTCGATGACAGCTGCTGGTCTCGAACGAAAATTCCAAATTGAGGATTATGTTAGCAAGTGGGAATAGAAAAGGCGCGATGCGCCTTTTTACTTGTCGAGGGAAGCAATCAGCGGTTTCAGGTTAGCCGCATCCACATGATCGGTACGCCGGGAAAACATTTCCAGCGCCAGCCGTTCCTCATCGCTGAGTTCCGCTTGTTTTTTAGCCAGCATATTGCGCATGAAACCCATCATGAAACGGTAAATCCCTTTGAGACGGGAAAAATCAAGGCCGCCTTGAAGATAAAAGGTATTCACCCCCGTAAGCGCATTATGGTTGATAAGGTCGGTTGTGCTTATCTGGGAGGGAAACGCCATCCCGATGCCGGCAACGGCTAGCAGGCGATAACGCTTCCTGGCTTTTGTAAGTCCCATGATCTTTCCGGCCATCAGCCACCCGAGGAAGATCACTTCGTCGTTGCGGGTGACGCGGATCCTCGCCTCCTCAAGGCTGTAGGCGGGATACAGTGTCTCCGCCGACAGCAGCATCGCATAATCCTTTGTGAAGCCGGTTTGACTTTTATAGACGATTACTCTCATATGACCTCCGTCACCTGTGGGGTAACCATGTCGCGGGCTGCCGCACATGACCAAACATCCTTTTTAATCATAGCACTTTCCCGCAACTTTGACAATGGCCCTCCTACAAAGAAAAGCGCAGGCTTGACCTGCGCGTTTTGGTGAGCGTGGTGGAGATGACGGGATTCGAACCCGCGACCTCTTACATGCGAAGCAAGCGCTCTCCCAGCTGAGCTACACCCCCACATCAGCTATATTTTAATCAATAGACCGCAAAACTGCAAGCAAAATCGCCATGCGAGACCTTAATCTTCTCACCTCAAGGTCCTTCCACGAGGATAGATCTACCAGCAACGAGAAAAAAGACGGCCGGAGCCGTCTTGAATCATGGCGTGATCAGCTTTTATTCTTGAGGATTGCGGTGATTGGAATCAGCAGAAACGCGAGCCAGGAAATCGTCCACAAGTCGGCGAAATAACCAAGTACGAAAAAAATCGTGACGGCGATGAAGGGACTGATCGCCACAAGCGAGTCTTTGCCACGGGAGAAGCGGAGGATCGAATAGACAGGAATCACCAGAAAGACGAGCCAGAGATAGTCCCAAGCCTCTGCAAAGACACCACCGAGAATATAGATGGCGGTGACGACCAGAATGACCGAGAGCATCTCCAAAGACTTCCAGGAGAAATGAAAGACATAGTCGGCAAACAAGATCATGAAGGCAACTGGCAGCAAGAACACAAGTAGCGACAATCCCCAGACATCCCTGGTGTAACCGAGCAGAAGATACAACCCGATTGCCACAAGAAAGGCGGACTCATAGACCAAAATCCTGGTCAGCGATTTGGTGTTGAGGATTGCGATCAAAGGGATCGAGAGAAAGACCAGCCAGCCCGGATGCCAATAACCGAACTCGCCAAGAATCATGAAGATAATCAGCGCCACGAACGGACTCAGCGCGGTGATTATCCGTAGTGGTCTCCGGTCACCGGGGCCAAGAATGATGGCGCTGATCGGAATCACAAGAAACACAAGCCAGGTCGGATGCCAAATCCCGGCGAGGATACCGATCAGGATATATGTCACGATCGCAACAAAAGGGCTGATGGCGATCACCAGGTCGCGCTTCTTTTTGGCGAATGTCTCTACGATGATGGCTGTCACCGGAATCAACAAGAACACCAACCAGCCAGGATGCCATTTATCAAAGAATTGTCCGAGGATGAAAAAGATGATTACGGCGACAAACGGTGACAGCGCCACCAGTTTGTGTCCCTTGCGTCTGATTTGCTTGCGTGCGTAGTTCTCGCAAAGTTCGGTAACGATTTGGTTGGGATCGCCAAGGAACTCCCGGATTTCCGCATCGGTCATCTCCTTCGCCAAGCCGTCCTCATACATCTGATCGTAGTCGGAAATGATGTCTTTGATTTCGGCTTCCTCGATCTGATACTGTCTCAGCAATGCTTCGATTTCCTTCAAATAGCTATTTTTCATGTTCGTCTCCTCCTAAAATGCGGAACACGCCTTTAAGAAACCTGTTCCATTCGCTTTCATATTCTTGGCATTTTTTGATGCCTTCGTCAGTGATTTTATAGTATTTCCTGGGGGCTCCGACATTGGTTGTCTCCGTATAGGTTTCAAAGTATCCTTGATCTGTCAGCCGCCGGAGAATCGGGTAGACCGTATTCTCATTGACCTCGATCTCCTTGGAAAGTGCTTCGATCACGGCGAAACCATACATGTTTTGGCGGGCGATCATGTTGATTACGCACATCTCGATAATTCCCTTTTTGAACTGCGAATTCATGGAGCACCCCCTTACTGTGTCATGCACAGTAACAGGATATCACGATACTGTGTAAAACACAATACCAGATTTGTTTTTTTTTAAGTTTTTTCAATAGTGAAATTGTGACAGGTAATGATGTGATATAATTATCTCAATAAGGAGGCGACCAAAATGCGGCTGAAGAACACCCTAATGTTGGCGATATTCTACATCCTCATCCTCGCTGGTGCCGGTTTTGGTCTTTATTATCTCTCGTCAGCCGTTATCAAGAACAATCAGGAACGGATGCTCATGTTGGAGCGGGAGTATGTCAAACTCGAGATCGAGCATCACTTTCATGTCATCGAGACAGTTCTGTTCGATATCGAGACCTTCATCAGTCTGGATCCAAATGACGGGCAGTTGCGCGATTATCTGGTGGCAATCGACCAAGAGTCGGACATGATGGCCTCGATCTATCTTTGGCGGTCTGACCTAACCATGATCAACAGCTCGGGATTTGTCCCCGGCCCAACGTTTGATGTAACCACACGAATCTGGTATCAAATGGCAAGCGCGGCTGAGGAGATCATCTTCACGCCGGCCTTTCTCAATGCCTCTGAGGACCGACTCATTGTGACGGCGGCCAAAGCAATCCGCGAAGACGGGTTGTTGATAGGGATCATCGCGACGGATATCGACATCCGGACGGTTTCCATGGTTGTCGCGAACCGGGCCATCGGTGATACCGGTTATGCATTCTTGATAGACAGCAGCAACAATCTCATCGGTTATCCCGGAATGGATTTCGATGATTTGGCACTGGAGCCCGTCGGCATCCTCAACAGCGACCTGGCGGATCTGGACGGTTCGGGAGTGCTGGTGGGAATTTCCGTCCAGGGAGTTACGGGAGCGTTGGCGTATACGGAATTCGTAGGCGACAGCTATATGCTCGGGGTTTTCATGGGCGCGGCGGAGTTTTCCCATAGTCTGATCCTCTTCACTTCGCTGATCAGCCTCTTTGCTGCTGTCATTTTGATTTCATCTGTCTTCTTCTACTTAATCTATAACAGGAACGTCACCGTGCCTCTTAAAAACTTGCTGGAAGATATCAAGAACATCGACATCGAGCGCAATTTGGAATATCGGCTCAAAGAAAATTCTCAATTGGGGTATGGCGACATCCGCTTGGCACTCAATTACGTCCTTGAAGCGACAGGTTACTATTTTCAAAAAGCACGCTCCGTCCAAAACCGGCTGGCTGTAGAGAATCAGCGCGTGCGACTGCTGATGGAATCAACAGCGGACATCATCTTTGAGATCGACACCACCAAACGTTTTGTCTCGATCTTTGGCAAGGGGCTTGAAAAAATCGGCAAGCCAGCAAGCGATTTTCTCAGATCGGAAGAGCACACGTCTGAACTCCAGGCACCGAATACGATATCGTATG
>CALGNF010000020.1 GCA_937958685.1 uncultured Caryophanales bacterium
ACTCAGGAAGTACTATCTAATCACCAATGCCGGCAGAAAGAGACTCGAAGAAGCCGCCCATGATTTTCTCGAATTGAAAGAGATTTACGATTTCATTCTCAGATGACATGCAGGCACTGACATTCTGACTTGCGCAACCGCATCCAGAAGCATCAATCTACCTTTTTCCATCCAACTACTGGCATAGCCAGCCAGATCAAAACAGGGGGTTCTATTATGAACAAAGTTATCAAAATCGGTTTGTTTCTCATCATTGTCGGTCTTGTCGCATTCGTTGTCTATTCCGTCTTGGATGAACGCTTTCCCGCCTTCGCGGATGAGGAATTCACGCTTGTCGAGCGCGAATATGCCAAGGACAGATTCACCGACATCGCAACTGATTTGATCAATCAACAGGTCATCATTCTTCCGAGTGATAACGAAAACATCGTCATCAAGTACTACGATTCGGAGCACCTTTACATCACGGTTGACGAAGGCGATGCTGTGCTGACACTGACGGGGGTCTCTGAAAGAACATTCTTCGGCTTTTTCACCGGCTGGTCGTACCTAGTCTCTCCGGAATACGCCAGGTTCTACCTGTATTTGCCCGCTGAGACATATGCTCTCGATCTTACCACGGCGAACGGGAAAATCAGCATGTCAAATTATCTTCACGCCACCACAGTCAAACTGGAATCGTCCAACGGAGATATTGTTCTTGCGGATGTGGATGTTGCGGGACCTATCAGTCTGAGAACCTCAAACGGCAAGATCACCCTCACCAATGTTGAGGCTACCGGCGACTTGACGCTCAAAACTTCCAACGGGAAAGTCGTTTTGACCGATGTCGTGGCCGAGGACATCGATTGCGAATCTCTCAACGGCAATATCGAGGCTTCCCGGGCTGAATTCGCCGCCCTTGACGCCCGGACATCGAACGGCAGCATCACGATCACCATCGTCGGCGCTTTCGAGGACTTCTACCTGAAGATGATCACCACGAATGGCAAATACTATCTCAATGGCGAAAGGACGCAGCAAAACGCTTTCAACACAAGCGCTGCGATCCTGGTCGATCTCCAGACAGCAAACGGCAACATCGCCGTAAACTTCACGGAATAAAAAGTGGGGCGCAAGCCCCTTTTTTTTGCCCTGCGGTTGCATTCATTAGGCTTTTAGTTATAATTAATCTAACTAAGTATGCATAGATGCGAGGTGGTACGATGCCGGAATATCGGTGCGGGTGCAGAATCATTGTCGAGGCTTTTGACTGGGGTCCCGCAATCACCGGCGTATGCTTGACTTTTCCGGATGAAGTTGACCATGTTCCGTTGTCCGCGGACGTGTTTTCGCTTATTATCAAGAAGCGCAACACCCGTTACCGCGTCATGATCGCAAGCGTTGTCACAAAAATCAGGGAAGTTCAGCTTAAATTGGCCAGCCATCCCGACTATCATCATCTATCCCCGTTTGTTTACGACCAAGAGACGCATCACGACCGTCTTGCCGATAAGATCGAACTGCTTGTCCAGATCAACAAGCCGTTTACAATCGGTGGCGTGGTGTTCTCGGAAGAACTTCCTCTTGGTGAGGTCAGACTCGAAATCCCAGCCCTTGATGGTTATGGTTTTGGAGAGTATCGTTTCGACCAACGACTAGCCATCAATTACGGTCTCTTCGAACCACAAGCCAGCAACCGCAAGTTACCGCTTGTAATATGGTTGCATGGCGCCAAAGAAGGGGGTACCGATCCGAGAATCCCTATCTTGGGTAACCCGGTTTCTTATCTGACGGGGACAAAATACCAAGAATTGTTCCAAGGCTTCTACGTACTGGTGCCCCAAGCAAAAACGATGTGGATGGACGATGGATCCGGGATGTACACGAAAACCGGAACGTCCATGTATCTCAAGGCGCTCAGGAGTCTGATTGAAAAGATTATCGATGATCATCCCGGCATTGACAGATACCGGGTGTATCTCGGCGGCTGTTCCAATGGTGGGTTCATGACCATCAAGCTATTGGCTCAAGACCCCCGATTGATCGCAGCGGCGTTTCCCGCTTCGGAAGCGTGCCTCGACGAGTGGCTTTCCGATCAAGACATCGCCAATCTGAAACAAGTTCCCCTATGGTTCTTCGCCTGCAGGAACGATACCGTCATCTCCCCGGAACTCTGCAGTTTGAAAACCTACCAGCGTTTGTTGGCCGCTGAAAGCAAAACCTGCCTGCTGACCTTGACCGAGGAGATTCGCGATGCCAGCGGGCTTTATCAGAACCATGACGGCAGCCCGTATCTGTATGATGCTCATTGGTCATGGCTGATTCCGCTCAACGATACGGCAAGTCACGGCGACCGGTCCTTCATGGAGTGGCTCTTCAGCAATCGTAGACCGTGACGACCAAGACAGAATCTTTGAGTTTGGTCATCAAATATGATATAATTATCTAAGAATAACATCCACATATCATTTCAAGGAGGCGTTTATGAACCAATATCACGAACAGATTGACTTGCTCAGTGAAGAAACGAAGAACATCACTAGAGCGATCCGCAGTCTGATCGAAGAGTTTGAAGCAGTCGATTGGTACAATCAAAGGGTCAATGCGACGAAGGATGCCGAATTGCGGGAAATTCTGGCCCACAATCGTGACGAGGAACTCGAACACGCGGTAATGACACTCGAGTATCTCAGACGGAAGCTGCCGATGCTCGACAAGGAACTTCGCGACAATTTATTCAAAGAAGGTCCGATCACCGGTGATCACGCCGGTGGCGAAGACCAACCCGCAAGCACGCCGCTCAATGTCGGCAGTTTGAAATAAGGAGGACATGAAAATGGACCTGTTCAAACAAGCGCTCGCTCCCATCCCCCGTGAAGCGTGGAAGGAAATCAATGGCCGGGCGGAAGCTGTAATCAAATCCGTACTTTCCGCGAGAAAAGCCCTACGTGTCATCGGGCCTTTGGGGTTGGAGAACACGGCTGTTTCCACCGGCAGAATGCATCTTTTGAAAAACGAGACGGATCAATCTGTCAAATCGGGATTATACGAGAATCTGAGTCTCATGGAATCACGGGTCGATTTTGAACTTAACCGCTGGGAACTCGACAACATTCTCCGCGGCACCAGAGATGTCGATTTCGATCAACTCGACCAGGCAGCCCTAAAACTTGCCGAATTCGAGGAGAAAACCATCTTCTACGGTCACAAAGAGGCCAAAATTCCCGGTCTGCTCGCCGAGGCTGCCCAGACAATCGATTTGGGAAGCGAATCCCAGGCTATCGTCGAAGGGATCGCACAGGCGGTGATCAAACTGGAAGGTGGTTTTGCCAAAAAGCCATTCGTTCTGCTGGTATCGCCAAAATTGATGATGGCTCTCAACAAGATCCATGGAGCCAAGATCCTCCGTGAGATTATCGAGAACATCATCGGCGGCAAGGTCATTCTCGCCAAGGGCTTGGATGGCGCCTTGCTGATGCCGAGCGATCACGAAGACCTGGAATTGCGGATCGGCCAAGATTATACGATTGGCTACCAAGACCATGACAGTCAATCCGTGCATTTGTTCATCATGATTTCTTTCCTACCCCGAGTCATTGACAAAAACCTGTTGATTAGGTTGAAATATTAAGTATGACCGGCGCTTTCCCGTTCTCGGGGGAGCGCCCCTCGTTCATATGGAGATAATGCCCATGGATGATCGGACTCTACGCTTTCGGATCTTGGCAACCAGTGACCTTCACGGTCACATTTTGCCAGTTGATTACGCAACCGGCGTCCCCGCAATGACTGGTTTGGCAACGCTGGCCAGAAAAATCAGAGGTCTGAAAGACGATCATAGCGTCTTGATCGATCTTGGCGACGCACTTCAGGGAAGCCCCCTGATGAGTTTCCACGAGGCCAACCGCAAGCATTACCCCAATCCGTTGGCTCAAGTCATGAATTATCTTGATTATGACTATTTTGTTCCTGGCAACCACGACTTCAATTTCGGCAAAGACTACCTGTTCGCGTTTCAGGACGCTCTCACCGCCAAAACCTTGTGCGCCAACATCTTGCACGCCGATCAGCAACAACCGATTGGATCAGAGTATGAGGTAGTGCAACTAAGCGGAGGTCCGAAAATCGCCATCATCGGCATCACGACCCACTACATTCCCGTATGGGAACGCAAACGCAATATCGCCGGACTCAGCTTTCTGGATGCGTTTTCCGAGACGAAGCGACTTGTCGCGGAGCTTCGCTCCCGCGAGCAACCAGATCTGCTTGTCGTCGCCTATCACGGCGGCTTCGAGAGGGATCTCGATACCTTCGCGCCCTATATCGACGACACCGGCGAGAACCAAGGGGCGAAGATGTTGCAGGAGATCCCGGGAATCGACATCTTGCTCACATCGCATCAACACCGGCTGATCGCCCGTAAAGTCAACGATACGATGGTTGTCCAATCAGGCGCCAACGGCAACTGGTTTGCCCAGATCGACTGTCATTTTCAAAGGATTGACCTTCGCTGGCAACTTGAAGACATCACCGCAGAACTCCACGACGCCAAGAACGAGACCCCCGACACAAACATCACGGAAATGCTGGCAAAGATCGCCTTGGCGACGGAAGTCTTTCTTGACGAGCCGATTGGAACCGTCCCCAAAGATGACATGCGGATCACTGACGGTTTCCTTGCCCGGTTGCAAAAGCACAAAATCATCACCTTGATCAACAAGGTGCAAATGGAAAAAACAAAAGCCATGATCAGCGCCGCGTCGCTGGGCAACTCCGTCACCGGTTTTTCACGGGTTATCACAACCAGAAATGTAATGAGCACATACGTGTTCCCCAACACTTTGGTTGTTGTGGAAATCGATGGAAAACGGCTAAAACAGGCGCTTGAAAAGAACGCCGAGTACTTTGTGGTTGTCGACGGGAAATTGGAATCCAATCCAAGGTTCTCCTTTCCCAAGGTCGAGCACTACAACTATGACATGTTTGATGGCATCGAATATACGATCGACGCCTCCCGCGCCTTTGGCGATCGTATCATAAGGCTTAACTATCAGGGCAAGGTGGTGCAGGACGAAGATATTTTCACACTGGCACTCAACAACTACCGTGCCTCGGGCGGTGGCGAGTTCTCGATGTATCGGGGGTTGAAGGTCGTCAAGGAGATCAATATGGACATCGCCGAACTGCTGACAGAGTACATCCGCAAAAACAAAAGGATCATCGTGAAAGACCCAGATCGGAAGAGCGTCGTGTAGGGAAAGAGTGTAGATCTCGGGGGTCG
>CALGNF010000021.1 GCA_937958685.1 uncultured Caryophanales bacterium
GGCATACGAGATCGTATTCGGTGACTGGAGTTCAGACGTGTGCTCTCGATCTCGGCTTCAAGCGCGCCGACGAGATCGCCCTCAAGATCGGTTTTCCCTATGACCATCCCTACCGGATCCAGGCGGTGATCATGTATCTCCTCCTCGAGTACATGAACAAATACGGCGACACTTATCTGGAAAAGGACCGCCTGCTGGATTACGCGCTGTCCTATCTCAACGTCGGCAAGGACTTTGTCCTGGATCGCGCAAGGATCGCCGCCGGCCTCGGGGAGCTCGCATTCGCCGGACGCATCATCGATATCGAGGGCAGGATCAGCTTAGGAGGCATCTACCACCAGGAACAGACGCTTGCCCGCATCATCAAAGACCATGCGGGAAAAGGTGGCGAGACAATCGATCCCGAGACGATCCGCGACCAGATCCGGGCGATCGAGGCCGCCAAAGGCATCGTCTACACGCCGAAGCAACATCTGGCGATCGCAAAGGCGCTCACCGCGCATTTCGTGATCATCACCGGCGGTCCGGGAACCGGCAAGACGACGATCATCGAGGCGATCACCCAGATCTACGCCCGCCTGCACGCGCAGGACAAGCTTCCGCGCAAGGCGATCAGACTCGCCGCTCCGACCGGCAAGGCTGCCAAACGTCTGAGTGAGGCGACCGCGCTCGAGGCGACGACGATCCACCGGTTGCTCGGTTTTGACTACGAGGGCAAGTTCGCCTTTGGCAACCATAACAAGATCGATGCCAGGCTGATCGTTCTGGACGAGGTGTCGATGCTCGACACCGCGCTCGCCTACCAGTTTTTCCAAGCCCTGGCGCCCCGCACGAAACTGGTGTTGGTCGGCGATGACAACCAACTGCCATCGGTCGGTCCCGGGCAGATCCTCGCGGACCTGATCGCTTCCGGCATCATCGATCTGGTCAAGCTCGACCACATCCACCGGCAGGCCGCCGACTCCCAGATCGTGACGCTCGCCTACAATATCCTCGAACAAGATGTCGGGGAACTGGCCTTTCCCAAAGACAAGGAAGTCTGGTTCCAACCGGCCAAAGAGACGCTTTGCGCCGATTGGGTCTGCAAGTTCGTGAAGCAAGCTTTGGACGACGGACTGGACTTGATCGAGGACATCCAGGTGCTCGTTCCCGTCTACAAGGGCATCAACGGGATCGACCGCCTCAACGAGCTCCTCCAGGAACGCTTCAACAGCCGCCATGCGGCGCACCAGATCGCCAAAGGCGACAAGCGGTTCTATTTCAACGACAAGGTGATGCAACTCGTCAACCAGCCGGAGGACGGCGTCATGAACGGCGACATCGGCGTCGTCGCGGGCATCATCGAGAACAAGGAACTGCTGGTCGATTTCTCCGGCACCCAGGTCAAATACAACATCAATGATTTCGACAATCTGACGCTCGCCTATGCGATCAGCATCCATAAGTCCCAAGGCAGCGAGTTTCGCTGCGTGATCATGCCGATCGTCAGGGCGCATGCGATCATGCTCAAGCGGAAACTTCTGTATACGGCGATCACCAGGGCGAAGGAACGACTCGTCCTGATCGGCGAAGCGGAGGCTTTTGTCCGTGGCGTCTACGGCTATGAGGCCGAACGCAAGACCTGGTTGGGGGAGTTTCTGCGGCAAGAAGAGCAGACAGGAGCCGCCAACCTGACGATCGAAGATTTTCTTTAATTGCGCCCTAATGATTGCAAATCATTAACAAATGGTATATAATACCTGTAAATCGATGCGAAAGCCAAGTAGCGCAACACCAAGCGTCTTCAGAGAGTCCGGGGTCGGTGCGACCGGACGGCCGGGTGCGTCGCGAAGCTCCTTTCAAGAGGCGTCAAAAACGCCCGCAGGTCGGCGTTAGCGACATTGAGTGCTAGATCTCTAGAACAAAGGTGGTACCGCGAGCAATCGTCCTTTACCGTAAAGGATGATTTTCTTTTTTGATGGAGGCTTAGGAAAATGAAACACATGACAGGCAACGAGATCCGCAACATGTGGCTGGACTTCTTCAAGTCCAAAGGCCACCAGGTGGAAAAGGGCGCGTCCCTGATCCCCAACGACGACCCGACGCTTCTATGGATGAACGCCGGGGTTGCGGCGCTGAAAAAATACTTCGACGGCAGCGTGATCCCGAAGAATCCCCGGATCGTCAACGTCCAGAAGTGCATCCGCACGAACGATATCGAAAACGTCGGCAAGACGGCACGCCATCATACCTTTTTCGAAATGCTCGGCAATTTCTCGATTGGCGACTATTTCCGCAAGGAAGCGCTTGTGTGGGGCTATGAGCTCCTGACTGATCCCCAATGTTTCGCAATTCCCAAGGACAGGCTGTACATGACCGTCTATCCCGGCGACCAGGAGACGATCGATCAGTGGCTGGCGCTGGGCGTCGAGCCTTCGCACATCATCCCGACCGAGGACCAGAACTTCTGGGAGATCGGCGAAGGCCCGTGCGGTCCCTGCACGGAGATCTTCTTCGATCGGGGCGAGGCTTACGGCGACTTCAGCATCGCTGCGATCCGCGATGATGTCCAGAACGACCGGTTCGTGGAGATCTGGAACATCGTCTTCTCCCAGTTCAACGCCAAACCGGGACTGACGCGCGCGGAATATCCCGAACTGCCGAGCAAGAACATCGACACGGGCTCTGGCTTGGAGCGTGTCGCGCTCGTCCTCCAGGAAGTCGCGACCAATTACGAAACCGACCTGTTCTTCCCGATCATCGCCAAGATCGAGGCGATCTCGGGAATCGACTACCACGGCCAGATGGCGTTCAAAGTCATCGCCGACCATATCCGCACCGTGACCTTCGCCATCACCGACGGCGCCGTGCTCGCGAACGAGGGCCGCGGCTATGTTTTGCGCCGGCTGCTCCGGCGCGCCGTCAAGTATGGCCGCCATCTGGGCATCGAAAAGCCGTTCATGGCCGGACTCGTTGACGTCGTGGCGACGATCATGGGCGACTTTTACCCGGCGATCCACGACCAGAAAGAACTCGTGAAGCGGATTGTCGACCAGGAAGAGACGAAATTCCTGGAGACCCTCGCCCAGGGCGAACGCCGGTTTGCGATCATCGCCCAGACCAGCAAGGCCAAGACCATCTCCGGCAAGGATGCCTTCCTTTTATACGACACCTTCGGTTTCCCGATCGAACTCACGCTCGAATACGCCGAGGAATCCGGTTATAAAGTCGATACCGACGGCTTTGACAAGGAAATGGAAAAACAGAAGGAAAGGGCACGCAGCGCCCGCAGGGAAATCCAGTCGATGAAGTCCCAGAACGAGGATTATCTCGAGTTCCGGGAGAAAAGCGAATTCGTCGGTTATGAGACCTTGCTTGCGGAAACGCGGCTCATCAAAGTCTTTCCCGAGGGCGTCGTTCTGGAAAAAACACCGTTCTATGCGACCGCTGGCGGCCAGGTGGCCGACACCGGCGTCATCTACAACGCCGAATTTTCGTTGCGGGTGAATGATGTTGTCAAACTCCCGAACGGCCAGTTCCTGCACATCTACGAGCCGATCGATGGCGAGGTTGCCGAAGGCGTGAAAGTCATCGCCAAGGTCGACGAAGCAAGACGCAAACTGATCACCTACCACCACTCCGCCACCCACCTGCTGTTCAAGGCGCTCAGGGATGAGCTCGGAGCGCACGTTTCCCAGCAGGGCAGCCAAGTCTCGCCCGATTTTCTCCGCTTCGACTTCAATCATTACGCCCCTCTCGACGACGCCACGATCTTGAAACTCGAACAGCGCGTCAACGAGATGATCAGTGACCATTACGAGGCCCACACTGACATCCTCTTTGTCGATGAGGCAATCGCCAAGGGCGCAATCGCCGAGTTCGGCGAAAAATATGACGAGAAGGTCAGGACCGTCGACCTCAAGTACACGCTTGACCTTTGCGGCGGCACGCACGTGGACGACCTCCACAACATCGGCCGCTTCGCGATCCGTTCGGTCTATTCGATCGGCTCGGGGATCTACCGGCTCGAGGCGCTCGCCAACGTCATGGTCGGGCATCTGGGCGAAGCCTTTGCGAACATCGACGAGAACATCGAGCAGATCAAGAAGAAGATGTCCGCCCTGATCGCCAAGGCCAAGGCCGAGGGCGTGCAACTCGAACTGCCCGCGAGCGAAGCCTATCCGCTTGCCGGCAGTTACCAGGATGTCATCAACAAGCGCCGGGAATTCCAAAACATCCAGATCGCCGCCAAGGAACTTGACAAAGACTACCAACGCCTGCGGGAAGCGAAACTCGATCGCGAATTGGATCACTATCTGGCCCAATCCACCAAGGGGATCCTGGTGCTCGAGCTTGAGGGCAAGGACCTCGCGATCCTCAAGCAACTCACCGACAACCTCGCGAACAACGCAGGGATCCGCTTTGTCTTTTTGGCTTCCGTCCTCGAAGACAAGCTTATCTTCATCGCCAAGAGCAAAGATGCCAACCTGCATGCCGGCAACATCGTCAAGACGGCAGCACTAGCGACCGGCGGCAACGGCGGCGGTCATGGCGACTTCGCCCAGGCCGGCGGCAAAGACATCGCCATGCTTCCGGCAGCGCTCGCCAAGGTGAGGGAGCTGATCGGATGAGATCCATGGGACTTGATCTGGGGACAAAGACGCTCGGCGTCGCCCTCTCCGATCCCTCAGGCATCATCGCCCAGGGCCTCATGACCCACTTCTTTCCCGAGGGCGACTACGAACACGCGGCCGCCTTCGCCTTGGAGCTGATTGGCAAACATCAAGTGGGCGCCGTCATCCTCGGCCATCCCCGCAACATGGATGGCACGAGCGGATTCCAAGCCCAGATCAGCGAGGCCTTCCAGGCCCGGCTTGCCCAAATGACGACCGTCCCGGTGATCCTCTGGGATGAACGCCTGACGACCAGGATCGCGCAATTCGCCCTTCGGGGCGCCAAACCCAAAGACAAGAAGCAGAAAGTCGACCAATTGGCCGCCGCCGTGCTTCTTCAAAGTTATCTCGACAGCAAAAAAGGAGTGTAAACCAGATGGAACACGAACGCGAATATCTCCTCGTCACCGATGAGGCCGGCAACGAAATCGAATGCGAGATCATCATGACCTTCACCTCGGACGAATTCCACAAGTCCTACGTCGTCTATCAGGTAAAAGACGACGATTCCGGCGAATATTATGCAGCGAGCTACAATCCCGAAGACGGGGACGAAGGCAAACTGAACGAAATCGAGGACGACGCCGAATGGGATCTGATCGAGGAAGTGCTCGAAAGTTTCCTTGAAGAACAGGAAGAGGCGGAAGAGGCGGAAGCGCCGGCAGAAACCGACAAGTAACTTTGATGGCGGCTTATCTCGACAGTTTGAACAGTTGTTCTGCGGATCCGCTGCTTTCGGCGATGGAAGCGGAGGCTCGGGCAACAAAAGTCCCGATCATCCACCCCGACACCCTCGCCTTCACCGGTCAACTTCTGAGGATTGCCCGCGCCAAGCGCATCCTGGAAATCGGCGGGGCGATCGGTTATTTTGCGATCGCGATCGCCAAGGCGACCGGTGTGTGCGTCACTTCGCTCGAAATCGATCCCAAACTGGCTGAGCTTGCCAGAGCAAACAGCCACAGAAGCAGACTTGAAGGCAAGATCACCATCATCGAAGGGGACGCGCTCAAGTTAGATCCGGAAACCCTGGGCGATTGCGATGCGATCCTGATCGATGGCGCCAAAGGCAAATACGTGGATTTTTTCGCGCGATACGCCCCTTTGCTCAAGCCGGGCGGGTTCATCGTCTCCGACAACCTGCTGTTTCGGGGACAGGTCGCCCATCCGGAAACGATCCTGAGCCGGAACCGGCGGCAGCTCATCGGCAAGATCCAGCGTTTCAACGAATACCTGCGCGCAAGGCCGGATTTCGCCACGCGCTTTTATGAGATCGGCGACGGCGTCGCCGTCTCGATCAAGACGAGGTGATCGCCAGGTGCTGATCATAGCCACCCCGAAAAGCATTCCGGAAATCGTCGATCTGAAAGCCGCCCAAGTCGACGGCTTGGTCTTTTCCAGCGAAAGGTTCACGCGGGATCCGCTGCTTCCGCTGGCAGAGTACGACTTGTTTAAGGCCATCAGCGCCTGTCAGAGCCACGGGCTCAGGGCATATGTCATGGTGGACGCGATCATCCATGAGACCGACCTGAAGCCGCTTAAACAATTGCTTGCCGGTTTGTCCAGCCAAGACATCGATGGCATCGTCGCCTACGACCTGACCACCGCCCTACTCGCGGCCGATCTCGGGCTGGCGGCCAAAGTCATCTTTCAGCCGGGCACCTTCAACACCCATCCCCACGCCTTCGACCAACTGCGGGCGCTAGGCATCAATCAAGCGACGCTCTCCCGGGAAATCACGTTTGCCAAGATCAGGGAAATCATGGAGACGAACAAAGACATCGCCTTCTCGCTCGTTGGCCACGGCTATCTCGACATGTTTTATTCCCAACGGAAACTGCTTACGCTCTTTCATCAGTACCGAAAGAGGGAATTCGCCAAAGATGGCGCTTATGCGCTTGCGGAAAAGCAAGCTCCCGACCGGCTCTATCCCATCAGCGAGGATGCGACCGGCACGCACATCTACCGCTCACGCAAACTGCAGTCTTTTCCTTACCTTCCTTACTTGAATCGTCATCTCGCGGAGCTTTTCCTTTCCCGCCACCATTTGGATGACTTGGAATACTTCGCCGCCATCACCGCCTACAAAACCGGCGATTACACCGCTTTTCTCGAACGGTATGGCGGCGAGTACGACACGGGCTTCTATGAGGTCGCCACGGACAGATATCCGGGCGCAAACCCATGAGACCCGAATTATTGGCGCCTGCCGGCGATCTCGAGAAAGCGAGGATCGCCTGCCTCTACGGCGCCGACAGCGTCTATCTCGGAGGCAACCGGCTTTCCTTGCGCGCCCGCGCCGCCAAACTCGATCTATCGGGTATCCGCGAGACCGCGCTCGTCGCGCATGGGTACAAAAAGAAGCTCTTTGTGACTGTCAATGCCGTTCCCCACGCCGAGGACCTCGCTGGCCTTGATGACTACCTTGTCGCCTTGGACAAGGCCAACGTCGATGCCATCATCTGTTCCGACGCCTATGTCATGGAAAGGGCAAAGGCGCTCACCAACCTCAAGATCCACATCTCGACGCAACTTTCGGTGGCGAATTCCCGGCTGGTTGAGCACTACCTGAACCAGGGGGCGAGCCGCATCGTCCTCGCCAGGGAACTTTCGCTTTCGGAGATCGCCTTGATCAGGAACAAGACGAAGGCCGAACTCGAGGTATTCATCCACGGCGGGATGTGCGTTTCCTATTCCGGCCGCTGCACGCTCGCCAACGCCATGTCCCGACGCGACGCCAATCGTGGCGGCTGCGCCCACAACTGCCGTTGGACATATGACTTGTACAAGGACGGCAGACTGCTCGCCGACGATTTCGCCTTTGCCGCCAAGGACTTGGGCGCCATTGGACAAATCCCGGAACTCATCGCTCTGGGGGTGGATGCTTTCAAGATCGAGGGCAGGATGAAGTCGCTCCACTACATCGCCAGTGTCGTCAAAACTTATCGCATGCTGATCGATGATGTTTTTGACAAAACCACTAAGCCACGCGAATACTACCAAGAACTGCTCGCCAAGGCGGAAAACCGGCCGCTCGGACCGGGGTCTTTGCTGGGACCTGCCGGGTTGGAGAGCCAACTCTATCAGGACGAGCCGCAGACAGCCTCCCAGGATTTCATCGGCGTTGTCCGCGGGTATGATCAGCAGCATCAGGAATTGCTCGTCGAGCAGCGGAACCATTTCCGACCGGGGGAGCTCATTGAAGTGTTGAGACCCCGAAAGGAGACGCTCCGGTTCATTGTCGGGGCGATCCGCTCCGAAAGCGGCGCGATCCTGGATGCGGCGAGACACCCGCAGGAAAACCTGCGGATCCCCTTGGGCATCCCCTTGGAACCATATGATCTGTTAAGGAGGGTCTCATCATGAGCAAACCGGTCATCATCGCCGTCGGCGGCGGCTCATCCTCGGGAAAGACGACCGTCGTGAACAAACTACTCGAGAATCTCGGAAGCGAACCGATCACCGTCATCAAGCATGACGACTACTACAAGGACCAGTCGGAACTATCGCTCGCCGAGCGCCGCAAGGTCAACTATGACCACCCCTTCGCGCTCGACAACGACTTATTCTATGCCAATCTCCTGGATCTGATCGCCGGTAGAAAGATCCAAAAGCCGACCTACGACTTTGTGTTGCTGACCCGCGCACAAAGGCAGGAGACCGTCAACCCCGCGAAGATCATCCTCGAAGGCATCCTCGTCTTGGAAGACGAACGGATCCGCAACCTCGCGGACATCAAGATCTTCGTCGAAGCCGACGACGATATCCGTTTCATCCGCCGGCTGATCCGCGACACCAAGGAGCGTGGACGGACACTGGAAAGCGTGATCGAACAGTATCTCACGACCGTCAAACCTATGCATTTCGCCTTTGTCAAACCCACGAAACGCTATGCGGACATCATCATCCCCAACGACTATAACCATGATGTCGCCGTCGATATGGTCAAAGCGAAAATTTTGTCTATTCTTAACAAATAATCTATGCTATAATAATAATCACTTCATTGGAGGGAACGAGTTATGGAAAACACCTACAAACTGACCGAGCAGGGCTTCGAGAAACTGAAACAGGAACTGGAAACCCTCAAGGATGTCGACCGCAAACGCAACCTGGAAGCGTTGAAAGAAGCCAGGGCGCAAGGGGATCTTTCGGAAAACGCCGACTACGACGCCGCCCGGGACGAACAGGCGCGGATCGAATCGCGGATCAAGGAAATCGAGAACATCCTCAAGCATTCGGAGATCATCCTGAGTTCGAACAACTCGAAGGTCATCTCGATCGGCAAGACCGTCGCGATCAAGTTTCCGAATGACCTCCAGCGGGAATTCACGATCGTCGGTCATCTCGAGGCGAACCCTTTGCAAGGCAAGATTTCCAACGAATCGCCAATCGGCAAGGCCCTGATCGGCCGCAAGAAGGGCGCAATCGTCACCTACAAGGCGGAAACCGGGACGGAACTCACGGTCGAAGTCACCGATATCAAATGATTCACGAGAAAATGAGAAGTTTTCTCTTTTTTCTTATGGGGGTGGGGAAATGATCGCCATCATTGGCGCCATGGAGAGCGAAATCGCCGTTCTGATGCGGGCTTTTATTTGCCAGGAAACGCTCGTCGTGGCGGACAAGCAGCTATTTGTCGGCACGCTTTGCGGCAAGCAAGTCGTGATCGCCAAAAGCGGCATCGGGAAAGTGAACGCGGCCATCACGACGACCGCGATCCTCACCCGCCACCAGGTCGACTACGTGCTGAACATCGGCGTGGCGGGCGGCGTCCAGGGGGTGGCAATCGGCGATATCGTCCTGGCGGATGCGATCGCCTATTTCGATGTCTCCTTGACGGAAATCGACGATGTCCCCTACGGCAAGATGGGGGATGATCCCCTGCTCGTGGCGACCGACGCCAAACTCAGAAAGCGGGCCGAGGCGATCATCGCCAAGCAGGGCTATGGCTGGAAGATCGGGACCATCGTCTCGGGCGACCGCTTCGTGACCGAACTGGACCACCTGCGTCCGATCATGGCGGTCGTGGACAATGTCCTCGCCTGCGAGATGGAAGGGATGGCCGTCGCCATCTGTTGCCACAAATTCGCGGTGCCGTTTCTTTCCCTCAGGGGCATCAGCGACATGATCGACAAAACCGATCAGAAAGCGACATATTCGGAGTCCTTGCGCGCCGTCTGTGAAAAAACGGGCGCCTTGGCTTTGGCATTCATCAGGGAACAATGAAAACCACCGTGTTGCTAGACAACCAGGTTGTCGCAATCGAGATCATCAGAAAACCGATCAAGCACACCTACTTGCGTTGCAAGGGTCCCGCCTCGCTGCAAATCACCACCGGTCGCGCATTCGATGGGAAAACCGTCCAGGAATTCGCATCCCTGCATGAGCGGAGGATCAGAAAGTTGCTGGCCCAGGCTGCGAAGCCACCAGTCTTGAAAGACGATGAGGCGCTCGTCTTCGGCCGGATCGTTCCCATCGCCAGCCTACAGGCACAGACGCGCAAAGCGCATTTCACCGGCGAGGTCCTCACCCTTTCCGGAGCGAATCCGGAAGCAAGGCTGGCGGCGCTCGAGTGTTTCTACCGGGAAGCGACGATCGCGGCCGCAATCGAGGAACTGGCGGATTTGGAACGGATAGATCGGAAGAGCGTCGTGTAGGGAAAGAGTGTAGATCTCGGTGG
>CALGNF010000022.1 GCA_937958685.1 uncultured Caryophanales bacterium
GAGATCGTATTCGGTGACTGGAGTTCAGACGTGTGCTCTTCCGATCTGTGCTTAAAACAGGACACGTGGTGAAAGTTTTCAATATTCTGGGAGTAAAAGTTAAGTCGCCCTCCTCTATCAATTCGTTGTTTATTAATAAATTAGACATGGTGACAGAGTCAAGGTTGGTAATATTATACAAATATAACCCAAGACAACCACCAGAGTATTCCATAGTAGCATCAAGATAAGGGGCTCTGTTTACCACCATCAACGTAACATAGTCTCGTGATTCTGTTTGGAATCGAACATCTTTATTAGTCGCGCCATCCAAATATTGTATGGCGGTGACTTGATATTTGTATCCCTCAATCTGAGGGGCGAAGGGCGTCGTGTAGGGTATATAGAACTTCGTATTAGATGGATTTGAATACCATTTTCGATTACCACCTGGCTCTGTAGTCGCCGATGTCCATTTGATTTTCGATCCATCAGGATATTGAATAGTGATCGAACTGATTACATATTGGTCTTCCACTTCCTCTGGTTGAGTGATGTCAATCACTAAATACTCCGGTTGTCCTCGAAAAGCTTCTACGACAGGATCTTCGATGAAGGGGTCCACTTCCAAAGCGGAAGCCAGACGATTCTTCCAACTAAGAGGGGTACTTAAAGGTATATTCGCGGCATAAGGCAAGGCTTTGGACAAGTAAAGTCCATTAAAATATGGTCCGCGATATCCAAATATCGTTGAAGTGCAGCCCATGATAAACAGTCCAAGCAAGGAGAACCATAACAATAGCATAAAACGCTTCATTGATAACCCCCCTTAATACAATCTACCCATATTCTACCATATGAAAGAAAAGAGCAACTCAACACACAAAAACATTGGTGACAAATTACATCTAATAGTTTTGAACAAGTATTATTCTGATTTGCTTCACGCCTCTTGTAGGCAACGCAATATACTTACGAATTCAGAAGTCATAATTATGTAGAAGATCAGTCAGCCCGAGCCCGGATATCCGTAATATTCTTGATTAGGTATCTTCATCCCGTTAAAGCCAATAGAAAAGCCCAGTTCAGCGTTTCGTTGATCTGGGCTTTCGCATATGCTGTTATACATATGCTGTTATATTTACGTTACCACAGATGCGTTAATGGTCATCGGTTTTCTTTTTTGTGAACATCGCCCTGATCTTGCGTTTGTCGAAGGCGATGAATTCACGGAAGTATGCCAACCGTACGCGGTATTCGTTGACGTTTTCCAAGACCTCGCCGTCGGTTTGGAAATAACGTGGTTTGGAACTCTTTACTTGAACATCCTTGCCGGTGAACATCGTCACCCACTTTGTCAATTTGGTATGCAGTCCTGGGTAGATTGAAATGAAGAGCAATTGCAAGAGCAGCTTGTTCATATCATGGACGATGCAGATCGAATAGGAAGCAGATTCGATATCGCCTTTGGGAGCGACTTTCATGCCGCCGCCAAAGTATTTGCCGTTTTGAACAACTGTGAAGAAACAATCCTTGTACTTGGCGGTGACGCCATCGATGGTGACTTCCATTTCCGCGGGCTCAAACTTGACGGTCGCCTTGAAGAGATTCTTGAAGTAAGCCATCTTGTTTTTCTTCTTGTCGTTGTTGACGTAGTAACTGACGGCGGCGTCGATGCCCGCGCCGCAACCGTTGATGAATTTGACGTTGCCGACATCGGTCACGGCTTCGGCGATCGCCACTTTTGCCCGTCCGCGCTGTTTGAGGGAACGGAGGAAGTCGTTTCCCGATCCGCTTTTGGCGAGATAGATGTTTTGTTTGACCTTGGTCACGTCGACGTTGTTGATGAGGTAGTTGATCGAGCCGTCACCGCCAAGGTAGAGAATGTCGGTGATGGCGGGATTGTTGTCCAAATATTCGCGAAGATTGTCAAACTTCAGGGTCGATCGCAAAATAAAAGGAATCTGTCGCCGTTTGAAGAATTTGACCATCTTGTTGGTCGTCTTCTTCGACTTTTTGTTGTTGGACAGGGGATTGTGGATGATCAGGAACATGGATCGCTGTTATGACGGGAAAACATCTGTGGTTGTCATACTCCTTGCCTTCATTATATCACATCAATGATAAAGCGATTATCCGCTTTTTGAAGATTTCGACGCTGTTTCCGGCGAACAAATCATGCTATCATCTATTCGCCATCGCTGGATTTTATGGTATAATCTTGTATAGATTGGATGATGAGCATGGAAATAACACTGATAATCGATTCACTTGCCAAAATGAATAAACTCGCGAAACTCGTAGCCGAGCATTTGGGCAAGGGCGATGTCATCGGCCTGAAAGGCGACCTGGGCAGCGGGAAAACGACGTTTACCAAATTCATGGCCAAAGCCATGGGCATCGGCGACAATGTGAATTCGCCGACATTCACGATTTTGAAAATCTATCAGGGCGAACTGCCGCTCTATCACATGGACGTCTACCGGCTCGAGGATGCCGGTTACGATTTTGAGCTCGAGGAATATATCTATGGCGAGGGTGTCAGCGTCATCGAGTGGTATCCTTATATAGAAAGCATGTTGCCGGAGGCGATTTTGAGTTTGGAAATCCAGTTCATCGATGCCGCTTCGCGGCAAGTAACTGTCAGGGGAGAGGGAAAATATGCGAGAATCGTGGAAACGATTGGCAATCGATACGGCGACTAAATACGTATACCTGAGTCTTGTGGTCGATGACAAGGAAGTCGATTGCGTCTACGAGGAAGGCCTGAACAACCACTCGGTGACCGTGATCCCCCATCTCTGGACGATCCTCAAACGCCACGGATTGTCGCTCACGGACATCGACGAAGTCATCTGCGGCATCGGTCCGGGAAGTTACACCGGCATCAGGATCGCGGTGACGATTGCCAAAATGATCGGTTATCTCAACAAGATCAAAATCAGAAGCGTGTCATCGCTCGCCTTGATTGCTTCCAGCGCTGAGAAGGGTTTGACCCTGGCGATGATCGATGCCCGCAGAGGCAACGCCTTCATGGGACTGTTTGAGGTTAAAAACGATACGATCATGCGGATCAAAGCGGATATGCTTGATAACATTGAAGAATACCGGAGCGTTCTGCCGGATGACACTAACGTTGTTGCGGAAGGGCGCCCCGATATCGGCAGGATCATCAGAAGCAAGCTTGTGGAAGACGTCGAAGACGTTTTGGCGATGGTGCCCAATTACCTCCAGATCACGGAGGCGGAACGCAACAAATGCCAGCCTTGATGCCTTTGATCAGAACGATGCGCTTGCCAGATGTTGCGGAGGTCGAAGCCCTTGATCGGGAAATCTTCGGGACGTCGATCGGCAAAGAGGCGCTGGTCAAAGAACTGACCGAGAATCCGCTGGCGCATTATTTTGTTCTTGAAGACCAGACAACCCATGAACTGATGGGCCACATCGGCATATGGATCGACGACAAGAATGCGCAGATCCTCAATATTTTCGTGAAACCCGCTCATCGCGATCAGGGCTACGGCAAAATGATTATCAAGCACACGCTGGCATACCTCAGACAGCACCAATGTGAGAATTTGACCCTTGAGGTCCGACCCTCAAACCAAAAAGCAATCCGGTTTTATGAGAAATTCGGCTTCGTCAGGGCGACAATCAGAAAAAATTACTATGAGAACGGCGAAGACGCCATCCTCATGTGGAGAAAGATGGACAATGAAGAGTGACATGATCGTATTGGGTGTCGAGACAAGTTGTGATGAAACCAGCGTCAGTGTCGTCAAAAACGGCAAGGAAGTGCTGGCGAACCAAGTCTTGAGTCAAATCGACATCCACAAGGAATATGGGGGCGTCGTTCCGGAGATCGCTTCCCGCGAACACGTGAAGGGGATTGCCCTCGTTTTTGACCAAGCGATCAAAAAGGCCGGCATCGCCTATTCCGATATCGACCTCGTCGCGGTGACGGCCGGACCGGGGTTGATCGGATCACTCCTGATCGGGATCAACGCCGCCAAGGTGATCAGCCTGAATTATGGCATCCCGATCATCGGCGTCCAACACATCGCCGGCCATATCTATGCGAGCAGCCTTGAGCACGAAATGGAATTCCCCCTCTTGTCCCTGGTTGTTTCTGGCGGCCACACGGAACTGATTCTGATGAAGGACCATTATGAGTTTGCCAAACTCGGTGAGACCATGGACGACGCAGTCGGCGAAGCCTATGACAAGATCGCCAGGATCATCGGGCTTCCCTATCCCGGAGGGCCACAGGTGGATAAACTTGCCCAGACCGGGACCGACACGTTCAACTTTCCCCGGCCGATGCTTGATTCCGGCGACTTCAATTTCAGCTTTTCGGGATTGAAATCCCATGTCATCAACGTGTTTCACAACTTAAGACAAAGGCAGGCACCGATCAACACCGCCGATTTTTGCCGGAGTTTCCAAGAAGCGGTCACCGATGTACTGGTGAACAAGACGATCGCCGCCAAAACGTCGTACCAGGTCAAACAAATCATCGTCGCCGGCGGTGTCGCCGCCAACAAGGGATTGCGAGAAAAGATGTTGCGGCAGATCACCGATGTTCCCGTCTATTTCCCCCATATCCGCTATTGCACGGACAATGCGGCAATGATCGCCGCGGCGGGATACTTCAAATACCAAAAAACGAAACAAGCCGACGATTACCTCTTGAACGGTTTTTCAAGACTCGCGCTCGAATAGGAGGACTGCGACATGGAAATGACATCGAATTTCATCAAAAGCATCATCGAGGACGATCTTGAAAGCGGTCGCGTCACCAGCGTGATCACAAGATTCCCTCCGGAGCCGAACGCCTATCTGCATATCGGCCATGCCCGGGCGATCATCACCAATTTCGAACTGGCCAAGATGTTCGGCGGCAAGACCAATCTGCGGTTCGACGACACGAATCCTGTCAAAGAGGATGCATCGTATGTCGAAGCGATCAAGGAAGACATCAAATGGTTGGGTTATGAACCGGCCAACGTCTTTTTCGGATCCGACTATTTCGAGAAGTCCTATGAACTCGCGGTATTGCTGATCAAGAAGGGCTTGGCGTTTGTCTGCGAGTTATCTGCCGAAGACGTCAGCAAATCCCGCGGCACCCTCACCGAACCAGGCAGCGAATCGCCTTATCGCAATCGTCCGGTGGCGGAGAATCTCCGCTTGTTCGCCGAAATGCGGGAGGGCAAATATCAGGATGGGGAAATGACCCTCAGGGCGAAGATCGACATGGCCAGCCCCAACATCAACATGCGCGATCCGGTCATCTACCGCATCATCCATATCACACATCACAACACCGGCGACAAGTGGTGCATCTATCCGATGTACGATTTCGCCCATCCGCTCCAAGATGCGATCGAAGGCGTGACCCACTCTCTGTGCTCGCTTGAATATGTCGATCATCGGCCGCTTTATGACTGGTTCATCGAAAACTGCGAAACCGAACACATTCCTCATCAATACGAGTTCGGCCGCCTGAACATCACCAACACGATCATGTCGAAACGGTATCTGAAACAACTTGTCGACCTGAAAGCCGTGATTGGCTATGATGACCCGCGGATGCCCACACTGACCGGCTTGAGACGCCGGGGATACACCCCCGAAGCGATCAGGGCCTTCGTCCTTGGCACCGGTCTTTCCCGGATCAACTCGACGGTCTCCAGCGAGATGCTGGAAGACGCCCTGCGCAACGACCTGCTGGGCAAAACCAAAAGGCTCTATGCGGTTTTGGACCCCCTGAAAGTCACCATCACCAATTATTTGGCCGATGAACCCGAAACGATCATCGCCCGCAACAATCCCGACAATGAAGACCTGGGAGAACGCACACTCCACTTCGGCAGACACCTCTATATCGAACGTTCCGACTTCAGTCCCGAAATTCCCGACAAGGATTGGCGGCGGCTCTCTCCCGGACTGGAAGTCAGACTGATGAACGCCTATTTCATCAGATGCGACAAAGCCATCTGTGATGAAACAGGATTTATCCGGGAAATCGAATGCACCTATGATCCCCTGACAAAATCAGGCTCTGGCTTCAAGGACAGAAAACCGAACGGCACCATTCATTACGTCTGCGCCGACACCGCCATATCTGCGACCTTCAACCTGTTTGAACCGCTGCTCGTCGACAGCGATGCCGATCGGCCGCTCTTGGAGCGCCTGAATCCGAATTCTTGGAAGAAAGTGACCGGCATGGTCGAAAACCATCTGATGGACGCCCGCCCAGGAGACAAATTCCAGTTTGTCAGAAACGGTTATTACGCCGTTGATCACGCTTCTTCCATCGGTCAATTGGTGTTCAACCGGATCGTCGAACTCAAGTCCAGGTTCAAATGATGATCCGCAAACTCCTGTTTCTCCTGGGCTATCTGCTCATCACGGTGGTTGGCTTGATCGGCACGGTCCACAACATCCTGTTGTTGGCGGGTTCGCCTTGGGTGAGTCCCTCCGAACGCCCGCTTTGGCAGATAGTCGTCTTCTTGGTCGTATTTGCGGTCGCCGCCCTCTTGGGCGGGGGGATGGTCGCCTGCGGCATAAGGCGGATGATAATCGATGACAAAATCAAAAAAGAAAACAAATGAAACCGGCTGCGAGCCGGTTTTTTCCTCGCTAAATACCATCATCTAACCTGCGGTATTCATGGTATAATATAGTAGGTGATCATATGGGCAAGGCAATCCTCGAACAACTTAATCCCCAACAGGTCGAAGCCGTCATGAAGGTGTCCGGCCCGATCATGGCCGTCGCCGGCGCCGGTTCGGGAAAGACCCGGGTATTGACAAACCGGATCGCCTATCTGATCGAAGAAGTCGGCATTCCGGCGGAAAACATCCTGGCGATCACCTTCACGAACAGGGCGGCTGAGGAAATGCGAAACCGGATCTTCGAATTGATCGACCTGCCGCTCAAGGGCATCTGGATCTCCACCTTTCACGCCATGGGCGCGAAGATCTTGAGAAAAGAGATCCATCATCTCGATTATGCGGAGAATTTCCAGATCATTGACGACGATGACAGCGCGGTCATCGTCAAGAATCTTCTAAAAGATCACGGCTACGATCCCAAGCATTTCTCACCGAAGGCCATTGCCGGTCTGATCGAGAAGATCAAGGGGGACGAATCAGTCTTAAACTTTCTGTATCCGCCGATCAGCACCGTCATGCGCGAGATCTATCCCGCGTATGTCACTTATCTGAAGAAGAACAATCTCGTCGATTTTCAGGATCTGTTGGTTTTGGTCTTGAGGCTGTTCCGCGAGTTTCCGGATGTTCTGTTTCGATATCAGGAACGCTTCCGCTACATCCTCGTCGACGAATTCCAGGACACCAACGATCTGCAGTATGAATTGATATACCTCCTTTCCAAAACCCAGAAAAACCTCTTCATCGTCGGCGACGAGGATCAAAGCATCTACGCTTTTCGCGGCTCGAACATCGAGAACATCAGAAAATTCATGAAGGATTTTCCCGGTTTCCACAAGGTGGTCTTGAATCAGAACTATCGGTCCCGGACCAACATCCTCGACGCCGCCAACTCCGTGATCAAGCACAACCGCAATCGCATTCCCAAGGACTTGTACAGCGAACTCGGAACCGGAGATAAAGTCATCCACTTCCGCGCCCAGAACGATGAAGAGGAAGCCTACTATATCTACAACAAAATCAAGACGCTGCTCAAGGATGGGTATGCTTATCGTGATTTTGCGATACTATACCGCAACAACGCGATGAGCCGCCGCTTCGAGGATATCCTGCTTCGCTACAACGTTCCCCACAAAGTCATCGGCAACGTCTCTTTTTATAAACGCAAAGAGATCAAAGACATCGTCGCCTATTTGCGATTGCTGGTCGACCTTGGCGACGATCACGCTTTTGCCAGGATCTACAACGAACCGAAAAGAGGCATCGGCGGACTGTCTTTTGAAAGGATCAAGGAAGAGGCCGCAAGCAACAACTGGAAATTGCTCGACGTGATCGATGGCAAAATCACCGGCGTCGGCGAGACCGCCCTTGCCAAGCTCCGCAACCTGAAAATGCAGCTGGTCGAGATCCAAAAACAACTGGAAGAAGTCAACCTTCTCAAGACCTACGACCGCCTGCTCAAAGAAACCGGATATCTGGAAATGCTCGAAAAAGAAGATTTGACGATCGAGAAGAAACTGGAAGCGGAGAAGCGGATCGAAAACCTGCGAGAGTTCAAAACCGTCCTGCTCGAAAAAATCAAGGACTACGACCCGTCAGTTTCGAACAGGGAGAAATTAGTCACGATCCTTACTGAGATGGCCCTTCGGGAAGAAGCGGACGACTATGTGGAAAACAGTGAGTATGTCAGCCTGATGACCGTGCATTGCGCCAAGGGGACCGAGTTCAGAGTGGTCTTTGTCGCCTGTCTCGAGCAGAATCTGTTTCCATCCAGCCAGAGTCTCCTAGAACGCGTCGATGTCGAAGAGGAGCGGAGGCTGTTCTATGTCGCCCTTACCAGGGCCAAGGAACTGGCGGTTCTTTCGAGTGCCCGCCAACGATACATGTACGGGCACCTGATGGAGAACGCGGACTCCCAATTCCTTGCGGAAATCAACGAGAACTGTCTCGAACGGCTGGGACTCGCGAAGCCCAAGGCGGGCATTTATGAAACCCCGAGACAACGGCGCCAGGATAGTGTTATAATTGATGTGATGCCGGAGTACGAGAAGATCGACCAGGGTCTTGCGGTGGGCGACAGAATCAACCACAAGACATTCGGAAATGGTGTAATTGTAGCGATTTCCGGCGACAAGGCAACAATCGCCTTCGGCAAGGAAACCGGCATCAAGGTCTTGATGAAAGATCATCCCAGCATCGAAAAGGCGGGTAAGGCATGAACGCAAAGGCGCAGATCGAACTGCTACGGGAAAGACTCAATCGCTACAACTACGAATACTTCGTCCTCGACAACCCTTCGGTGTCGGATCAAGAGTATGACGCACTCATGAAAGAGCTCATCAAACTCGAAAACGAGCACCCGGAGCATTTTGACCCCAACTCTCCCTCACAGCGCGTCGGGGGCCAGATTCAGGCAAAATTCAAAAAAGTCATCCACGCGATTCCGATGCTTTCCCTCGGCAATGCTTTCACTTATGACGAGCTAAGGGATTTCGACCGCAAGATCAAAAACGAGGTTGACAATTACACGTATGTCGTCGAAGTGAAGATCGACGGTCTTTCGGTTTCCCTCAAGTACTCAGGCGGAGCGCTGGTGCTTGCGGCGACCCGCGGCGACGGGGTCGTCGGAGAAGACATCACCGCCAACGCGCGGACGATTCGCTCGATTCCGCTGGCGATTCCCTATCAGGGAGATGTCGAGGTCCGCGGCGAGATCTTCATGGGCAATCAGGCTTTCACTGAGTTGAACAACCTAAAACTCGCTGCTGGCGAGGAGCCCTTCAAGAACCCCCGCAACGCGGCTGCCGGCAGCGTCAGACAGCTTGACTCGAAGTTGGTCAGCAAGCGCAAACTTGATTCCTATATGTATTACCTGATGAACCGGGAAACTGAAACCGACCATTTCGCCGCCTTGGAGAAACTTAAAAAATGGGGTTTCAAAGTCAACCCGCTGACCAGGAAATGCGCCTCGATTGATGCGGTCATCGACCATATCGATGAATTAGCGGCCAAGCGAAAATCATTGGCGTATGAGATCGACGGCATTGTCATCAAAGTCAACGAGTTCCAGCTTTATGATAGGATCGGCTACACCGCAAAATATCCGAAGTGGGCAATCGCCTATAAGTTTCCTGCAGAAGAGACAATCACCATCCTTGAGGACATCCGCTTCCAGGTCGGACGAACGGGTGTCGTCAAGCCGGTTGCCGAACTGCGGCCGGTGATGATCTCCGGATCATTGGTGTCGCGAGCAACGCTGCACAACGAAGATTTTTGTTTGGCAAGGGACATTCACATCAAAGACCATGTCGTCATCCGCAAGGCGGGAGAGATCATTCCCGAAGTCATCAGAACCTTGCCGGAGCTGAGGACGGGAAGCGAGATTCCTTTCAGGATGATCAAGACCTGTCCCGAGTGCGACTCGAAGCTCATCAGGAGCAAGGAGGAAGCCGACTACTATTGCCTCAACCCCGATTGCGAGGCCAAGCACATCGAGGGATTGATCCACTTCGCCTCGCGTGATGCCTACAATATCGAAGGGCTTGGGGAGCGGATCGTCACCGAGTTCTTCAATGACGGCTATCTCAAGAACATCGCCGATATCTTCACCTTGGACCGGCATTATGACGAACTGATCGTCAAGGAAGGGTTCGGTACCAAGAGCATCGACAAACTGCTTGCCGCGATCGCTTCCAGTAAGAAGAACCCGCTGGACAAACTCATTTTCGGTTTGGGGATCAGGCATGTCGGCGGCAAGACCGCCAAAGTCCTGACGGAGCGTCTGGGCGACATCGATGCTTTCTTTACCGCCACCAAGGAAGAACTGCTGGCGATCCCCGACATCGGCGAGACGATTGCGGCAAGCGTCGAACAATACTTCCGCGACGAGCGCAACCGTGAGCTTATGGAACGGTTGCGCGAACTCGGAGTGAACCTGACGGCGCCCAAACCAACCAGAAAAACGGACACGCCCTTTTCAGGCATGAATGTCGTCTTGACCGGAAGCCTGACATATCTCACGCGCAACGAGGCCAAGGAACTGATCGAAAGACTTGGCGGCAACGTCACGGGGTCGGTATCGAAGAACACCGACCTGATCGTCGCCGGCGAGGATGCGGGATCCAAACTCGACAAAGGCAAAGAACTGGGGATCAGGATCATCGATGAGCAGGAATTCCTGGTCATGACCAAAGACTAAAAACACTGCTGCTTGCAAGGGGATGGATTGACAGTGGAAGACAAAATCGTCATCAAGGGCGCCAGAGAAAACAACCTCAAGTCGATTTCGCTTGTGATGCCCAAAAACAAATTGATCGTCATGACTGGTCTGTCCGGATCCGGAAAGACCAGTTTGGCGTTTGATACAATCTACGAGGAAGGGCGGCGGCGTTATGTCGAATCGCTGAGCGCCTATGCCCGGCAGTTTCTGGGAAACATGGAGAAACCGGATGTCGATTCCATCGAAGGCTTGTCTCCGGCGATCTCGATCGATCAGAAAACCACCTCGCACAACCCCCGGTCGACCGTCGGGACGGTCACGGAAATCTACGATTACGTCCGCTTGCTCTACGCCCGCATCGGTCGACCTTACTGCCCTGAACACGGAATCGAAATCACCTCGCAATCGATTCAGGAGATGACAAACCGCGTCATGGAGAACCAAGGGGCACGCGTTGTCATTCTCGCGCCCGTCGTTCGCGGCAAAAAAGGCATGCACGAGAAATTGCTCGACGACCTGAGACGCGAGGGATTCGCCCGTATCCGCATCAATGGCGAGGATCACGATCTTGATGAATCCATCTCCCTGGAGAAAACCAAGCGCTCCGACATCGACGTCGTTATCGACCGCATCATCGTCAAGGATGATGTCAGGTCAAGGCTCTACGACTCTCTTGAAACCGCGGCCAGGCACGCCGAAGGACTGGTCAAGGTCATGATAAACGACCAAGAACAGCTCTTCAGCGAACATTTCAGTTGTCCGGAGTGCGGTTTCACGATCAGCGCGCTCGAACCAAGGCTGTTTTCTTTCAATGCCCCCTACGGCGCTTGCGACGAATGTCTGGGGTTGGGCTTCAAACGCAAGATCGACCCGAAACTTCTGATTCCCTACCCGGAGAAGTCGATAGCCGAGGGTGTTCTGGATAAATATGCGAACTATGAATCCATCTATCTCCAGCAAGTCGTCCAAACTTGCATGGCTTACGATATCGACATAGACAAACCGTTTGCGGAATTGAGCGAGACCGAAAAGAACATCATTCTCTACGGTACCGACGGGCCCGTCGATTTTCGGATCAAGGCCAAGACCGGCTCGATGGTCCACCGGACGGTCAGGCCCTTCGAGGGCGTCATCAGAAGTCTGGAGCGGCGTTACCTGGAAACAACATCCCGGATGATCAGGGATTGGATCGAGACGATGATGAACGACATCACTTGCGAAAAGTGCCACGGCAAGCGCCTTAACGAAAAAGCCCTTTCCGTCAGGGTCGGCGACATCAATATCCACGAGTTCACCTCGATGAGCATCCTCCATCTCTTGCAGTTTCTCGATGAACTCAACCTGACTGACAAGGAACGCGAAATCGCCAGATCGATCCTCAAGGAAATCAGGGAACGGCTCAGTTTTCTCATCAACGTCGGATTGGATTACCTGATGCTTGGCAGATCGTCCGCGACCCTTTCCGGAGGGGAAGCCCAGCGGATCAGGCTGGCGACCCAGATCGGCTCGCGGCTGACAGGCGTTCTCTATGTGTTGGACGAACCGTCCATCGGCTTGCATCAGCGCGACAACAAGCGGCTGATCAAGACCCTCAAGGACATGCGCGATCTTGGCAACACGATGATCGTCGTCGAGCACGATCTGGAGATGATCGCGACTGCCGATTTCCTGGTCGACATCGGACCCGGGGCCGGTGATCATGGCGGCGAGGTGATCTACGCGGGTGAGCCCCGCGACATCGTCGACTGCGAAGCCTCCATCACCGGCAAATACCTGTCGGGCAAGTTAAGCATTCCCACACCCATAAGACGCAGGCAGCATGAGCGCGGTTATCTATTGGTGCGAGGCGCGAGGCAAAACAACCTGAAAGCGATCGATGTCGCCTTTCCGATCGGATGTTTCACCGTCGTGACCGGCGTTTCCGGCTCAGGCAAGTCGAGTCTTGTGAATGAAGTGCTCTACAAGAACATGGTCAACTTGATCACCAAGCGCAGCGAGACCGCGGGCGAATGCCAGGAAATCGAAGGCTACGAGAACTTCGACAAGATCATCGACATCGACCAATCGGCGATCGGCAGGACCCCCAGAAGCAACCCCGCCACCTACACCGGCGTTTTCGACGATATCCGCGATCTGTTCAGCCAGACCAAGGAAGCCAAGGTCCGGGGTTATGACAAGGGCCGCTTCTCGTTCAATGTCAAGGGCGGCCGCTGCGAACACTGTTTTGGCGACGGTCTCATCAGGATCGAGATGCACTTTATGCCCGACATCTATGTCGAGTGCGAGGAGTGTCATGGCAAAAGGTACAATCAGGAAACCCTGGAAGTGAAATACAAAGGCAAAACGATCGCCGATGTGCTCGACATGCGCGTCGAGGAGGCAGTCGGCTTCTTCCAAAACATCCCGAAGATCCACAACCGTCTAAGGACAATCAATGACGTCGGCCTCGGCTACATCAAGCTGGGCTCATCGTCGACGACGCTTTCAGGCGGCGAGGCCCAACGCGTCAAGCTTGCGAGCGAGTTGTACAAGCGGATCACCGACAGGTCGCTCTATATCCTTGACGAACCGACGACGGGCTTGCACAGCCACGACATCGTCAACCTGCTCGACGTCCTGCAAAACATTGTCGACAAGGGCGCGACCGTCATCGTCATCGAACACAATCTCGATGTCATCAAGGTTGCCGACCATGTCGTCGACCTCGGTCCCGAAGGCGGCGATCGCGGTGGCGAGGTGATCGTTGAAGGCACGCCGGAAACCGTCTCCGCCTGTTCTGCGAGTTATACCGGCGAGTATTTGCGGCCGATTTTGGAACGGCGAAGCCGCATCGGCCAATAATGATGATAATTATTATTGCTCGAAAATAACTTGGTGTTGTGATATTATTATAGTATGCCCGCTGTAACAACGGCGTCGGGCGGTGAAAATCATGAAAGACAAGGACAACAAGGATTTACGGAAAGAAATCGAAGAATTGGAAAAACTGATCGAAATCGTCAAAGAGAAACACAAGGAAGAGAAGAAAGATTTCAAGAGCAGCGAGAAAAAGAAAACCGGCGGGTCTTTGAAGATCGACCTGGCGGCCAAGTATTCGCCCAATCCCCTCATCAACCTCATCACCAGCCTGCTCGTGAACTTCATCCTCATCTACGCGATCATCAGTGTTTTTCAGCTTGCGGAAATCCGTTATGATTACCTGTACATCATCATCGCCCTATCCTTCACCATCTATGAGGAAGTCTACAAGGAGGTTTTCATCCGGCGCTTTGTCAAGGTGGTGCTCTATTCCTCGGGATTGATCTTTTTCCTGATGAACATCATTTTCTTCTATGCGATCGACCTAATCGTTTTCGGCAACCTCTTCTCCTTTGTCAACTACATCTATCCCCTGCTATTCGCGGTCGTCTTCGGCGTGGTCCGGATGATCGTCAAAAATATCTACGTTCTGTTTGTCAGGCGGCTTTCGCTCCTTTCGAACAGAAAATAAGAAAGAAGGCATGCCGATGTCCCGCTATCTGACCGTCGAACAAATCATCAGCGGCATGGCTTTGGAGATCCTGGCCGGAGCCAAGGGCACGAACCGGAAAGTTACGAAACCATCGCTCTCCAAGCCTGGATTGGAACTCGCTGGCATGTTCGATTTCTACGAACATGACCGCGTCCAAGTCCTGGGTTCGAAAGAGGAAGCCTATTTCCGTTCGCTTACGGCAAGCGAGCAGGAAGAACGGGTGAACCGGCTGTTCGCCAAGGAACCGCCGGCATTTGTGTTCTCCAAGAATGTCAAAATCCCCGAGTTGTTTCTCCAATTGGGAGAAACTTACGCGATTCCGGTTCTCAGAAGCCATTACCAGACGACCTCGCTGTTCAGCGAGTTGTTCGCTTTCCTGCAAGCCCGGCTGGCCGAGCGAATCTCCATTCACGGGGTTCTGATGGATATCAATGGTGTGGGCGTGCTCATCACCGGCAAAAGCGGTATCGGTAAAAGCGAGGTCGCCCTCGAACTGATCCGTCGCGGCTATATGCTTGTGGCCGACGACATGGTCGAGATCTACCAATTGGAAAAGGGCGTCCTGATCGGAGAGGCTCCGGAATTGCTGCGGAAGTATCTGGAAATCCGCGGCATCGGCATCGTCAACGTGATTTTTCTGTTTGGCGCCAAGGCTTACCGCGAAACCAAGCGGATCTCGCTGTTCGTGGAACTTGAAAAATGGGAAGCCACCGGCAAATACGACCGTTTGGGTCTTGCAAGCGGCAAACACACGATTTTCGATACGGAGATCGCCTCTGTCAAACTGCCGATCACCGAGGCGCGCAATACCGCCACACTCGTGGAGGCGGCGGCTTATGACTATAAATCGAAACGGCTTGGATACCATTCGGGACGTGACTTCAACAACGAACTGAATCAAAGGATCAAAGTCAATCAAAAGCGAAACGAGGACGAGGAATGAAAAGGTTTGGCAAAATCATGACGGTCATTATGCTCTTGGGCATGATGGGCTTTTTTTATGGCTGCGGCGGGCAAGACGAACCCGCCGAGACTTTCAAGGTGACATTCATCGATTATGACGGAACGATTCTGAAGGAAATCACCTGCGACGCCGGCGAGGCGTGCGCGATCATGCCGCCCGCCGAACCCAACAACAAAGAAAACGCCTATTTCACCAGATGGAGCGTCTGGGAGTCGGCCTATCCCGAAATCGACAGCGACACCACGATCAAGGCCATTTACACGCTGGACAACCGGGTCGTGACGATTTTCGGCCGCTCGGTCGTCTTTTACTCGTTTTTCATCATGCTCGGGATTTTGGTGGCGTTGGGGCTCAGTTTGCGGGAAATCAAGCGCCACGGGATGAAACAGGACGATTTCATCGACGGGTTTTTATGGGTCGTTCCAGTCGCCATCCTCGGGTCGCGGTTGTGGTATGTCGCCTTCGAATGGGATTCCTTTGCCGGTGGCGGGTTCTTCCCGACTTTGCTGAGGATCCTCGGATTCTCCAGCGGAACGCTCGACTTCAGCGACTTCGGGCTTGCCGGACTGGCCATCCATGGTGCCTTTTTCACCGCGATCATCTGTGTCTTCATCCACACCAAAATCAAAAAGATCGATATGTTCGCTTTCCTTGATATCGTCGCCGTCGGCTTCATCATCGCCCAAGCCTTTGGCAGATGGGGCAACTTCTTCAACCAGGAAGCCCATGGCGGGATCGTCGGCGGCATGACCAACGGCATCGCCAATCTGACGCTTGAGGAACAGTACAATCACCTTAGAGCGCTATTGATCCCGGAGTTCATCGTCAACAACATGTATATCAAACAGGGTCTTCACGGCTACGGAGTCGAACCCCTGACCGGTTTTTACCACCCGACGTTCTACTATGAGTCGATGTTCAATCTTCTCGGCTTTTCCCTGATGCTCATCTTGCGGCGCATCAAGAAGATCCAGATCGGCGAGATCTTCGCCCTCTACCTGGTTTGGTACGGCGGCGTCAGGATTTTCATCGAAACGATGCGCACCGATCCCCTGACGTTCGAACTTTTCGGCCTGACGTTCAAATCGGCGATCGTCACCTCGGTGTTGATGATTCTCGCCGGCATCGCGGTTTCGGCTTTCGTCAGGATCAAGCGCAAAGGCATCGATTACAGCCGGCTTCCCGGACATTTCGGGGAATAAGCCATGGTCAGCACGGAGATCCTCATCATCGGTGCCGGACCGGCCGGCATGATGGCGGCCATTTACGCCAAAAGAGCCAATCGGGAAGTGGTGTTGCTCGACAAGAACACTCCCGGCGGGCGTCTGCATTCCACATATGAAGTCGACAATTATCTCGGATTCGGGAAAGTCACCGCCCAGGAACTGATCGAGAAAATGGTCAACCACCTCTGGGATCTGGGCATCGCCGTGACACAGGCGACGGTCGCCAGTCTTGACCCGACCGGATCCGGTTTCCTCATCAAGACAGACAACGAAACCTACCACGCCCGGGCGGTGATCATCGCCACCGGCACCAATCCCAAGGAATTGGGCGTGGCGGATGAGAAACGGTTCGTCGGCAAAGGCATATCCTATTGCGCCGTTTGCGACGGCATCTTCCACCAGGACGAGGAGGTCCTCGTTGTCGGCGGCGGCGACTCCGCCCTGGAGGAAGCGCTGTATCTCAGCCAGATGTGCCGCAAAGTGACGATCGTTCACGAATTGCCGAAATTCACCGCGATCAAAGGCGTCGTCGACCGGGTCCTCGCCGAGCCGAAGATCGAATGCCTGTTGGCAACGAAAGTGACGGGCTTCTGCGGATCTGCCGAATTGGAAAGTGTCAAGCTGACCGCGCTCGCGGATGGAACCGAAACACAGCGAAAGGTCTCCGGCGTCTTCATCTACGCCGGCAACCAGGCTGATTGCGGATTCATCCAGGACTTCAATGTCGTCGACAGACAGGGCTTCATCAACGTCAACCAGGAAATGGCCACCCGGGTTTCCGGCCTGTTCGCCTGCGGCGACGTGACCAAAAAGGACTATCGTTTCATCGTAACCGCGATTTCCGACGGCGCGATCGCCGCGTTGTCGGCTGTCAAGTTTTTGGAAAATCTTCATTGATGGCGGAGTGATGCCGATGTCGTTCTCAACCGACGTCAAAACCGAATTGTCAAGCCTCAACCACCTGGACTGCTGCAACAGAGCCGAACTTTCGGCGATGTTTCATATCGGGGGGTCGATCGAGATCAACAGCGAGGGAATGCGGCTCTTGTTCCAAAGCACCAATCTCGCCGTCATCCGCAAGCTGATGAGACTCACCAAGGGCTTGTTCGGCGTCGAACTCACCCTCATCAGCAAAAAACAGGCGAAACTGCAAAAGCACGACATGTATGTTGTCGAGATCTCCGACCAGACGCAAAAGGTGATCGCGGAGTTGTCGCTCATCAGCCATGCGGGCGTGTTCTTTCAAGAACTCGACCAGCGGATCGTCAGGAACGACTGCTGCAAGCGGGCTTATCTGCGGGGAGCCTTCCTTGCCGGCGGTTCGATGAACAGCCCGGAGACGCCCACCTATCATCTGGAGATCCAAACCTTCTCCGAAAGGCAGGCGGAGATCATCCGCGACATCGCCAACCAGTTCGAACTCAAGGCAAAGACGGCACCGAACAGGCGTGGACACATCGTCTATCTCAAGGAGGCCGAGAAAGTCGCCGATTTCCTCCGGGTGATCGACGCGACCAATTCGCTGTTCGTCTTCGAGGACAGCCGGATCAAGCGCGATTTCAAGAATTCGATCAACCGTGTGATCAATTGCGATATCGCCAACGAGAAAAAGGCACTCGATGCGGCTGCCAAGCAGATGGAGCACATTGCCGTAATCGAGAAGAAACTCAAGAACCGGATCCCCAAAAGCATGCAGGAGGCGATCCTGTTGCGCAAGAAGTATCCGGAATCGACATTGCTCGAACTCAGTTACGCATCGAAAGAGCACTTTCCCGAACAAATCTCCAAATCCGCCCTGAACCACCGGTTCCGGGCGATCAGGGATCTGGCGCGGCAGTTGCTGATCGAGGAGGGAAATCGTGATTAAGGGCATCGGCACGGACATCGTCGACATCGCCAGAATCGACGACAAACACGCCTCAAGGATCTTAAGCGCCGAGGAATTGCTCATGTACGAAGGGTTCGCGGCCGTCTCGCGAAAGCGGGAATTTCTCGCCGGCCGATTCGCCGTCAAGGAAGCCTTGACAAAAGCGTTCGCCGCGACCCCGCTGTTTTTCGCTTTCAACGAGATGTCGGTGGAAAACGACGGCAACGGCAGACCATTGCTTGTCAAGCCGCAACTTGCGGGCATTAAATGCTGGCTTTCGATCAGTCACGAGCGGGACTATGCGATCGCCCTCTGCATCCTCGAGGATGCATAGGCGAAGCTGTTGGCGGGACACGATAAATATCTCTTGCATAATCGTGCCCATTCTAGTAAAATTATAAATGCTGAGGTGAAAATATGGCCACGTATAAAAAAGGTTTCAAAAAACAGACTTCCGAACAGATGCTGCTTCAGATCATCGTCGGCATCATCATCGCCGTCGTTGTCTTTGTCCTGATCGCGTTTGTCTATGATGTGGCGACGAGGGTCCCGGGTTATGATGACTACGGAAAAATCGTCAAATACACGGAAATCTATACCCAGGAAGACGAGGACGAGAATCCGATCGAGAAGTATCTCGTCTATTTCTACGCCGACACCTGCGATGGCTGCACCTCCATCGCCAAGCAAGTACTGCAATCAGCGAACCGGATCACCAAGAACGGCGGCACTTTCCTGGTCGCCAAAGCCAGCGCCTTCACCGAGGGCGAAACCGAACGCGACGCTTTTCTGACAACGATCCAGCGAACTTCATTTTCCTATCCAATGCTGATCGCGGTCGTTGATGGCGAACTCGCCGGCGTCTATATCGGCACCACCGCCGTTGTGGACACGCTCGCCGCTGTCAGAACCGGAACCTACGAGCCGTTCAACTGATAATAAGCCAACTAGGCACCGCTGAAAACCCGCAAGGGTTTTTTTGTTTATTTATTTTTGTTCCATAATATGGTATCATTTAGACAAGCGAACACCTTCGGCTGTTCTTTCACGTAGGGGGATACATGGAATACTTGAATGAGGATTTGATCAAACAAATCGCCATCAACCAGCAGATCACCATCGCCCAAATCAAGGCGGTGCTCGATTTGTTACAGGAAGGGCAGACAGTGCCCTTCATCGCCCGTTATCGCAAGGAGGTCACGGGCTCTTTGGACGAGGAACAGATCCGGGCGATCGAAAAGGAATACGAGTATGCGGTCAATTTCGCCAAGCGCAAGGAAGACATCACCCGCCTCATCGACGAGAAGGGCATGTTGACAGAAGAAGTCAAACTGGCGATCCAGGCGGCGGAAAAACTCGTTGATCTGGAAGACATCTACCGTCCATACAAAGAGAAAAAGAAAACGAAGGCCACCGAAGCCATCAGAAAAGGATTGGAGCCGCTGGCGAAACTGATTCTGGAATACCCAGCCGAATTTGCGCCGGAATCGGTCTGCGCCCCCTTCTTGAATGAAGAAGTCGCGGATGTTTCCGAAGCCCTTGAGGGAGCCAAACACATCATCGCCGAGATTGTCTCCGACAATGCGGATTATCGCAAGTGGATCAGGGACCACACCTACAAAAACGGGAACATCGTCACAACCAGGAAGAAAGACGCCGACGATCCTTACCAAACCTACAAGAATTATTACGAGTATGAGGAACCCCTGAAGAATATCAAACTATATCGGATTCTGGCCATCAACCGTGCCGAAAAGGAAAAGGTCATCACCGCGAAGATCAATGTCGCCACGGAACCGATTCTCGGATATCTCCGGACCAAGTTCATCGGCAAGCGGACTTCGCCCGTTGTCGAACTCGTGGAAGCGGCAATCGAGGACGCCTACAAGCGCCTGATCAGCCCTTCGATCGAACGGGAAATCCGCAGCGACTTCACCGAAAAGGCGGAGGATCAGGCGATCCATATCTTTTCGGAAAACCTCAGGAGTTTGTTGTTGCAGCCGCCCTTGAAGGGAAAAATGGTACTTGGCGTCGATCCCGCGTTTCGAACCGGCTGCAAGCTCGCCGTTATCGATTCCTTCGGCAAATTCATCGACAAGGGCGTCATTTATCCGCATGAATCAAAACCGGGTGAAACCGTCGACGCGCAGAAGTTGGACGTCGCCAAGCGCAAACTGCGCTATTTCATCGAAAAGCACCACATCGAGATCATCGCGATCGGCAATGGCACCGCCTCCCGGGAAACCGAGGCGTTTGTGGTCCAGGTCATCCGGGAAGTCGACCGGGATGTCAAATATGTGATCGTCAGCGAGGCGGGAGCCTCGGTCTATTCCGCCTCGGATTTGGCCAGACAGGAGTTTCCGGAGTTCCAGGTGGAGGAGCGCTCGGCCGTGAGCATCGCGCGCCGGATGCAGGACCCCTTGAGCGAACTGGTCAAGATCGATCCGAAGTCGATCGGTGTCGGCCAATATCAACACGATGTCTCCCAAGCCAAATTGACCGATTCGCTCGACTTCGTCGTTTCGACCGCCGTCAACCAGGTCGGTGTCAACGTCAACACCGCCTCATCGTCCCTGATGCGTTTCGTTGCCGGACTGTCGGCGGCGGTAGCCCAAAACATCGTGATCCACCGCGAAGAAAACGGCCCCTTCAAGAACCGCGAATCGATCAAGCAAGTGCCGAAAATGGGATCCAAGACTTTCGAACAGGCCATCGGCTTCCTCAGGATCCTCGATTCCGACAATCCCTTCGACAAAACGCCGATCCATCCGGAAAGCTATGATTTGGCGAAGAAAATCCTTGAACACCTCGGGATCACGGCCGAGGAAATCGGCACCAGGCGTTGTGTGGAGATCATCTCCAGGCAAAACGCGGCCGATCTTGCCAAAAAACTGGACATCCATCCGGTGACGATGGTCGACCTGCTGGACGCGTTTGTGGCACCGACAAGAGATCTTCGCGACCAGTTTCCCCAGCCGATCTTGAAGAGCGATCTGCTCCGGCTTGAGGATCTGCAAACCGGGATGGAACTGCAGGGAACAGTGCGGAACGTCGTCGATTTCGGCGCTTTCATCGACTGCGGCATCAAGGAGGCGGGACTTGTCCACATCTCCAAGATGAGCCGCAAATACATCCGTCATCCGCTTGAGGTCGTCAGTGTCGGCGACATCGTCAAGGTATGGGTCGTCGGCGTTGATCTTGAACGCAAACGGCTGCAGATGTCAATGCTTGATCCCAAGGCGGAACTGCAGGCCAAACTCCAAAAATAAGCTAACAAGATCGATTAGTCACGAGGTGGCTCCATGCGATATGATTTCATCCTCGCCGCGGTCCTGTTCGGATTAGGCTCATTGTCATTGATCGGCGCAATCTATACCTTTTCGCGCAAGGAACTCGTCCTGGGAATCAGGTTGATCGGCGCGATCGCCCTGGCGGGCATGTTCCAACTTTTTGGCTATGCCTCGCTGCTCCTCACCGACACTGAATCATATTTGCTCATCTATTCACGGATCCAATATCTGGGGATCGCTTTTTTCTATGCCCTTTGGTACATTCTTTCCTACCAGCAACGACGGCGGATCGGAAAAATCCCTTTCCGTGACTATTGGCCGTATCTTGTCTTGCCGGTCATTGTTTTCGTGGCCATGTTGCATTATCCTTGGCGCGACGGCATTGCCCTCGGCTGGCTCAATCGGCTGTTCTTCCAGCAGCACGAGGTTGTCGGTTACGCGGAGTTCGGATCCGGGTTTTTTGGCATTGTCTTCACCAAAGGGGCGCTTTTTTACGTTTCGTCGATATATAATGCCCTGATGATGCTGGGCGCCGGAGCCAATTTCGTGATCATGCGTCGGAACTCCAAAAAATCGATCAGGCACAAAAGCGTGATCATGACGATCATCTCATTCGTCCTTGCGCTGGTGCCGCTCGTGAGCTTGATCGGCAGCGAGACTTTGGTGCTTGACTTGTCGCCGGCGCTACTCTTCATCGGCCTTGCCAGCAGTTTCGCCATTCTCTACGGCAATGATTTTCTGAATTTGATCCCATCGGCGCAAACACAGAGTTTCCTGAATTCGGACATGCCCGCCATGATCATCGACAAGTCGCAACTCGTCATCAACGTCAATTTCAAAGCCAGGGAGATCTTTGCGGAAGAGCTCGATTTCAACGAGATAACCTTGCTTGAGGATTTCGATCGGATCCATCCCGGGTTCTCCCGCGAGTTGCTCATGAAAGGCCAAACGGAAGTCACCAAGATGATTGACGGCAGCAGGACGTTCTACTACGTGCGGCTGGTATCCCTGAAGCGGGCCAAAAACAGGTTGATCGGCTATCTGATGTATTTTTCCGACATCACCGAGCATAAACTGGAAATGCAGGAAATGGAACTCATCGCCACCTATGACGATTTGACGAAGATCCTCAATCGCCGGGCTTTTTACCTGAGGGCTTCCGCCGCTTTCGAGGAAGCGACGATCAGGGATGAGAGTTTCTCCCTGATCATGTTCGACCTTGACGGATTCAAGGAAGTCAACGATGTCTATGGTCATCAAGTAGGAGACGCCGTCCTCAACGAGGTGGCTCGGGTCGTCCATGAGAAACTCGAGGATAGGGACATATTTGCCCGATATGGCGGCGAGGAATTCATCATTTTCACGAGAAACAAGTGCCCTGGAGAGGGTTGCGAGTTGGCGGAAGCGATCCGTTCCGGTTTGGAAAAATACCGGTTCGTGCATAACGACAAAGAAATCCGCATCACCGCCAGTTTTGGCGTGTCCGGAACAAACGGCAGGCCCGACAAGACGCTCAAGCAATACATCCGCGAATCGGATGAGGGTTTGTACAAAGCCAAGGGCGAGGGTAAAAACAAAGTGGTCGTGGTCTGAAAAGATTATCCCCGGCCTTGTTTCTTTTGCACACAGGATAAGGTATAATAGATATGGTAGTCAAAGGAGGTAATATGATGGCAAAAACCAAATTTCGCTATGGGTGGCTGCTCAAGTGGATTCTTGCGGCGATTCTGATCGCCGCCGGCGTCTTGATGAAAGTATACGAGGTTTCCGTCGTCTATGCGACGACCGGCATCGCAATCGTGATTTTCTCGTTGGCACGGGTGGTGCCACTGCTCAAAACCCTGAAGAAGGAAGTACTCCGGACGATCAACCTGATCGAGATCATCTTCGATACGATCATGGGCGGCGTCATGATTTATGTCGTTTTCTCGGGAAAAGCCGAAAACGCCTTTTGGATCAGCCTCTACGGATACCTCCTCGCGGTATTCTTCTACGCCAGAGGGCTGATCTACTTCATCAGCATGTATTACTTCGACGAAAAATCGGAATCCTTGAAGTTTTGGTTTCACATCGTCTGCGTGTCGCTCGGGCCGGTATTATTCGTTTTGACGATCCTTGGCCGGGACATCATCTCAACGCTCGGTTGGATCGTGCTCTTCATCTCCGTGGGCGGTGGTCTGTATCTGACTTACGACGGTTATGGCGGTTATCGCAAATACCGCGAATCCTCCAAAGCCATCAATGAGGAAAAGGAAAAGAAAAAGAAACCAAAAGTCGAGAAGGAATTGCCGAAACCGATCAATGAGGAGCCGGCGGAGAAAGAGACTTACATCAACTGAAAATAATTGACAGTTAGCCGATTATGAAGTATTATAAAATGGCTAACTGTCTTTTTGGGAGTAATACTCAAGAGGCCGAAGAGGCGCCCCTGCTAAGGGCGTAGGTCGGGGAACCGGCGCGAGAGTTCGAATCTCTCTTACTCCGCCAGTCTTAAGATGACAGGCGATTGTACTCCGATCGCCTTTTCTTAAGCCCTAATTGATTTTAACGGAGAAGTACCCAAGTGGCTGAAGGGGCTGGCTTGGAAAGCTAGTAGATCGTTAACCCGGTGCAGGGGTTCAAATCCCCTCTTCTCCGCCATATAAGAGACATAGGTTTGATACAATTGTATCAGGCCTTTTTTCATGCAGAAAGGGGATTATTCCTATATGCAAACCCGCACAACGATATTG
>CALGNF010000023.1 GCA_937958685.1 uncultured Caryophanales bacterium
GACCCCCGAGATCTACACTCTTTCCCTACACGACGCTCTTCCGATCTCGACGACAACATCCTGGAGAAATTGGAGCAGTCCAAAGACATCCTGATGCGCTTTGGCGGCCACCAACAGGCCGCCGGACTCCAGATCGAAGCCCAAAACATCAACTTGTTGCGGGAGCGGCTCAACCTGATCGGCAGGGTCGGGGCCCGGCCGACGCTCAACGTGGACATGGAGATCGAACTCGGCAACATCAGGTTGCAGACGGTTAAGAAGTTGCAGGACCTCTCGTTCTTCACGGCAACCTTCCTCCTAAGCGACCTTGTTGTGGAAAAGAAACAGCTTCTGCAAGAGAAACATACGAAACTATCCATCAGCCACAACTGGTTGTTGTTCGACGCACTGGCTTTCAACAGCTCCGAATATTTCTACCGCCTGCAGGAAAACGACCGCATCAACATCGTTGGCGGTCTCAACATCAACAACTGGAAAAACCGTTCCGAGATCCAAATCATCATTAAAGATCTCGAGTGCCTCCATTTCCAAATCCTGGATTACCGGGACACAGCCAAAGTCGATCTGCTTGCCAAAGGCCATTTCAAAGACGTCTTCATCCTTGATGACGAAACCTATGTCGCAGGCGAGTTGGGCAACAACAAAGAGACGGTTGCCCTCACCCAAAAGGTGATGTCTCCAGATATCGGCGATGTTCTGACCAAAGAATTCTTGGGCAAAAGCTATCTCTATTTTCGTCGGAAGGTTGCCAGCATCACGGAGTACCAACAGGATTTCGCACTGCCCGAATGTTATGCAAGGATCATCACCGACATCCTTCTTGAAGTGGGTCTTTTATATGAAACATCCGGTATCTTCGAAGCGGTGGAGGCTCCGGAAAAAAAGGACCTGAAAAATTCACCGACTTATCGCCATTATGCGATCGTCAAGAATGACATCGAACGCTTATACTCGCTGCCCGCAGGCAGACTCAACGCTTATTACAGCAAACTGATGGAGGCCAACCATGAAGTATGAAGACTATATCGTCAACGTGCCGGACTTTCCGATCCCCGGCATCCAGTTCAAGGATATCACGCCGCTGATCGGTAGCGGGAATGCCTTTCATGCCGCTGTCGGCGAACTGGCTGCTTACGGCAAAGAACTGGGAGCCACCAAGGTCGTCGGTCCCGACGCCCGTGGGTTCATCATCGGCGCACCGGTCGCCTGCATGCTGAATGCGGGGTTTATCCCCGTCCGCAAGACCGGAAAACTACCGCGCGCCGTGATGTCATACGACTACGAGCTGGAATATGGAAAAAACACCTTGTGTATGCACAAGGACGCGATCGCCAGGGGCGAGAAAGTCATCATCGTCGATGATCTGCTCGCCACAGGCGGAACCATGGAAGCGGCCATCCGCCTTGTCGAACAAGCCGGAGGCGTCGTCGCCGGACTGGCGTTCGTCATCGAACTGACTGATCTGGGCGGCCGCCGCCGCTTTGCGAATTATCCGATCAAGGTCCTGATCCAGTACTGACCATCCATCTTGCTCGAAGGGAGGGGATGCCAATGTCTCGCGACGATGCCTATCGCCCCTTGGAAAATGCCATATCCACCTATCTGACCAAACCGGAGCACCTCGAATTCATCAGGCGCGCTTTTGATTTTGCCTACGAGAAGCACAAATCGCAAAAACGCAAGTCAGGTGAACCGTTCATCATCCATCCTGTCCAGGTAGCCATCACTCTTAGTGAGTATCGTGTCGATCCGAACACGATCGTTGCCGGGCTCCTCCACGACATCCTTGAGGATACGGAAACCGAATACGCGGAAGTGAAGAGGCACTTCGGCGAAGAAGTCGCGGAAATCGTCGAAGGCTTGACAAAACTCCACCATCTCCACTATGAGGGATCGCGCCCGCAGGAGCAGGCGAAGAACCACCAGAAAATGGTTTTGGCGATGGCCCGCGACATTCGCGTCATCTTTGTCAAGCTGGCTGACAGATTGAACAACATGCGCACGCTCAATCACCTCGATCCCGAGCGGCAAGTCCGCATCAGCCGCGAAACCTTGGACGTTTTCGCCCCGATCGCCCACCGTTTGGGGATGTACCGCCTGAAGGCGGAACTGGAAGATCTGGCATTTAAATATCTCTATCCCACGGAATACATGGAAATCTCCCGCATGATCAAGGACAAGAAGGTCAACCGCGAACTGGACATCAGGATCATGCAACAGGAACTCGAGAACCTGTTGCATCAGGAGGAGTTCCATTTCGAGGTCAATGGCCGGATCAAGAACATTCACAGCGTCTATCGGAAAATGACGGTGAAACACCTTGATTTTGAGGAAATCAATGATTTGCTGGCGCTGCGAGTGGTCGTCGACACGATCAGCGATTGCTACCGGGCGATCGGCATCGTCCATTCGAAATTCATCCCTGTCCCCGGGAAGTTCAAGGACTATATCGCGAAGATCGGAAGAGCGTCGTGTAGGGAAAGAGTGTAGATCTCGGTGGT
>CALGNF010000024.1 GCA_937958685.1 uncultured Caryophanales bacterium
CCCCCGACCGACGGCTCCGGAAGCCGCTGCTCTATCCAGCTGAGCTATCGGGCCGGATATATCTTAACTGTTGAGATTAGCCATAGTGGCGACCCGGAAGGGATTCGAACCCCCGACCGACGGCTTAGGAAGCCGCTGCTCTGTCCTGCTGAGCTACCGGGTCCAGATATTATTATACCACCAAAGCACGAAAACACAAATGAAAAAGTGCGACTGGCAGTATTATCACTGACAGAATTTGCGAACTGACAACAATCTTGTCCTGTTTCACAAAGGATTTCCAGGCGCGTTTGGCTCCGGGGCAGATTTCACCACCACCCATGATGTGATTCCATGATCCGACACAGGCTCGGTCAACTTGCCTTTGTCAATAGCTCCGTACACAACCTAAGTTGTTATCATAAGGGTATTAATCATCAATCAAAGTAAGGCAACAAGGATCATGAATAACTGAAAAAGAGCCGGTATCCAGCTCTGTGGTTGCATAAATGGCGACTCGGAGGCGATTCGAACGCCTGACCGACGGCTTAGAAGGCCGTTGCTCTATCCGGCTGAGCTACCGAGTCGTCGCGCAGTTAATATTATAATGTAAAGGCCGGACTTTGTAAAGGAGAAAATCGGGCGCCGAAGCGGAGTCATGACTTGTCCTCGGCCGGTTTCTGGGTAAAACCGACTCTATTCATCTCGCCCCAGACATTTGTTTCCCGGAGGGATGACAAATAGCCTTTGATCCGGTAGAGGCTGACAAACTGCCGCCAACCGAAATTCTCGCAGACGGCAATCACGATCAGGTTGAAAACATCCCTGACTGAAAACGAGGCGGTTTCCTCTTCGCTGATGAAAAGCGACAGGATCGACATGAAGATTCCCATGACGACGGTGACGAGCAACAGCAACAGCACGATGTCGATGCTCAGGATGCCAAGCGCCAGTCCGACGATCACCGCGACATAAGCCTGGATTTCGAAGAGCGGTCCGATCATCTCGAAGATGAAGAAATATGGCATGCCGATCAGACCGGGCTGCCTGTATGCGGGGTTGAAGATCAGTTTGCGATGATAGGAGAGGATGTCGACAAGACCGCGCTGCCAGCGGTTCCGCTGCTTGAAGAATGATTTGCGCGCCTCGGGAACTTCGGTATAGCATCTGGCATTGCCGATATAGTCGACGCGAAAGCGGAGTTTCGCCTCGAGCGCGCGCCGGGTGATCCGGACCACGAGCTCCATGTCCTCGCCGACAGTCCCTTTTTTCAGGGAACTTTCGGTAAGGTAGCCACCGACTTCCGTCAGAATGCGCTTTTCGAACAGTCCAAAGGCGCCAGAGACGATCAAAAGCGATCGCAGACCGGCGAAGCCGCCGCGGCTGATATTGAAGGCGCGGAGATACTCGATTGTCTGGAGTTGGGCGAGGAGGGAGCGCGAGAGCCCCTTGCTCTCGATTTTGCCCTTGTCGACGACGTAGCCGTTGACGGGCACGATGCTGCCGCCCAGGGCGAGGGTGATGTTGTCGTGGTCGAGCATCGAGGACATCAGCCGTAACAAGGCGTCTTTTTCGAGGATCGAATCGGCATCGATTCCGCAGATATACTCGCAGGCGCTGAAGTTGATGCCGACATTCAGGGCGTCTGCCTTGCCGCCGTTTTCTTTGTCGATCACGGTCAGGGACGGCAAATAGCGGTTCTTGTAGACCGCCCTGACCGATTTCGTCTTGATGGCTTCGCTGTAATTGGCGTTCTTGCGCTCCAGCTGAAAGTGCTCGATCAGTTTGTTGACAGTCTGATCCTTGGAGCCGTCATTGACGACGATGACCTCAAACTCGGGGTAATCGAGATTGAGCAGGGAATTGACGCTTTCCACGATCGACAACTCCTCGTTGTAGGCGGGCGCGATGATCGATATCGACGGCAGCATCATCGGCTCAAAGAGGAAGTTTTTCGTTTTAAGGGCGTAAAGCCGTCGTTGCCGGCGGGAGCGAAGATACGAAAGGATCGCCACAAAGAAGTAAACGAGGTTGACAGAAAGATAATAGACGATGAAGATCTTGTTGACAATGATGATGTATTGGGTGAAGTTTTCCCGCGGCGAATTGGTGGCGAGCGTGGCGATGTTGGCAAGGACGAACACGAGTGGGCAGATGATGAGGGTCACCAGAAGCAGCCTGAGCAGCCATCTTGTCTTGCGAATCTCCGGCACTGGCGCCGTCTTGGCGCCTTTCTCGGGCTTGGTTTTCTTGATTCCCAAGACTTTCAGGACGCCTTCATCAGCGAAGGTCGCCAATTCATCGCGGAAACTTGGTATCGATTCCGCAAGCGGACCCAGAAAGCCGATGAGCGGCTTCGTGATGTCGGGCACGCGGTTATGGTTGAGGAATTCGATCAAATCGGCGGTGTAGCCCTTCTCGACGATGAGGAAAAGCATCTGCCCAAGCAGACGGTCATTGCGGTTGAGCAGTTTCAAAAGCAGGTAGTCGATCCGATGGGAAATGACGTGCGCCAACAAGGCTTTTTGGTCGGGTTGCGACGTCGTTTGGATCAGATCGAGGATATCGCCATAAAGACCCTGGTTGCTGTCGAGGATTCTGGTGATGACATGCGCCCGGTGCTCGTCCAATTCGGTACCGTCCGCATAGCCGAGGATGGTCTTCACCGAGGCCAGCGTGGCGATATTTTGGAAGGAGTCCGTGGCGATCTTGACGATTTCCGGGTTGCTCGAGGAAAGGTACTCCGGCTTGTTCAGGGGGGTGTCGTAGATATTGGCTAGCGCCCGGAGCACTTGATAATACAACCGCACGACCCGCTGCTTGCGGACCTCGCTGAAAGTCGGATGGGTGGCTCCGCCCAAAAAGGCTTCGATAGTTCGCAATTCCTCGACAAGAATCTGTTTGAATTCCTTCCGGTAATAAACATTGGTCAGATCGACGAAAACTTCCTTGATTTCCATTTCCGGACGGCGAAAGATACGCTCCAGATGGGCTTCCACGGATAGCAAGTGCCGTTTGAGGATGCCGATGAGGCGCACTTGGTAATACCGGCGACTGCCGATGATGCTGTCGACGATCGCCTGCAGGATATGTTGGTCGATCTTGTTCTTGAGCGCATTCAGCAAATAGATTTTTACATGTTCCGAACGTTCGACTCTCAAGGCGCTTACCAAAGCGCTGCGGATTTCCGCCGAGTCAAAACAGCCGAGATAATGGATCGCCTGTTTGCGCTTCAGCGAACTTAACGCGCGCAGATTCCCCAATAATCGGCGGTATAATCTTGAGGTCAGAAAATCCTCGGACACGAGACGCCTGGTCTCCTGGTCGAGCGTCACTTCATTCATGGCCTTGACATAGGCGTCAAGCAGATCGCGACGGCAGGCTTTGCGATCGATTGGTTGTCGCCGATACAGGCGGGCCAGCATGGCGGCTTCCGCCTGTTCTCGCCTTCTTGCCTGCAACATCCGGAATCTGCGTCTTATAAACAGGGCGACGAGCAGAACGGCGGTTGCCAGCAACACCGCGAAAATCAGAATCAGGATGATTCTTGAGGGTTGCATGCGTCAATTACGCTCCATGGATCGCTGCATAAGCCCTAAAATCTCCTCGAAAATCAGGGGTTTTTCCAGGACCGCGTCGATTCCGAGACGGTTAGCCCGAATGATCGTCTCCGGAGTCTTGTTATAGGTTGTCAAGATGAAATGGGTGTTCAGCGTCTGTGACTGCTCGTTGAGTTTCAATTTGAGTGTGAAGCCATCGATTTTGGGAAGGATCTTCGCGACGATGAAAGCGCTGAACTTACCAGTGGTTGCGGCTTCCCATCCGGCTTGACCGTCCATGCAGACGCTCACATCGAAATTGGCCTTGGCAAAATAGGCGCGAAACAACTTGATCAGGATCTCGTCGTCATCAACCAATAGGATGCGCGTTCTGTCGCTCACTTGTTTGGCGTCCTGGCCATTGACAAGTGTGTTCGTCCCGAGTTTGCCAGCCAGCTTGATTCGGTTTTCACCGGTGGTGATCAGCAAATCGACAAGTTCTCTCGCTGTTTCTGTTTGCGGCAACTCCGACAAGGACGTCAAGGCGATGGAGACGGTCACGGGTTCGACGAAGATCTCGGCCTTGCCAACGGCGGCCTGGATTCGCGCAGCCAGTTGACGGATCGCTTCGAGGTCTGCCGCTTCCCTCATGATGATGAACCCTGGGCCGTTGCGCTTGACGATCAGATCGCGTTCCTCACCGGTTTGTTTGAGAATGAAGGCCAGGTTGCGGATCGTCTCATCCCCGATGTTCTTGCCGTATTTGGTGTTCAGTTCGGTGATCCGATCCAAAGTCAGAAAGATCAAATGAATGTCTTGCAGGGCGACGTCCTGATTGCGGCCCGTCTCAAGTCGGTGCAGCAGGTGCTTCTCCAGGAACTGCTGGTTGTAGCAGCCGGAGAGGGAGTCTTTGAGCATTCTTTCGGCCGTTTGCTGCAATTCATTCTCGAGACTGCTCAACCGGGTGCCCAATTCCCGTTTTTCGGTGTCAAGTTCGACAACCTTGCGTTCGATCGAAAGCGAGGCGCTTTGATAGATTGCCGGTTTCTCAACTTTTCGCAGAGCCACCAGTTTGTTAACCATCGGTTCGAGCAACGCCAGCCAACTGACACCTTTCTTGGTGTAAATCAGGTCAAACAGCGACTGCCAGAGACGGTAGTCGCTGAGACCACGATCGACGATTGTCATCTGTTTGTCGTCAAAGGCGATCGCCGAGTTCGCAAAAACGCTTCTGACCTCCGCATCAGTGTGCAGGCTTCGCAGTTTGCTCACGACCTGGTTGGCATATTCGAGATAGGGATAGGCGGCTTTCTTCTTGATCGTTCCATCAGTGGTGGCATAATTGTAGAATGGTCGTTGCGAAAGCACTTCCACAAGTTGTGCGACTTCTGAAGCTGTGAAACACTTGCCTGAGCGGGTGATGGCGAGTTGGATAGCGCGGTCGCCGATCCTGGCGAGGAGCGGTCGCAAAAAATCGATCGAGGGGATGATGTTGCTCTGATGCGCGCTGACCAGTTCCATCCGGTCATGGGTGGCATCTTCCCGGAGATAATCGAAAACATGGTTGGCAAGCAGCAACTCCTGATTGGGAAAGTAGACCATGAACGACTGCGCTTCAGTCACGAACGGCGTCAGCCAAAACTCCAGCGTGGAACCGCTTTTCAAAATCAAGAGTGGCGGTTGGTCGGCAAGATTGTATATTCGGATATTCGGATATTGCGACAGCACCCCCGCGTATTCGCGGGCATTGGCGACGATCGTCGTCTTCACGCCGAAATCCCGGAGTTCGGAAAGGCGGGAAACGATGGGCATCGTAAGTTCCGGAATCAGGATCGCCTCGAGCAAGACCGGGGGACAGATCCCGGTGATGGCCAAGAAGATGTCATGGAACGCGTATGCGGGATTCACACCGAAAAGCACGCAGCTGTCACCGAGTCTGAGCAGTTGCATGGCCAGGGGATCGGGAACCGGCGCGGAGGGCGCAAGCACGTAGAGGATGTCGCTGATTTTGCGGAGCGCAAGCGGTGATGCGGGCGTTCTAGAGATCACTGGATCACCTCTATTAAATTATACCAAAGTTGCTGTCGGTAACGGAGGGCAGCACGAAAATAATAAGAAAAACCGCCAATAATTATTGACGGTTCGAGGGGAATCCGAATTTCTGCTTGAAGGCGAGGATGACTGCTTTGGGAACAAAAGGCGTGACATCGCCTCCGAAGCGGGCCAACTCCCGGACCGAGGATGATGACAGGTAGGAATATTTACCTTCGGTCATCAGGAAGACAGTGTCGATATCGCTGGCAATCTTGCGGTTGAAGTTCGTCAACTGAAATTCGTAATCATAATCGGTGACAGCCCGCAACCCCCGGAGGATGTGGCTCGCGCTCAGTTCCCGGCAGTGCTCGACAGTCAATTTGGTAGCCATCACGACCTCGACGTTGTCAAGTCCGAGAGTGGCGTCTTTGACAAGTTCGAATCGTTCTTCGGCACTGAACAGGGTGTGTTTGTTGGGATTGGTAGAGACGGCGACATAAAGTTTGTCGAACAGCTTGGCGCCCCGTTGGATGATGTCCAGGTGACCGAAGGTGATCGGATCGAAACTGCCAGGGTAGAAACCGGTTTTCATATTATTCCTCCTTGGGTGAGCGATCGGGAACGAACTCATAGAGATGGTATTTGGTCGATCCGGCCGTCCTTGTCCGTAACAGGCGCAGATTGCGCAAAACAGCTGTCACGACGGTGTTGCTGCCGGTTTCCAAAACGACGAGCGCGCCGTCGGTGAGTATATTCGCCTCCACTATTTTCCTAAGCAAGCATTCATGCTCAGTGAAGGCATAGGGTGGATCGGCGAGGATCAGCGAATACAAAGTGTGATGGGCTTGTTTGATGAAAGCCCGCCAATCGGCATGGATGATGATGCAATCCTCGCCTTCGCGAAACTTGAGTTTGTCGCGATTTTCCGTGATGGTGCGGATGGCCTCGCGGCTGTCATCGACGAAGTAGCATTGGGAGAAACCACGGCTCAAGGCCTCGAAGCCGAGCGAACCGCTACCCGCAAACAAATCGACACAGACGCCGCCCGTGAAATATTGACCGAGGATGTTGAAGAGCATTTCCTTGTTCTTGTCGGTTGTGGGCCGGGTGTTCTTGCGGTCGACTTCGGCGATCCTGGCGCCCTTGCGAGTGCCGGATATGATCCTTAGCATGTTATCACCCTCATCATTTTATCATCGCGGGGAGGAATAAGCAAGGGTTACCCGGGCAGTCGGTGATTATTGATACGTGATGGCATCGACCGTTTTGCGATCGAGTCTGGCTATTAGGGCAGTCACGAGTTTGACCGTGTTGTCATAATCGTCCTGGTGGATGATCGAGGTGTGGGAATGGATGTAACGCGACGCCATGCAGATGGCGATGCTTGGGCATCCGCTTTGGTTGAGATGGATCTTGCCGGCATCGGTGCCACCACGGTTGAGATATGACAACTGGTAGGGAATCTTGAGTTCCGCTGCTGTTTTTTCCACAAACGCCCGCAGACCGACGTGGCCGACCATCGAACTGTCATAAACCATCAGACAAGGGCCAAGGCCGAGCACCGTCTCCTTGGAGCCGCCGGGATAGTCGTTGCCGATCGTCACGTCGACGGAGATGCCGATGTCGGGTTCAACCATGTAACTGGCAGTCCCGGCGCCGCGCAAACCGACTTCCTCCATAACCGTTCCAACACCGTAATAGGTGTTCGGATGGGTTGTGGTTTGCAGATTGTCGAGAACTTCCAGTAGGACTCCGACACCGACGCGGTCGTCAAAGGCTTTTGCAAGCAGATACTTTTTATTGGCCAGGTGTTGAAATTCGATATAGGGAGTGACCATGTCACCGATCGCGATGCCCAGTTTTTCGGCTTCCTTCTTGGTGGAAACACCGATATCGATAAACATGTCAGCGAGTTCGACGACCTTCTTCTTTTCCTCGGCACCAAGGATGTGCGGGGGTTTGGAACCGACGACGCCCCTGATCGCTTTGCCGTTTTTGGTGCGGATCGTGAATTGTTGGCTGAGAACGACATGTCCCCACCAACCGCCCGCGGCGACGAATTTGATATAGCCGTCCTTGGTGATCTCGGAGACGATGAAGCCGATCTCATCCATGTGGCCGGCGACCATGATCCTGACGTCCGGATCCGTCCCGGCTTTTTTGAGGATCACCGACCCCAACTTGTCGAAAGCGATCTCCGCCTTGCCTTGGGCATAAGCGCCCACGAATTCGCGAACTTCCCGTTCATTGCCGGGAATCGCCTCGAGCATCGTCAGTTTTTGTAGTAATTTACTCATAGATACCTCCGTTTGCAGACATAGAAAACACTTGGACAGTTGGAAATCACTCGAGCAGACAAACATCTACCCCAAGGTGGGCGTCTCTTGCGTTCCCTTTAGGATTCCTAACTTAATAGGCTTTCAACACCAGGAAGGCCTTGACTCCCTTTCTAATACTGTAGGTCGCGGGTGAGTGATTTCCAACCATCCAAGTATATTTTCATTATATATAATGAAAAAGCCAATGTCAACCGAAGGGCCAAAAAAAGCAGGCGATTTTGCCTGCTTTAGGGGTTTTGTTGATCAACGGGGGTTCTTGATGTTCGCGTGGGCGGCAGCCAGTCGGGCGATCGGCACGCGGAAGGGAGAACAGGAGACATAGGAAAGGCCGATGTTGTGACAGAATTCAACGGACATCGGATCGCCGCCGTGTTCGCCGCAAATTCCGAGTTTGATGTCGGGTCTGACCTTTTTGCCAAGCTCGACCGCCATTTCCATGAGTTTGCCGACCCCCTTGATATCGACATGGGCAAAGGGATCGTTTTCGAAGATTTTCTTCTGGTAGTAGTCGGCAAGGAACTTGCCGGCATCATCGCGGCTGAAGCCGAAGGTCATCTGCGTCAGGTCATTGGTCCCAAAACTGAAGAACTCCGCTTCGGTCGCGATCTCGTCCGCCAGCAGGGCGGCGCGGGGAATCTCGATCATCGTGCCGACGAGATATGTGAGTTTGACATTGTTCTTCTTGATGATTTCCTCGGCGGTATTGACAATGATGTCCTTGAGCATTTTCAGTTCCTTGACATCGCCGACAAGCGGGATCATGATTTCCGGAACGACGTTGCCACCCTTCTTGTTCACTTCGATGGCGGCTTCGATGACTGCTGTCGTCTGCATGACAGCGATTTCCGGATAGGTGACAGTCAAGCGGACACCACGGTGACCGAGCATCGGATTGGACTCGTGCAGGCCGATGACGGTGGCCTTGAGTTCTTCGAAGGTGAGCCCCATCTCTTTGGCGAGTTCGGCGATGTCCTCGTCCTCCGTTGGCAGGAATTCGTGCAATGGCGGATCCAAATACCTGATTGTGACAGGATAACCGTTCATCTCCTCATAGAGGCCGATAAAGTCTTTCTTCTGCATTGGCAGGAGCTTGTTGAGGGCGTGTTGACGTTCCTTGAGGGTTTTGGCGACGATCATCTCGCGCATCGCGGGAATCCGGTCCGCATCGAAAAACATGTGTTCGGTGCGGCAAAGGCCGATGCCTTCAGCGCCGAATCTGTAAGCTTGACGGGCATCGCGGGGATTGTCGGCGTTGGTTCTGACTTTCAAGGCGCGGTATTTGTCGGCCCAAGCCATCAGTTTGGCAAAATCGCCAGAAACGGTGGCATCAACGGTCTTGATCTGCTCGCCGTAGATGTTTCCGGTGGTGCCGTCGAGGGAAATCCAATCGCCTTCGTGGTATTTCTTGCCGCCGACTTCGAAGTATTTCTTTTCTTCGTAGACTTTGACGCTGCCGGCACCGGCGACGCAACATGTTCCCATGCCCCTGGCGACGACGGCTGCGTGCGAGGTCATGCCGCCGCGGCTGGTGAGCACGCCTTTAGCGACGACCATGCCCTCGATGTCTTCCGGAGAGGTTTCCTGACGAACGAGAATGACGGGATTGCCTTCCTTGACCAGCTCTTGGGCACGTTCGGCGGTGAACACCGCTTTTCCGGTCGCCGCGCCTGGAGAGGCATTCAGACCGGTGGCGATGATGGTGGCTTTTCGGAGCGACTCGGGATCAAATTGGCGATGGAGCAACGAGTCAAGTTGTTTGGGTTCGACCTTCAGCAAAGCTTCCTTTTCGGTGAGCAAACCTTCCGCGACCAAGTCGATGGCGATCTTCAGCGCGGCTTGTGCTGTCCGCTTGCCGTTGCGGGTTTGGAGCATGTAGAGTTTGCCTTTTTCAATGGTGAACTCCATGTCCTGCATATCGCGGTAATGAGCCTCAAGCTTGTGTGAAATGGTTTGAAATTCCTCGTAGATCGCGGGATTGTCGCGTTTGAGTTCAGAAATCGGTTTGGGGGTTCTGATGCCGGCGACGACATCCTCGCCTTGGGCGTTGAAGAGATATTCCCCATAAAGGACCTTTTCTCCGGTCGATGGATCGCGAGTGAAAGCAACACCGGTTCCGGAGTCGTCGCCCATGTTACCGAAGACCATCGACTGGACATTGACGGCTGTTCCCCACTCATAGGGAATATTGTTCAAACGTCTGTAGGTGTTCGCGCGCGGATTGTCCCAGGAGCGGAAAACGGCCTGGATGGATTCGATCAACTGGATCTTGGGGTCCTGTGGAAATTCCTCGCCCTTGAGTTCCCGGTATTTTTCAAGAAACCCCTTGACGATCGCCTTCATGTCGTTATGGTCGAGTTCGGTGTCCAGCTCGACATGTTTTGCCGCTTTGCTCGCCTCGAGGATCGCCTCAAAATTGCTTTTCGGGATCTCCATGACGACATCGGCGAACATCTGGATGAAACGACGGTAGGAGTCATAGGCAAAACGCGGGTTGTTGGTCAATTTTGCCAGGCCTTCGACGACCTTGTCATTCAAGCCGAGATTCAGGATTGTGTCCATCATTCCCGGCATGGAGGCGCGGGCGCCCGAACGCACGGAGACGAGGAAGGGGTTGGCGGAATCGCCGAATTTTTTTCCGGCTGACTTCTCGGTCTCGGAAAGAGCCTTGTCGATCTGGGCGATGATCTCGTCGCTGATTTTCCGTCCGTCCGCATAGTAACGGGTGCAGGCCTCGGTGGTGACGGTGAAGCCTTGGGGAACGGGCATGCCAAGGTTGGTCATTTCCGCGAGATTGGCACCTTTACCCCCAAGCAGATTCTTCATCGAGGCATTGCCCTCTTTGAACAAATATACGTATTTGGTCATACAAATTTCCTTTCCTGAAACAGATTTCATACTGGGATAATTATATCATTATCTACGATAAATTTCAAATGAAATAACAGTGTTTGCGCTAACTTGCAGCTCAACCACCCATCTTGGCAAACAGCCTGGGAGCCGAGCGCATGACAAGCAGATAAAATCCAAGAAAGACCAGGGCGTTGAGGAGCGTTGCCAGCAGCAAGGCGCCGTTCCAGCCGAGGGGAGCCAGCGTGAAACTGATCAAAAACCCATCAGCGACCATGATGCCGAAGCCCCCAAAAACGCCGATCAAGGCGCCGATGCTTTGCTTGACGACCTCGGTCTCATTGAGAAACTCAAATTTGGGAAAATGGAGATTGATGAAACTACCCATCGCCGAGGTGGCTAGCGAGAGCACCGCCACCGCCAACAGCATCGTCACCATCGAATAGGCACTGATCCCAAAGGCGATCGTCATCAGTACGATCGCCACGAAGGCGAATGGCAAGCCCAGCAGGACATTGAAAGCCATCTTCGACTGCATCACTTGTGTAGCCTTGAGCGGGAGACTCTTGATCAGCCAGAAATTCTTGCCTTCGAGCGACAGACTGATGGCGGAGGTATAGACCATCGAGACACAGAAACCGACAAAAACCATGACAACCATCTCGATCGGCAGGGGGAATCCGGTCATTTCGGTCAGAAACGCGGCAATCTTGCTCTTATAGGCCAAACTCAAGATTCCAATCAGGATCAGGATGATCGGGCCGAAACCGGAATTGACGGCGTAGATCGGGACATTGATGAATTTCCGCGCTTCTTTGATGATCAGCGACTCAAACACCGAGCGCTGACGGAACTTGACCGGGCGCAGATTTTTGCCCGTCTTGACGCTCAACGCCTGCTGGTTTGTCGAGACGACCATCTTGCTGATCAGAAAAACGAACGCCGCAAGCGGCAGTGCCTGCGACAGCACCAGATAGATAAGCGATAGCAGCTGATGGTCGTGAACGGCCTCCACAAACCAGGTCAGCGGCGGGTAGTATGCCATGAGAAACGCCAGCAGTCCCTGCTGTTGGAGGAGCGGGTTGTCCTCCCCCGGGACCGCAAAGCTCATCGAGAAGACAGTAAACGCGAGAACGACAACGAACAGGAGTATGGTGTAGAGGATGTTGCTCTTGCGAAAGCGCGAGGTCAACCGGGCGATCAGGAGCGACAAAAAAGCGAAGATGATCAGCGGAATCACGGGAATCAGCAAGAATCCCACCAGGAAGATGAGCAAAGTCACCATGTCGAAACCCCGATGCCAAAAGTACGCAAAAGCGATGGGGAGCGAGACCATGGCAAGGCCGATGTAGAGGAAACTCATCATCACCGTCAGTTTGGCGAGCAGGACCGTGCGCGGATTGAGCGGCAACGGCGCCAAAATCTCATAATCCTTGAATTTGAAAAGGTAGCCGTTGGCGCGAAAAAGCGTGATCATGATCGATAAGGTGGTCGCATAGGCAAACAAGAACACCAGCAACGTGTCAAGCATGTCCAACTCGACCAAGTATTTCCCGAGATCGAAGAACAAATAGCCAAAAGAGAAGAGAAACGCCCCGAAAGCGTACAGAATCACGAATCCCAGCAACAACGCCTTCTTCTTGTTCTTTCTGATGTCGGTGCCGATAAAGCGGTTGAGCGAGAAGTTTTCCTTGAAGAAAACCCGCACGAGTTTGGCGTACATCATGATTCCTGGATCAACTCCATGAAGATGCTCTCCAGCGACTTGTCCTTGATGATTTTTTCGGTATAGCCATCGGCGACGATCTTCCCATGCTTGATGATGGCGACTTTGTTGCATAACTTCTCCACCACTTCGAGGACATGCGTCGAAAAGAAAATCAGCGCTCCCTGGGCACACATTTCCTTGAAGACTTCCTTGATCAGAAAGCTTGCTTTGGGATCAAGACCGACGAATGGTTCGTCCAGCAGCATGATTTTCGGCTCGTGAATCAAGGCGCCGGTGAGCACCAGTTTTTGTTTCATCCCATGGGAATACGAGGAGACAGGATTATTGAGGGCATCGGTGATCTCGAACATCGTGGCGTATTTTTCGATCAATTGGGCGCGGCGGAGCAGATCGATTTGATATACATCGGCGATGAAATCCAGATACTGCACGCCCGTCAATGATTCATAGATGTCGGGATTGTCGGGGATATAGGCGAAAAGACGTTTTGCCTCCAGCGGTTCTTTGACGATCGAATGACCGGCGATTGTCACATCGCCTTCATCAAAGGCGATGATACCGGCGATTGATTTGAGCAGCGTCGTCTTTCCGGCTCCGTTGTGTCCGACAAAGCCGTAGATGTCACCGGCATCGAGGCTGAGCGAGACATTGTCACACGCTTTCTTCTTTCCGTCATAACTTTTTGAAAGCTTCCTGATTTCCAACATAAAGTTCACCTTCCTTGGCATAAATTATACTCCACTATTCGGTATATGTCAATAATCTAAAATAATTAAAAATAATATATGTGTGATCATGTCGATTGGGTGATCTCAAGGCGTTGCGGCTGGTTGGCGTTTTTTTTGCTTGCATTTTTTACTGAACTTGATTATAATATGAAAGGCAAAGCTCCTATAGTTTAATGGCAGAACACAGCAATGGTAATGCTGAAATTCAAGTTCG
>CALGNF010000025.1 GCA_937958685.1 uncultured Caryophanales bacterium
CACCGAGATCTACACTCTTTCCCTACACGACGCTCTTCCGATCTAGCGGGGATCAACCCCGCAGGCGTTGCCGGATTTGCGGCGATGAAGGCGATCAGCCCCTCGCTCGATCCGACCAGGGCATCGATTCCCTTCGATGCCGAGAGGACCGGTTTCGTGATTGCCGAAGGCGCGGGGATCCTGATCTTGGAGGAACTTGAGCACGCCCGAAGACGGGGGGCCAAGATCCATGGGGAAATCATCGGCTACGGGACCAACTGCGATGCCTTTCACATCACCCAGCCGGATGAGACGGCGGAAAGCATCATCAAGTGCATGAAGCTGGCTCTCAATGACGCGAGAATCGCCCCCGAGTCCATCGACTACATCAACCCGCATGGCACCTCGACTTACTATAACGACCGCCTGGAGACCAAAGGCATCAAGAATGTCTTCGGCGACCATGCGAAGAAAATCAAAGTTGGCGCCACCAAATCGATGCATGGTCATGCCCTCGGCGCCGTCGGCGGCATCGAAACGGTCATCACCTTGCGGGCGATCGAGGAGAACATCGCGCCGCCGACGATCAATTATCGCGTCCAGGATCCCGAATGCGATCTTGACTACACTCCCAATAAGCCACAACCACATCTCATCCGCCATGCGCTGAAGAACAGCCTCGGCTTTGGAGGCCACAATGCGACCTTGATTTTCAGAAAATGGGAGGACTGACATGCTCACCAGCAACCAAATCCAAAAAATCATCCCGCATCGCTATCCGTTTCTGCTCGTCGACCGCATCCTGGAACTCAATCCGGGGAAAACCGCCATCGGCGAAAAGGTCGTGAGCGCCAACGAATTCTTTTTTCCCGGCCATTTTCCCGATGAGCATGTGATGCCCGGCGTGCTGATCCTCGAAGCCTTGGCGCAGACGGGAGCGATCACCCTGCTTTCAGCACCCGAGCACAAGGGAAAGAACGTTTATTTCGCCGGCATCAGATATGCCAAATTCCGCCGCAAAGTCATTCCCGGCGATATCTTGCGCCTGGAAGTCGAAGTCACGAAACTCAAAGCCCAGTACGGCGTGGGTCTCAGCAAGGCTTATGTGGGAGACCAACTCGTCTGCGAGGCCGAGTTCTCGTTCGCCTTTTCCTGATGAAAATCACCGAATGCAACCTCATTCATGTCCCCAATATCGCTTCCACGAACGACTTCCTCAAGCAGAATCACCACGTTCTGCCATCGGGCACGATCATCCAGGCGGACTATCAAAGCGCTGGCAGAGGGCAATTCCAGCGGCGTTGGGATTCAGATGCCGGCAAGAACCTGCTGTTCTCGCTGCTTTTGAAGAGTGATGTCGACCTTGAAGCCTTGCCGGTCCTGGTGGCAAACAGCCTGGTGAGACTACTCAAACTCCACGATATCTCCGCAATTGTCAAATCCCCCAATGACATCTTGGTCGGTGGCAAGAAAATCGCCGGCATCCTGATCGAGACGAGTTATCAGGGAGAGTTTCTCGAAGCCGTGATCATCGGTATCGGCCTGAATGTGAATCAGGTCGATTTTCCCGGATTGGTGGCGACATCGATGGCGATCGAGAAGGGCAGGCAATTCCATTTGCCTCAGGTAATGTCTGACTGGCTGCTTTGTTTCGAATTGGATTGATTACCATACCCTGACAACCTCCAAAAAGAAAAGCCCAAGAACGGGCTTTTTGTTATCTGGGAACACGCTACAATCTAAACGACGGTTTTTGCCAGCAAATGCATGTACTCGCCAGCATGGACCAGCTTCGTCGGGAGCAGTGGCACATCGAGTTCAAACTGGTAGATTTGGTCGCCTTCATAGATTTGCACGTTCCTGCCGATGTCCGAAGGCAGCGTCGGCACGCCTGAAGCCGCAAACACGCGGCGTTGCCCGCTTCCGTCGATCGTTCCCTGGTAGACGTACTCAAACCGCCGCAATATCAGCGCACCCCGACCCACTTCCTGCAGGCGGCCTTCACGGAAGGAGAACAGGCGGGTGTTTCCCGAAAGCGAAAAATCTGGATCGGCGTCGATCGCCTGGCGCAGGCGGGTCTCCTGTTCAACGAAAAATTCATCGATACCCCGGCCGTTGAGCAGCCCGTGAGCGTCATAGACGAGTTCGTGATGGCAGCGGGGGCAATGCAGGCGGTCGAAGTTCGCTTCCAAGCCTTCATGAAGGCAATGGGGACACTGATAGATGACGTTTTCCAGATTGCTGATGTCCTGAAGCCGGTAACGATAGCGTCGTTCTTTGTTATAGGCGGAGGAACTGAAGTGAAGCCCGGTCACGACTCGATCATAGATTTGGGCGATTGTGAGTGTCTCAAGTTCGGCTTTGCTGATCAATAGGGCTTTTTCGGTTTCGATCTTTCCGCGGAAAGTGTGCTTGCTCCAGGGCGGATTCACGAAATAGGCGTTTTTGTGTTTGACGGTGAAAACATCGACACCAGCTTTCTTGAGCAGTTTGGCGATGGCGAAAGCGGGGGGCAGGGAGGTTCCGGTCGGCGAAATCTGGCCTTCGGGAAAGATCGAAATTATCCCCCCCTGGCGGAGAATCCTGAACGCCTTCATCAAGGCAGCCGGGTCGGCTTGCATCAAACTCTTGGGGATTGCTCGCGCCAAGCGCATGAAGAATCCGGTCAGGGGATCATGAAAGTATTTCTTGGCACCCAGATAGGTGATCCGTGCCGGATACATCCCCGCCGTCGTATAGAGGAAATCGAAGAACGAGGTATGGTTGGAAAGAATGATGGCCGGGCCCTTGATCTTGGTGTTGCGGATGATTCGCTGGCCTTTGGCATACGCAAACAGCTTGATTAAGGAACCCAGGGTGAAATAGAGAACGGAGATCGGAAGAGCGTCGTGTAGGGAAAGAGTGTAGATCTCGGTGGGCG
>CALGNF010000026.1 GCA_937958685.1 uncultured Caryophanales bacterium
GGCATACGAGATCTGATTCGGGGACTGGAGTTCAGACGTGTGCTCTTCCGATCTGGATTTTTCAAAGAGTTCGTCGACCTTTTCCTCGATGACGATTTTGCGTGACTCGAGGTTGTTTTTCTTGGCTGACTCCTTGGCGAGTTCGGCGTTGAGGTTGCCGAGTTCGGTCTGCTGGGCTTTCTGCTTTTCAAAGGATTGGGATTTTTGGGATTGGAGGTCGGCGATCTGGGCGGCTTTGGCGGAGCGTTCGCCTTCGAGTTGGGTGATGGCGGCGATCGTGGTTTTGACGGCTTCTTCGTAGTCGGCGATGGCGTCGGATGTGGCGCCGATGTCGGTGGCGAGCCCTTCGATTTCGAGGGCCCGGTCCTTCATCTGTTTCTGTTTATCGAGCGTTTTTTCGAGGCCGTTCTTGGTTTCGTTGTGGCCCTTAAGCTCCTTGCGGAGGTCGGCTTCCTTGGCCTCGAGCCCCTTGCGTTCCTCGGTGACGGCGGCGAGTTCCTTTTCGTGGGCTTTGATGGCGTCTTCCTGGGCGGCGATGCCCTTGGCGTTTTCGGCGATCTTGGCGGTGCTTTCCTCGTTTTCAGCTTTCAGCGCTTCAATATCCTTGATGAGTTTCTGGACGTTTTCGAGGTCCTTGAGGCGGGATGCGACGTCTTTGAGTTTTTCGTTTTCAGCGTCGATTTCGGTCTGGAGCTTGACCCGGGTCTCGTCGGCGGCGTCGCGGTCGGCCTTGACTTTGCCGATGTGCTCTTCTTGGCTCTTAACCTCTTCGACGGCTTTGTCGGCGGCGGCGACGAGGTCTTTGATGCTCTCGGTCTTGTGCTCGATGTCCTTGGTGAGGCGTTCTTGGTCTTTGCCGGCGGCCTCGATGTCTTCGAGGATGCGTTTTACGTTGGCGAGCGAGTTCAGGTCGGCCTGGAGTTTGGTGAGTTCCTCGGTCTTGGCGTCGATCTGGGCCTGGAGGTCTTTGGTGGTTTTCCAGAAATCGTCGGCGAACTTTTTGAGGCCCTCGAGTTCGTCGGTGATCTTTTTGATCTCGGCCTGGTTGGCGGCAACCTGCTTGGATTTTTCGTCGTTTTCCTTGGCGCCCTTATCGACCTTGGCCTTGTTTTCGTCGATTTTTTTGGCGAGGGCGGTGAGTTGGGTGTCGATCTGCTTGAGCTCTTTGTCCTTCTGCTCGGTCTGGGTGGTGATCTTGGTGAGTTGGTTGTTGATATCGGCGAGGGCGCTGTTTTGGGCCTGAATGCTGGCGTTAGCGGCGTCCAGCGCTTTATATTGTTCGGAGGTATCCGAGACGGCGACGGCTTTGAGGGCCACCCGGATGGAGTCGAATTTATTAGAGAACTCTTGGGTGAACTCGTCGAAGTTTTTGGTGGATTCGGCGAGGGCATCATCGCTGGCGTCTTTGACGGCGTCGTTGAGTTGGGAAATGGGCTGGTCGGCGTTGTCGATGAGCACCTTGAGCGTGTCGACCGTCATAGTGAGTTGTTCTTTGATTTCTTTGGACTCTTCGAGGCCGGCGACTTCCTCGATGGATTTAAGGATGTCGGTGATGTCCATGACAAAGGTCTTGATGACCTCCGAGGATCGGTCGATGGCGACTTGGCTGGCGTTTTGCATATCGGACTTGATGTCGCCGGCGGCCTTGTCGAGGTTGCGGATGAGCTCGGTGAGGTTGGTCATGACCTTTTCCAGCTCGCCGGAGCTTTCGCCCTTTTCGGCCTCCATCTTGTCGATTTTTTCTTGGATCTTTTTCCGGTCTTCGGTGTATTGGGCGAGTTTTTTGTTAATGCCGTCGGCTTGGCCGGTGAGTTTGTCCTTCTGGGCGGTGAAATCCTTGAGTTCTTTTTCAAGGCTGGCTTTTTGGAGTTCCGCCTTTTTCTTATCGCCCTCGGCGGCTTTTAATTCGGCCTCGGCGTTTTTCAGCTCGACCTTGAGCCCCGAGAGCCGCTTGTCGATGTCGGCGATCTCGGCTTCCATGGACCGGCGTTTGAGTTCGAGGGCGTCCTTTTTGCCTTGCGACTTTTTCTGCTCTTCGTTGGCCTTGGTGAGTTCGCCCTTGGCGGTCTTCAGTTCCTCGTTGAGGGTCTTTTCTTGGGCCTTGAGGGCGTTGATTTGGTCTTCGACTTTTTGCCCTTTGGTGAGCCGGTCGTATTCCTTCTTAAGGGCAGTTTTCTTGTCCTCAAGTTCGGTGATCCGGGTCTTGAGCATGTTGATTTCGGCGTTCGCGGATGAGACGGATGCTTGGATATCGCATTGTTTTTTAAGGGCCTTTTCTGTGTCCTTCTCGAGTTTTTTGATCTCCTTGTCGAGTTCCTTTTGGCGGGTTTGTTCCTCGCCGATTTTGGTCTTGGTGTCCTCGATTTTCTTGGTGATCCCGTCGGACTCGGCCTGGGTCTTTTTGATAGCCTCTTCGACCGATTCGCCCTCCTTTTTGAGGCGTTTAAGGTCTTTTTCGAGTTTATCGAGTTTTTTATTGTTCTTGGTGATGGTTTGTTCCAATAAGCCGCTTTCAGTGGAGAGAGCTTTGATCTCTTGCTGCACGGCTGAGATTTGCTTGTTGATCTCGGCAATTTTGGCTTCCCGGTCCTTCTGCTCGGCGACCGTTTCATCGATGGTCTTGGTGGTCTCATCAATAATGCCGCCGACTTTGGCGATCTGGTCGGATGTAGCCTTGATCAAGTCATCGTAGGTCTTCCCCCCTTCGAGTTTCTCTTGCATGCCCTCCAGCTTGGCCTTCTGCTCTTCAAGCCGCTTGAGATTTTCCTTGGCGTTTTTCAGCTCGGTCTCTTTGGCGGAGAGCTCGGTGCGTTGGGTCGTGAGGGTCTCGTCGAGTTTCGCCTTTTCTTCTTCCTGGGTGGTGAGGTCTCCTTCAATGCCCTTGAAGAACATGGCCTCGGCCTCGAGTTTTTCCTTGGCGCGGGCGACTTTTCCCTCCAGCTCGGCGATCACTTGGAGTGATTCTTCCATTTCCGCCTCAACTTCTTCCAATTCCATACGGAGTTTATGGATCTTCAAGGCGATTAACTGGGCGTTATAGAGGTTCACGTTATTATCGAGTTCTTTCCAGCGTAATGCGTCGTTCTTTTCCTTTTCGACCTTTTTGAGCTGGGCGCTGACTTCTTTGAAGATAGCCTCGAACTGGAGCAAATCAGCGTCGGCCTTTTCGAGTTCTTTCAGGGTGTTGGCCTTCATTTCATCGTATTTCTCGAGCCCAATCAGCGTCTCGATGAACTCCCGCCGCTGGCCCGTATTCATATGGGTTAACTCCACAATCCGCCCTTGCAAAATGAATTGGTTGGAGCCGTCGGGGTCGATGTTGGCTTGAGCCAGCACGTTCAGCAGCTGTTCACGGGTGGATTTTTTCCCTTGGATGGTATAGCCGCTGGTACCCTTGGCTTTGACCCAACGGGCGACATTATATTCTTCCGAGTCGTCGGGGAATTCTTTATTCTTATTATCAAAGGTGATGACAACTTCCGCCTTCGAAGCGGGCTTTTGGGTCTTGGTGCCGGCGAAGATCAAGTCCGTAAGCGACTTGGCCCGCATGGTTTTTTTCGACATCCGCCCGAGGGCGAAGCAGAGGGCATCGATGACGTTGCTTTTGCCGTTACCGTTGGGGCCAGATCGGAAGAGCACACGTCTGAACTCCAGTCACCGAATACGAT
>CALGNF010000027.1 GCA_937958685.1 uncultured Caryophanales bacterium
GGCGACCACCGGGATCTACACTCTTTCCCTACACGACGCTCTTCCGATCTCATGAGGCGATGTTTGCCAAAGCCCAGGAAAACGTCGCGAACAACACCCACCGGGCGACAACCTACACCGAATTCAAAAAACTCATGGACGCAAACGCCGGCTACGTCAAGATGATGTGGTGCGGCGACGAGGCCTGCGAAGTCAAAATCAAGGAAGACACCGCCGCCACCGCCCGGTGCATCCCCTTCCATCAGGAGCATCTCGGAGACATCTGTCCGGTCTGCGGCCAAGACGCGAAGCTGATGGTGCTCTTCGCGAAAGCCTACTAGAAATCTATTTCCGATAAAAAAAGCCATGGAGTGTTTGCTTCATGGCCTTTTTATGGATTGGAACGGGGTTCAGCGCTTGAAGATGTCGCCGCCGGCGGCGTCATAGGCGACGATCGCCGGGAAGTCCTCGACCTCGAGTTTGAAGATCGCTTCGCTCTCGAGTTCCGGGAAGGCGATCAGCGAGGCTTTCTTGACGGTCTTGGCCATCAGGGCGCCGATCCCGCCGATGCCGATCAGATAGACGGCTTGCTGGCGCATCAGCTCGGTTTTGAAGGCGTCGCTCCGCTCCCCCTTGCCAATCATGATCTTGAGCCCTTTTTCCATGAGCACGAGGCTGAAAGGGTCCATGCGGTAACCGGAAGTCGGACCGCAGGCGCCGATCGGTTGATGGGGTTTGGCCGGGGTGGGACCGACATAATAGATGATCTGTCCCGCAAACGGGATTGGCGGTTGCTGGTGCTTTTGGATCATCTCGACCAAGAGCCTGTGGGCTTGGTCCCTTCCTGTATAAAGGATGCCGGAAATCAAGATTTCCTCGCCGACCCTGAGCGCGAGCCGGTCGGTCTCGGAAACCGGCGCCAACAATCTTTTCATCGGTCTTCCCCCCTGAGCACGGCATGAGCCTTGCGGGCCGAATGGCACTGGAGATTCACAGCCACCGGCAGCGAGGCGATGTGGCAGGCAAAGGAGTTGACTTTGACCGCCAGGCAGGTTGTCTTGCCGCCCAAGCCCATCGGGCCGACGCCAAGGGCGTTGATTTCCTGGAAGAGCTCGCGTTCGAGCGCCAGATCCTCGGGGTTTTCCGCCTCATCCCCGAGCGGGCGGAAGATCGCTTCCTTGGCAAGCAGCGCACACTTTTCGAAATTGCCGCCGATGCCGACACCGACGATGAGGGGCGGACAAGGTTTGCCTCCGCCCAAAACGATGGTCTCGCGCACGAAGCGCTTGACGCCTTCCTTGCCGTCGCCCGGCGTGAGCATCGCGAGCCGGCTCATGTTTTCACTGCCGCCCCCCTTGGGAGCGAAATGCAAGCGCAATTCATCCCCGGCAATCAATTTCAGATGAAAGATCGCCGGTGTGTTGTCCAGCGTGTTGATCCGTATCAAGGGATGACCGACGATCGATTTGCGCAGGTAGCCTTCCTTGTAGCCCTGGCGGACACCCTCGTTGATGGCGGCCTCCAGATCATAATCAAAGTGGAGTTGGTTGCCGACCTCGGCGAAACAGACGGCGATGCCGGTGTCCTGGCAGAGGGGAATCTGTTCCTTTCGGGCGAGATCCTGGTTCTCGATGATCTGGTCCAGCACGTTTTTGGCCAGCGGTTCGGTCTCGGTACGGAAAGCGGCCTTCAAGTAGTCGCAGACCGTCTTTTCCAGATTGACGGCCGAGTCGAGAACCATTTCCCTGACGGCGCCGATGACCTTGTTTTTCTCGATATACTTCATGCATAACACCTCGCCAACATTATAGCATATTTTTTTCATCCGGACGGAGCAATTCCAAATTCTCAAGGAAAGTCTCCCGGATGTTTACACGCAATGCCTGATAAGATATAATCAAACAAGGTGGTGATTGCATGCACAAGATCAAACTGGTGACCGACAGCACATGCGACCTGTCACAACAACTCATCAAAGAACACGACATCGCCGTGGTGCCGCTCTACGTGATTTTCCCTGGCGAGGAGTACCGCGACAACGTCGATTTGACCACGCCGAAGATGTACGAGTTGGTCAGGGAAAAAGGAATATTGCCGAAGACGGCGGCGGCTTCTCCCGGCGACATCCAAGCGGTTTTCGAGCGATATCTTCAGGAAGGCTACCAGATCCTCTTCACCGGCATCGGCAACAATTTCTCCGCCACGATGAAAAGCGCCCTGGCGGCCAAGACGGCGATCGGCTCGGAAGATATCTATCTCGTCGATTCCCAGAATCTCTCCTCGGGGTCGGGTCTGCTTCTGCTCAAGGCGGTGAAGTTCCGTGCCGAAGGCCTGAGTGCCGCCGCCATCAAGGAGCGAATCGAGGCGCTCGCCCCCAAAGTCCGGAGCCAATTCGTGATCGACACTCTGGAATACCTCCACAAGGGCGGCCGGCTGAACGCTTTCGCAGCCGCCATGGGCACGATGCTGAAGATCAAACCGATCATCAAAGTCAGGGACGGCGTCCTGGGCGTGGGCAAGAAAGGCCGGGGAACGGTTCGCGTCGGGGTCGACATCATGCTGCAGGAGGCATTTGCGGAAAAACATGAGATCGACGGGGACTGCCTGATGATCACCCACTCGCTCGCCCATGCGGACGCGAAGTATGTGAGGGATCAGATCCGTCAGAACCTGAAGATCGACAACGTTTATGAAACCGACGCCGGCTGCGTCATCTCCAGCCACTGCGGCCGGGGAACGATCGGCATCCTCTATCTTTTGAAATGAGACTTGCGAAATCTCGCAAGTTTTGCTTTTTAGTTGACAAGGCAACTAAATTGCCGTATACTTGGCAGTGATGCTCCACCATGAAACGCTAGGAGGCATGACATGCCCAACGACTATGATCACCAGATCGCCAGATACCGGCACCGATTCCTAGAAAAACATTATGGCTCCTTCGAACTGCAAAAGCCCGACGGCTATTACCTGGTGATGATCGCCAGGAGTGGTTCTTTGAAGATGAGCAGGATGATCCAGGACGCGCCGTTCCACAAATCGCACGCGACCAGGACGATCAACCGGCTCGTCGCTCTCGGGTTGGTCGAAAAGACACCTGATCCGGAGGATCTCCGCGGATTTGTCCTGAACATCACGGCATCCGGCAACAAGATCGCCGAAGCGGTCGAAAAAGCGCATCAGGAATGGCAAAAACTCGTGCAGACACCGCTGTCGAAAGCCGAACTGGAAACCTTGGAAACGATCAAGCGAAAAGTGTATGAGTACCTTCAACAATACTTCGCGGAGGAAGACTAGATGAAACTGATGTTCACATATGTCAAACCCTACTGGAAAGCGGTCATGGTCATCTTCGTTCTCGTCACTTTGACGGCGATGGGCAATCTGCTGCTGCCCAACTACATGAGCAAGATGATCGGTGAGGGGATCACCCCGGTCTATGAAATTTACGATGCGGACGCCGGCGCCTACGTTCCGACCGATTTTTGCGATCTCAATCTTGAGCCGGACACCTGCCGCATCGTCGGGCAACAGAGCGACATGACGATCATCCTCCGTTACGGATTGATCATGATCGGCGTCACACTCGCCTCCTCGCTCGCCTGGATCGTCCTGGCCTATGTTTCCAGCAGCGTGGCCAGCAAAACCGGGCGCGACATGCGCAAGGACCTTTACCGCAAGATCAGCAGTTTCTCGCTGGCCGAGGCTGACCGATTCGGAACCTCCACCCTGATCACGCGCTCGACCAATGACGTGATGCAGGTGCAGAACTATCTGATCATGTTCCTCAGGATGGTGCTCAGGATCCCGATCATCTTCATCGGCGCCTTGATCATGAGTTGGCAACGGGCGCGGGAACTGATGAATGTCCTGCTTGCCGGACTCCCGGTCCTCATTCTCATCATCGCCATCACCTTCGTCCTCGTCGTGCCTTTGTTCCGGGCAATGGAAAAGAAAATCGACGGTCTGACCCGCATCAGCCGCGAGGGCATCAAAGGCGTCCGGGTCATCCGCGCATTCGACAAGGGCAGGCGCGAGATCTCCCGCTACAAGGATGCGAACGAAGACCTCACCAAAACCGTCATCCAGACCGGCAAGATCATGTCGCTCTTGAACCCCGCTGTCAATTTGGTATTCCAAGTGGTCATTCTCGGCGTCGTCTTCATGTCCTATCGCGCCATCACCGGCGGGAGCGCATCAAGTTATGCGGATCTAGCCAATGTGTCGGCGGTCATGCAGTATTCCTTCCAGGCGATGTTCGCGCTCCTCATGCTCACGATGACCTTCATCATGTATCCGCGGGCTCAGGTGTCGTCTTCCCGGATCAAGGAGATCTTCGACCAGGAGATCATCGTGAAAGACGATGGCAAAGACGAATACGACAATTTCGACTTCCAAGGTGAAATCGCCTTCCAAGACGTCTGTTTCAAATACCAGGACGCCGACAAGAATGTGCTCGAGAACATCAGTTTCACCGCCAAACCCGGAGAGACCGTCGCCCTGATCGGATCCACCGGGTCCGGCAAGTCGACGACGATCAACCTGTTACCACGTTTTTTTGATGTCAGTTGTGGCACGATCACGATCGATCATGTCGATGTCAAAGATATCAAGCTTCGTCGCTTGCGCTCCCTGATCGGTTTCGTGCCGCAGACCGCGACTCTGTTTTCCGGCAGCATCAGGGACAACATCGTCTACGGCAAGCCCGACGCCTCGCAGGCCGAGCTCGAATGGGCAGCCAAAACCGGACAGGCCGAAGAATTCATCGTCGGGATGGATGGCGGCTACGACGCTGTCGTCGACCAAGGCGGCGCCAACCTCTCGGGCGGCCAGAAGCAACGGCTGGCAATCGCCAGGGCGTTGATCCGCAGACCGAAGATCTACGTGTTCGACGACAGTTTCTCCGCGCTGGACTTCAAGACGGATTCCTTGCTTCGCCAAGCGTTGAAAACAGAAACGAAAGCAGCGACGGTCCTGATCGTCGCCCAACGGATCGGCACGATCATGAACGCCGATCGGATCGTCGTGCTGCACGAAGGCCGCATCGTCGGCAGCGGCACCCACAGGGAACTGCTCAAGACCTGCGAGGTCTACCGCGAACTCGCCATCTCGCAGCTCACGGAGGAGGAACTCACCCATGACGAATGACAATCGCCGTCAGACCCCACCCATCATCCCCCAGCAGCGGCGCCCGGGATTTCGCCGGGGCGGCGGTCCGGGACAGGGTTGGGCGCTCGCCGCCCCAGCGGACAAAGCCAAGGATTTCAAGGGCACGGTCGCCAGGCTGTTCCGTTTTCTGAGGCCGCAGCGGTTTCTGATCCTCATCATGCTGGTCTTCATCATCTTCGTGACAATTATCAGTGTGATCACCCCGAACTACACCCGGCAGATTCTAAACACCCTCCAGGCGATCATCGACGGCACGGCCGCGACAAACAGCCTGCAAACCATCCAGCGTCTGTTTCTCCTCATCATCGTTCTCTACGTCATCGGCTTCGTCATGGAGGCTGTCTCCTACCTCTTCGGCAACTACGTGAGCGCCCATGTTGGCAAGAACTTCCGCAACACGCTCAGGGAGAAGCTGGACCGCCTGCCGATCAAGTATTATGACGAAAACCAGACCGGCAACATCCTCTCGGTGTTCGCCAATGACGTCGACGTGGTGACCAACTCCCTCCAGCAGAGCATCATCCAGGTCCTGCAGTCGCTGCTCACGATCATCGGCGTGCTGGCGATGATGTTCGTCATCTCCTGGAAACTCGCCCTGATCACGATTGCGATCCTGCCGCTTTACGTCCTGACGACGACCGTCATCGCCAAGCGCTCACAAAAGCGCTTCATCAGACAGCAGGACGAACTCGGCAATCTCAACGGCTACATCGAGGAGATGTATGCCGCCCACAAGATCGTCAAGTTGTTCAACAAGGAAGAAGATTCCTATCAGGATTTTGCGAAAGTCAACGAACGGCTCGCCACGGAAATGCGCTTCGCGCAATTCCTGAGCGGCCTGATCAGGCCGGTCATGGAATTCATCAGCAACGTCGGCTACGTGGCGATCGTCATCGTCGGCGGGATCCTCGCCGGCGCGCTCAACCCGATCCTGATCGGTGACATCACGATCTTCGTCACTTATCACCGCCGGTTCATGAATCCGATTTTGAATCTCGCGAATCTTGTGAACATGCTGCAATCGGCCGTGGCCGGCGCGGAGCGGATCTTCGCGCTCCTCGATGCCGAGGAGGAAGTCCTCGAACAGGATCTCGACGTCTTCGATCTCGACAAGGTCGACGGCGAAGTCGCCTTCAAGGATGTCGATTTTTCCTATCGCCCGGATCAGGATTTGATCAAGAACCTCAACCTGGTCGTGAAACCCGGCAAGCAGATCGCGATCGTCGGGCCCACCGGCGCCGGCAAGACGACGCTGGTCAATCTGTTGATGCGGTTCTATGAAATCGACAAGGGCCAGATCGCCATCGACGACATCCCCTCGACGAATGTCAGGCGCAGCGAACTCAGGAAGATGTTCGGGATGGTCTTGCAGGATACCTGGCTGTTCTCGGGCTCGGTCCGCGACAATGTTGCCTATGGCAAGGACGATGCCACGGTCGAGGAGGTCGTCGAAGCCTGCAAACAGGCGCATGTGCACCACTTCATCGAGACGATGCCCCAAGGTTACGACACAGTCTTGAACGAGGATGCCACCAATATCAGCCAGGGTCAGAAACAGCTGCTCACGATCGCCCGGGCGATCCTCTTCAATCCGCGGATTCTGATCCTCGATGAGGCGACTTCCTCCGTCGACACCCGGACCGAAAGCTACATCCAGAACGCGATGAAATTCATGATCCAGGGCAAGACGAGTTTTGTCATCGCCCACCATCTCTCGACGATCAAGCGCGCCTCGACGATCCTTGTGATGAACCATGGCCAGATCATCGAACAAGGAACGCATGAGGAGTTGATTGCCCAAAAAGGATTCTATTACGACATGTACCAAAGCCAATTCTCCTATCAGACGATTTAGCGGACGCAAGTCCGCTTTTCGCTTTATCTTTTGCTGGATTCGCCTTATAATAAGAGATAACATTGCACTTAGGGAGCAAAATCCATGAAAGTAGGCTTCATCTCGCTCGGATGCGCCAAGAATCTCGTCGATTCGGAATTCATCCTCGGAATCATCCATCATGCCGGCATCGAGATCGTGAGCGACGCCGCGGCCGCCGACATCGTCATGATCAACACCTGTGGCTTCATCGCTCCCGCCAAGAGCGAGACCCTGGAGACGATCGCAGAAATGCATGCGCTTGGGAAAAAGGTGGTCGTTCTCGGTTGTTATGCCGAGCGCTACCGGGAGAGCCTCGCGGCCCAGATGCCATTCATCTTTCGGATCATCACGCTCAAGGATTACCCGAAGATCCATTTGCTTCTCGAAGAAGTGTTCCATGATCCCGCGCTCAAACTCGCCCCGCTGCGGTTTGAGACCAGATTGCTTACGGGTTCTTCGCATTCGCCGTACGTGAAGATCAGCGAGGGTTGCGACAACCGCTGCACATATTGCGCGATCCCCCTGATCCGCGGACCCTACCGCTCGCGCGCCTTTACCGAGATCATCGCCGAATGCCGTCAGCTTGTTTCAGGAGGCGCCAAAGAACTCAATCTCATCAGCCAGGACACCTCCCGCTACGGAAGCGACTTTGCGGACGGCACTTCGCTCGTCTCGCTCGTCCGGGCGATAAGCGCCATCGCCGGTGTCTGGCTCGTCCGGTTGCTCTATCTGTATCCCGATGAGATCACCGACGAGCTCCTCGCGGAGATCAGCGCCAATCCCAAAGTCGCCAAATACTTCGACATCCCCATCCAGCACATTGCCGATCCCGTCCTCAAACGGATGCACCGCCGCGGCTCAGCCGCGCTGATCAGAAATCTGATCGCCAAGATCAGGGAGCTGATGCCGGAAGCGATCATCCGCACGACGCTGATCGTCGGGTTTCCCGGGGAAACGGAAGCCGATTATCTGATGCTCAAAGATTTTGTGGCGGAAACCCGTTTCGACCGGCTGGGCGTCTTTGCCTACTCCCGGGAGGAAGACACGCCCGCCTGGGACATGGAAGACCAGATCGACGAACAGACGAAGCAAGCAAGACTCGCGGCGATCATGTCGCTGCAGAAACAGATCGCCAGGCGAAAACATAAGACCCAAATCGGCAGCATCCACGAGACGCTCGTGGAAGCCTATGATGAGGAGAGCAAGTTCTACTACGGCCGCAGTTACGCCTTTGCGCCGGACGATGCCGACGGCTACATCGTGTTCCAATCAAAGCGGAAACTGGCTTCAGGCGCGATCGCTGACGTCTTAATCAAGGAAGCGATCATGTACGATCTCCTCGGCGATGCCGTGGATTGAGGTGAAGATATGACTTTTCTGATACTTGTTGCCAAAGGATTTCTGATCGGCCTGGCTTTCATCATTCCCGGCGTTAGCGGCGGCACCATCGCCGTCTATCTGGGCGTTTATGATGAAATGATCCATGCGATCGGCCACATCTTTTCCGAATTCAAGAAAAGCATAAGACTCCTCGTGCCGATTATGCTTGGCGCGGCTTTGGCGATCATCGGCCTGGCGGCGCTTCTCGGTTGGCTGATCGACAAGAACTCCTTCATTGTCCTGATGCTGTTCATCGGCCTGATCATCGGCGGCATCCCCGCCTTGCTTGGAAAAATCCGGAAGCCATACACCAAGGGTGTCTGGATCGCCTTTGCGTCCGCGTTTTTGCTCGTCGTCGCGCTGATTGTCGGCGACAAGCTCCAAATGGGCGAGTCGATCGCTTATTTCGAGCTTAATGTTTGGCACTTCCTGCTGCTCATCATTCTCGGCGCGGCAGCCTCGATGACGATGATCGTGCCCGGCATTTCCGGCAGCGCGCTCCTGATGACGCTCGGCTTCTATACGGCGATCGTCACCAACGTCGTCGGGAAGATCTTCGAGTTTGCGAACCTTAGCTACAACCTCTTCGTCGTGATCCCCTTCGCCCTCGGCATCGCCCTGGGCGTCATCCTCTTCAGCCGGGTGATCGGCGGTCTGCTTAAAAACAAGCCGCGGGAGACCTACGGGGCGATCCTTGGATTCGTCGCCGCCTCCGTGATCGGGATCTTCCTCGAGATACGCGATCCGGCCTCGGCCCTGAGCCACACCGACCAGACGATGATCGTCACCGATTTCTTCGCTTTCATCGCCGAGAACCCCCTTTCCGTCGCCTTGGGGATCCTCGCCTTGATTGCGGGCGTCACCATTGCCTTCAAGTTCTTGCCCAAGGAAAAGCAAACCGGCAAATGATCACCGTCACAAGGACCAAAGCCAAGCATTTTTTGACCAAGAGCAAACTGAACGACGGGCTGACCTGCAATCCTTACGGCGGCTGCCAGCACGGCTGTCTCTATTGTTATGCGAACTACACGGTTCCCGGACGGAGCGACTATGATGCCTGGGGCAAGGCCGTCGAGATCCGCGAATATCCCAATCTCGACATTCCGCGAAACACCGGCGCCAAGCCGTTGATCTTTTCCTCCGCAACCGACGCCTACCAGCCGATCGAGGCGACCGAACGCTCGATGCGGCGGATTTTGGAGGCAATCCACGAAAGCGATCTCAAGGTCAAGATCCTGACGAAGGGCGCGCTTGTGGAGCGCGATGTCGACATCTTCCGCCGCATGCGCTCTTTGGAAGTCGGGTTCTCGCTTTCTTTGGATGATCGGGCGGCCCGCATCTTCGAGCCGGGGGCTTCGGCGCCCAGCGCCAGGATCAGCGCCCTGAGGCAGCTCAAGACCGCCGGATTGAAGACTTATGTCTTCATCGCGCCGATCTTTCCCCATCTGACGGATGTCTTCGCCCTGATCGAGACCTTGAGGGCGGATGTCGACTACTTCATGTTCGACACCCTCAACCTCTCCCACCCCCACAACCGCCAAAAGATCCTCGAGGCGATCCGGAAGCACTATCCGGAACATTATCCCGCTTATGTGAGGATCTTCATGGACAAAGACAAGACCTACTATCAAACCCTGAAACAGGAAATCAGCGGCCACATGGATGCCCATGGGCTCGATTACACTTATATCTATCCTTGAAAGGAGTCGATTTGCTTGCCTATAAATGCAAACCACGCCGGCCTCGAGGCTTATGTCATCGAGCAGCGCCGGTGGCACCATGCCCATCCGGAGACGGGGTTCGACGTCCAGGGAACGCACGACCACATCTTGTGCGAACTTGAGAAGTTGCACCTCGAGGCGATACCCCATGTCGGGCGCAATTCCCTGATCGGTATCATCAGAAACGGGGAAGGTCCGGTGCTGGGCCTTCGCGCCGATATCGACGCATTGCCGCTCCAGGAAGAGAACGATTTTCCCTATAGATCGCAGATTGACGGCAGAATGCACGCCTGCGGGCACGACGCCCACACGGCAATGTTGCTCGGAGCCGCCAAATATCTGAGCGAAAACCGCGGCTCATGGCGGGGGACCGTGAAGCTGATCTTCCAGGAAGCCGAGGAAGGACCGCATCCGGGCGGTGCCAAAGGCGTCGTCGACTCCGGCCTTCTCGATGATGTCGAAGCTTTCTACGCCTTGCACGTGTCGCCGGAATACCCCACCGGCACCTTCGCGATGAAGCCTGGCGCGGCATTTGCTTCCGTCTGCACCTTCAAGATCACCCTCTTCGGCAAGGGCTGCCACGCAGCCTCCCCGCACCAGGGCCTCGATCCGATCGTGATGCAGGCCGAAGTCGTCGACATGTTCCATAAGATCGTTTCCCGGAAGTTGTCGCCGCTCGAGCCGGCCGTCATCTCCATCACCCAGGTCCACGGGGGCACGACCCACAACATCATCCCTGAAAGCGTCTATTTGGAAGGAACGGTCAGAGTCTTCGCCAAAGAGACAAAAAGCAAAATCAAATCCGAGATGGATGCGATTCTCACGGCTGTTGCCACCCGCCACGGCGGCAATTACGAATTCGCCTACATCGAGGAATACGACACCGTCACCAACACCCCGGATGCCGTCGCCTATTTCCAGAGCGTCGCCGCCGCCCTCTTCGGTCCGGAAGCCTTTCGCATCCTGGATAAACCCTCGATGGGCGGTGAGGACTTCTTCCGCTACGTGAATCTCAGCAACCGCGGCTGCATCGCCTGGATCGGCACCAGAAAGGACGAGGCAACCGCAAGAAGCCTCCACAATCCCCACTTCGCGATCGATGAAAGCGCTCTGATCAAGGGCGTGAGCGTGCTCGTCGAACTGATAAAAAACTACCAAAGGAGCGTATGAAGATGTACCTGATCAAAAATGCCAATCTCATCGGCATGCAAGAAGTCAATTATGAGATCCGCGACATTCTGACTGACGGCGCCAAGATCGTCAAGATCGGCCTGCTGGATGTCAAGGACTATCCCCAGGCGACGGTCATCGACGCCGCCGGCCGATTCGTCACCCCGGGCATCGTCGACCCCCACTGCCATATCGGCATCTTCGAGGAGGCGATCGGCTTTGAGGGCGCGGATGGCAACGAGATGACCAACCCGGTCTATCCCGAACTTAGGGCGATCGATGCGATCAAGCCCCAGGACGTCGCGTTTGCGGAAGCCCTGGAGTCGGGCGTCACCACCGTCTGCACCGGACCTGGCAGCGCCAACGTCATCGGCGGCACGTTCTGCGTGCTGAAGACCTGTGGCAAGACCGTCGACGACATGGTCGTCGTCGCGGAATCAGCGATGAAGATGGCGCTCGGCGAAAATCCGAAGCGCGTCTACAACGCCAAGACCCAGTCGCCTTCGACGAGGATGGCCTCCGCCGCCCTGATCCGCGAAGCCCTGACCAAAGCCAAGGAATATCTCGCCAAGAAGGAAAAATACGCGGCCGACCTCAAGGAAGGCAAAGATGTTGCCAAACCCGAATTCAACATGAAGTGGGAATCCTTGTCCCGCGTCTTCCAGGGTTTCCCCGTCAAGATCCACGCCCACCAGCAGGATGACATCGCGACCGCAATCAGGATCATCGAGGAATTCGGCCTCAAAGGCACGATCGAGCATGCGACCGAAGGCCACCTGATCGCCGATTATCTCGTCAAGCACGACCAGGCCGTCATCATCGGTCCGACCCTCGGCTCCAAATCCAAATACGAACTCCGGAACAAGACATTCAAAGCCGCCAGGATCCTGCACGAGCACCATGTCAAGTTCGCGATCATGACCGATCACCCGGTCATCCATCTCGCCAACGCCCTCACCCAGGCCGCGATCTTCGTCAAGGAAGGACTTCCCGAACTAGAGGCGCTCCGCGCCGTGACTCGCTATGCGGCCGAGATCAACCATGTGGCCGACCGGGTCGGCTCGATCGCCGAAGGCAAGGATGCGGACATCGTCATCTGGGACGGACATCCCCTCCACTACCTGACCAAGACGGATTATGTCATGGTGAGCGGAGCGATTGTCCACGAAAAACAGCAAGCAATGTAAAAAGGGGCTGTAATGAAATAGAGTCCCAAGAATAAGGAATAGAAAAACCGCGC
>CALGNF010000028.1 GCA_937958685.1 uncultured Caryophanales bacterium
CGGCGCCCACCGAAATCTACACTCTTTCCCTACACGACGCTCTTCCGATCTCCGTTTCTACACCCGCTTTTCCCGCAATCGGCACGTGCAAGGTTTCCTTGGCGGCGTCAAGCCGGTGATCGTCGGGATATTGGGATCAGTCGCCTTATCGTTGATTCTCAGAACGACGATCCATACCGATGTCTTCAATCTGCGTTCCTGGGTTCAAGATTATGTGGCGATCGGGATCTTTCTGATGGTCATTGTCATCTATAAACTCTTTCCCCGGCTGAATCCGATCTACATCATCTTGATTTCCGCAGCGCTCGGTTTGGGTCTTTACTGGCTCTTCCCGGCGTAAACAGCAGCTCACATAGGAGGTAGTCTTATGGCTTTTGAACTGGAACTCATCAAGTGGCTTCAAGGGTTTCGCAGCGATTTTTGGGATTTCTTCTTCCAGTTGTGGACCGTCTTTGGCGAAGAACTGGTGATCATCGGGATCATGGGCTTCGTTTACTGGTGCTATGACAAGAAAATCGGCGAGGCGCTCGGAATCACGGTTTTCGTTTCCTTGGTCGCCAACAGCGTCTTGAAAGTCGTCTTCCAAAGGCCGCGTCCGTTTCTCGTGGACGAGGCGATCGTCAACATCAGACCGCAGACTGCCGGCGGCTATGCTTTCCCCAGCGGCCATACCCAGGGGGCGGCGACCGTTTTTGGCGGAGTGGCGATCTGGCTCAAGCGGAGATGGCTGACGATCGCCTCCGCTGTCATCATCGTGATGGTTGCCCTGAGCAGGATGTATTTGGGTGTTCATTACCTGACGGATGTCGTCGCCGGGGCGCTTCTCGCACTGGGTATCGGTTATGGCTTCTACTTCCTCCTCAATAAACTGGATTCGCGGGGCAAGTTGTATTTTTACACTCTGGTCGGTGCGACCGGTTTGTTTGTCGCGAGCTATCTCTATTTCTTGTTCACGGCATCAGCGACGAGCCTTCACAACAACGCTGCAAACCTGTATGAGAATCTTGAGGGCGTCGCTAAGATGATGGGCGCGATTTTCGGTTTCGTTGTCGGCGTGCGGTTCGAGAAACGCAAGGTCGACTTCCAAAATCATCGGATTATCTGGAAAAACCTGGTTCGGTTTGCCCTTGGCGTTGGCATCGTCATGGCTGTCAGGATCTTGGCCAAGGCCTTGTTCGGCTTGATCGTCGACCCGGAAACGCTTCTTGAAGGACAACTGGGACTGGCTTCGCTGGCGATCATGTTCGACTTCCTCCGCTATGGGGCCATGGTCTTCATCGGCATCGGCCTCTATCCGCTTGCTTTCAAGAAATTTGCGGTATAGTCGGGAATGACTTCCATGGAAATCGTCAATAAGACATTGTACAACAAGGATTTGATCGTCAGATACAACCGTTTCTATCTGATCAATTTTCTGCGGACCAACTTCGTGGTCGTGGCTGTCATCACCATCGGATTCATGGCCTACATGCTGGCAATCGGAATGTGGGAATATGCCTTAGTGTTTCTTGGGATCCTGTTTTTCTATTTCGGACTGACACTCCTGATGCAGTGGTTGACGACGAAACGGGTTTTGCGCAACAGCCCCCTGGTGGAGAAGCCGATCCTGCAGACCTATGTCTTCACCGACGCCGGTATCATTATTGAGAACATCCGCCGTGGCACGCTCGCTTACACGGAGATCAGCAAGATCAGAAGCAACAAGGATTTCTACATCATCGCTGACTTTGGCCGGCGGACATACATCGTCGAAAAGTCCGGGTTCGCCGAGCCCGCCTCGGCGATTGCCGAACTCGACCGCTTTTTCAAGGAAAAATACGGAAAGAATTTCCGCTAGTCCATTTCATTATCCAGTAGACAGGAGTTGATCCCTATGTCGCACCTGTGGTCCTACCTGAAGGCTGATCTGCGCCGGTTTTATCATTACCGGATTTTTCCCATCGTGACCGTGATTGCTTTCGCCATGGCGGTTGCCGTCGGCTTTTTTCCCGGACTCAACAGCGCCAACGCCCTGTATCTTTCGGTTTTCATCCTGCCGGTGATCGTCTTTTCATTTTCATTAAATCTGGAAATCCAAGCGGGAAAGGACAGAAACACGCTCGCCCCGGCACCCAAGCCGTTCACCTTGCTGGGCGCCAAGGTTCTGGCAGCGACCATCGTCCAGTTGCTTCCGCTCGCCTTCAGATCGGAAGAGCGTCGTGTAGGGAAAGAGTGTAGATCTCGGTGG
>CALGNF010000029.1 GCA_937958685.1 uncultured Caryophanales bacterium
TCCGGCGACCACCTCGATCTACACTCTTTCCCTACACGACGCTCTTCCGATCTTTATCTTGTCATGCAATCTTCCCGTGTCAAGGAGGAGACCGCGATTCACAACGAATTCGTGCTCACAACCCTCGAGAACCAGATGCGGTTTGCCAAGGAACAACTCGATCTTGCCGAAAACGAATACCGGCTCCGCGTCGAGGCAATCATCAAAGCCGTCGACGAGGAGAGAGCCTATTTCCTCGATGTCATCGAAAACGCCGAAGCCAAATACCACAAACGCCACAAGCAACTGGAAGACGAGTATCTTGCCACCCTTTACAAGAATTCCCACCTCCTTGAAGAAACCGAGGATCTGAAGATCCACAAACTGCTGGTCAAGGACCTCGACAAGTTGCGCAAGGACTACGAGACGGCACAGGTTGCCGTCCTCCGGGATCTGGAACGCGATCAGACGATCATCCACACCCGCCGCCGGCTTGCCGAGCTGGACGCGCATCTGGATGACGCCCTCAAAGACGCGGGTATCCTTCGCGATGAGACGATCGCTGAAATGAACGAGCTCTATTGGTATGCCCGGGAACGCTATGAGGCGCTCAAACCCTATCTCGAATTGAAAGTGAACATTCTCGATCCCACCTTCTACAATGGTCTCGAAAGCATCAACAAGCGGTTCCGCTACAAACTGAAGGTGGCAGAGGTCGAACTCGACGACGCCACCGACAAGTTGCTCGAGGAATATGTCAAAGTCTATTTCACGGAAATGCCAAAGACCGATACCTCGGCCTTCAAGATCAAGATTGCCGAACTGACGGTCCTGCGTGATGATGCCAGAAGCGCCTACGCGGAAAAGATGGCCCGCCTGGAAGCGGCCGTCCAGGAGGAACTGGCTAGCTACAATCGGCTCCTTGAGAACGCCGACACCGAGAAGGCGGCCATCTTGGACCAGATCAGGGCCAAACGCGATGAGACTCTGGCGGAGCTTAGATTGGAACTCGAGTCGACCGATGCCGCCAACGAGCAGATCGCTTCCCAAACGGCTATGCAACATCGCCAACTCGTGAAAAGCCTGACCGAGGAATATGAAAAAGGCCGGCAGTCCAGCCATCGCTTCCGCAATACGATCGCCAACGAGTTCGCGACGCTCATGAACGCCTACCAGTCCTACATCAAGGTCGCAAGACGCAATCCCGACATCCGCGATGCCACTCACGCCGTCCGCAAAGAGGCAGCCCGGAAACTGCGCAAGGAATTGCGCACCATTGCCAAGACAGCCAAGAAGACACCTTATCTGAAGTAAGAGACGCCTGCGAGTTCGCAAGCGTCTTTTTTATCGCAGATCCTTGAGCAAACTTCTTCCGTAAGCGGTCTGCGGCACATTGAAATTCGCCGCGATCGTCGCTGCGATATCGGCGAAAGTTTCGGATACCGGAAGAAACTGTCCGTTGAGATCGTGGTTGTAGATGAACAGCGGCACGTACTCACGGGTATGGTCGGTCCCGGCATGGGTCGGGTCATTGCCGTGATCAGCCGTGATCATCAGAAGATCGTCATTTGCGAGCTGGGCAAGCAGACTTCCCAGGTCGCGATCGAACTCCTCCAAAGCCTGCCTGTAACCACGGACATCGCGACGATGGCCATAAAGAGCGTCGAAATCGACAAGATTCACAAAGGCGAGCCCGGTAAAGTCCGTTTCGGCCAGCAGACTCGTTTTCATCATGCCGTCATGGTTCGAGACGATCCCGTGATGGTCTGTGATTCCCGAGTTGTTGAAGATATCCTTGATTTTGCCTACGGAGATGACATCGTATTTCTCCCAAGCCAGATAATTGAGAATCGTGTCCGTCGGAGGGCTGAGCGCATAATCATGGCGGTTGGTCGTCCGTTTGAAACCGCTGAGGGGATCACCCACAAATGGCCTGGCGATGATCCGTCCGACTTTCCATTCGTCCTTCATGGTGATCGCCCGGGCTTGTTTGCAGATCGCATACAGCTCCTCGAGCGGGATCACATCCTCGTGAGCGGCGATTTGCAAGACCGAATCGGCGGAGGTGTAGACGATGAGATCGCCGGTCTTGAGCTGATGGGCGCCGAGCTCGGCGATGATCTCCGTGCCCGAAGCGGCCTTGTTGCCGACGATATTGCGACCGGACGCCTCGCGCAGTTCCTTGAGCAAGGCTTCGGGAAATCCGGTGTCGGTAAAGGTTTGAAACGGGGTTTCCGTCTTGATGCCCATGATCTCCCAATGGCCGGTCATCGTGTCCTTGCCGTTGCTGATTTCCGCCATTTTGGTCGTGTTCGCACGCGGCCTTTCCACTGGCGGGACACCGATGATTTCCGTTAGGTTTCCGTAGCCGAAACTCCCGAGCAACGGCAGATGGATGCCTCCCGCCGCCCGAGCCAGATTGCCGATCGTGTTCGCGCCCTTGTCGCCGAATTTTTCCGCATCCGGCAGGGCGCCGACGCCAACAGAGTCCATGACGATGAGAAAGATGCGTTTGTATTTCATTGGTTGTCCTCTTTTCCCGCCCGCGGATGGGCGCTCTCATATGCTTCCCGAAGATGTCTTTTGCTGATATGGGTATAGTTTTCGGTCGTCAGGATGTCCTCGTGTCCCAGGAGTTCCTGAACCGCTTTCAGGTCAGCCCCGTTTTCCAGAAGGTGGGTTGCGAACGAGTGTCGCAGCGTGTGCGGGGAAATCGGCTTGGTGATACCGGCCCTGCCCGCAAGCGTCTGAATGATCTTGTAGAAACCGATCCGGCTGATGGGTCTGCCCTGATGGTTGAGAAAAACAAACTCCTTGTCGAGCGGCTTGAGCAAGCCCCGTGCCTGGGCCAGGTAATTCCTGAGCGCGACGATCGCCTCGCCACCGAGTGGAACGATGCGTTCCTTGTTGCCTTTGCCGGTGATCTTCACGAGCGCCATGTTCAGATGCAAATCGGCCAGCTTCAATCCGATCAGTTCCGAAACCCGGAGGCCGGCGCCATAGGCAAGTTCGAGCATCGCCACATTGCGGAAATCCGAGGGTTTCCCCTCACCGACGGCCGCGCTGAGCAATTGTTCGACTTCTGCCACGTTGAGTACAACCGGCAACAGCTTGGGCGTCTTGGGTTTTTGGACCTTGGCGGCGATGTTGTCGGTGACTTCTTTCTCCAACAGGAGGTACTTGTGAAAAGACCTGATCGATGACAACTTCCTGGTGATGCTGGAGGGGACCATCTCCTGGCGTTTCAGACGCGTGACGTAGTTTTGGATATGGCGTTTCTCCACCTGTTCCAGCCGCTTGATCTTGTAGTTGGTTTCCAGAAACAACAGGTAGTCGCGCACGTCGCGCTCGTATGATGACAGCGTGTTTTTGCTGAGGTTTCTTTCCGTTCGCAGATAATAGAGATATTCCTTAAGCAGGTGTTCGAGCATATAATCCTCCTAATCCAGCGCCATCAGGACCTGGTTCATCAGATCCAGCCCGGTTTCGGTCAGACACAGCCGGGTTCCCTGAATCATTAGCAACTTTCCCGCGAGGTGCTTTCTCAGTTTGGGAAACATTTCCAGAACCGGTTTGCCATAGTCTTTGGCAAAAGCCAGCATGTCGATGCCTTCAAGCTTGCGAAGCCCGAGGATCAACGTTTCGCGGTCCGGCTCGAAGGGCTCTTCCTGCATCAAGCCTGAACCATGCGTTTGAACAGCTGTCAGATAGGCTCTGATCCGATCGTGGTTGCGAAAACGCTTCGCGGCGTATTGGGACGCCGCTCCCATACCAATCCCGAGATATTCCTCGAGATTCCAATACAGCAGGTTGTGGCGGGATTTTTGACCGGGCAGGGCGTAATTGCTGATTTCATACCGTTGGTAGCCTTCCGACTCAAGTCGCCCTTCGATCAGCTTGCCCATCCGATAAACATCATCCTCGTCGGGAAGGTGGACAGAGCCGCTCCGGATGAGATGGGCAAGTTCGGTTTTTTCCTCGAGAATCAGCTGATAATAGGAGAGATGCTCCGGGTGGATTTTGCGGATTGACTCCAGGTCGCGCCGGACGTCTCCATCTGTTTGACCTGGCAGTCCGTAGATCAGATCCAGGTTGAGCCGGGGAATTCCCGCTTTGCGGAGATTGGCCACGGTCGCCATCACCAAAGGATACCCGCCGCGCCGGCGCAGCGGTTCGAGCAGACGTTCGGAAAAGGTCTGGACTCCCAAGGAAACGCGGGTGATGCCCGCCCTTTTGAAAAGCATTGCCATCTCAAAGTCGATATCTCCGGGGTTGGCTTCGATCGTGTATTCCTCGATCGCGGGAAATGCCGGAAGCATGGCCAACTCCCTGAACAGGGGCGCGAGAAGTTCAGGCTTCAGACAACTTGGCGTGCCCCCGCCGATGTAGATTGTCCGCACGGCGGCCAGGTTGTGCGCGTTTGTCCGCAGTTCCCTGATGAGGGAATCCATGTAGTCCTGCTGCAAAGATTCGCTGCCGATGAGCTTCACGAAATCGCAATAACTGCAGATCGATAAACAAAAGGGGATGTGGATGTAGAGACCCTGGATCACTGATATCACCGTTATTATGTTAACATAATCGTTGGTGTTTGTATACCGATATGCGGATTAAAAAAGCGGCCGCTTTGGAGATCGGAAGAGCACACGTCTGAACTCCAGTCACCGAATACGATC
>CALGNF010000030.1 GCA_937958685.1 uncultured Caryophanales bacterium
GATCGTATTCGGTGACTGGAGTTCAGACGTGTGCTCTTCCGATCTCCGATCTTATACATGGCGAAGGCGTTGTCGCGCTTGGCAAGATCGACGTAGTACTCCAGCGCCTTTGCGGGACTTTTGTCGACGACGATGCCGCGCTCGTGGAACTCGGCGAGTTTCAGGGCGGCTTCCTGACTGCCCTGATGGTTCGCAGCCACATAGTATTCATAGGCTTGCTTGAGGTTTTGGTTGACGCCTTTGCCTTCTTCATGGCAGCGGGCCAGCATTGCGATGGCTCCGGGATGGAGTTCGATGGCGGCTCTGGAAAACAGCGAAAAGGCCTCGGCTTCGTCCTTGGCGACGCCGCGGCCAAAAAAGAGGTGCAGACCCAGATAATACATTGCTTCCTTGTCGTTCTTCCGGGCCAGTTTTCTGAACATCGGGAATGCGTCCTTGTAATGCCGGAGTTCGTATTCCTTGATTGCCGCCTGCAGCGATATTGCTTCCGCCATGCTCATCCCGCCTTTGGTAAAGATTATATCATATGGAGTGGAAATTGTCCAAAAACGCCAGCAATATTTCCAGTGTTTTGTAGCTCTCGTCAAGGCCGGCGGCCCGGTTGCGCCTCAGCCATAACTGGCGGTAGTTGCCGCTGATCGCCTGTAACGTCTCTTTGGCCTCGGCCACGGCCTTGCGGTCGCCGTTTGCGACCTGGTTCAGCAGCACCCCGGCTTTCACGAGCAACAGCGCCTGCGTGATCTCACGGGCGATCAAATCTGATTTTCCTCCCAACAAGTGTAAATTTCTTCCCACCAGCGCCAAGATCCGTCTTGCGGCATCATCGCCGAGCGGCATTTGGGAGAGGGCGTTGATCCAGATGGCGTGTTTGAATGCCAGCGGCCGGTTTCCCGACTTGTCGACATACATCCAGCTGGCGAAGGTCACGGTGCGGTTATGCAGGTAGCGTGGTTCCAGATCAGCATAGCCGGCGCTGTCGATGATGATCTCGGCGTAGCGCTCCTGCCCGAAGAGATGCCTGTCCGTCCACGCGGCGACATCGTCGAGGTTTGCCGCGCCCGACCAGCACATGTTCGCAAAATAGACGAGTGCGGGATAGGAGATCACGAGTGGTTGCGGATGGGAAAAATCACCCCAATCCGTCAGCAACATTCCCAGGGCCTGGGTATCGAAGGCCGTCCTCAGCGCATTGTCGATGGAAGCTTTCATATCCTTGAAGCGCGAGGTGAAACTGTTCCAAGACGAGGTTCCGGGCGCGAGGATCAGCTTCCGTCTCCCGGCGACAGCTTTGGCCAGACGGGAAAAATCATAATCGCGATCATAGCCCCAATCGACGATGATCGTCGACGGCGGCAGCTCGCCGATGACTTCGGGATGGGTGCGGAGCACATCGCCCCATAAAAGCGGTCTGATGCCTCTTTCAACCAGAAATTCGAGCAATGGTCCGACATGGCGGAGATAGATGTTGCCGCGGCCTTCGCTTGCGCAGGCGGCCTTGCTCTTTCCCTGGCCGAGTTCGAAGGGTTCGTCTCCATTAACGTGGAAATAAGGACTCCGCGATACTTCGAGAAAATCAGCGATGATCTGTTTCGCCAGCTCTTGGCTTTCCGCTTGCAGAGGATCGAGGGTCGAAGGGGGAAAAGGATATCCTTCGAGCGAAAACCCGGAAGGCGATTCGGCGAGGTGGCTGTATTTGGGAAGCGCCAGCCATTTGGTCATGTGGCCGAAGGTGTTGATGTTGGGAACCAGATCGATTCCCCGGATCCGGGCATATGCCTGCAAATCTTCGAATTCCGCCATTGACAGCGCCTCGTCATAGGGCAAATCGGGAAACGACGGCAGTCTTTGGGAAAAGCCCTCGCCATAGAGCTCCAGATGATTGAGCTTGAGAAGCATCATCGCGTCGATGATCTCCCTCAGGCTCGCCATGGTCGGCAGTTTGTCGCGGCTGATGTCCAGCAGATAGCCGCGCAGGGAAAGCCGGGGCTGGCCGGTCATCTGGCTGTAGTTGAGATTGTCCTCGCGGATGAATGCCAGCAAAGATGATAGCGCCCATACGGCGCCTTGATAATCGGCATATGCAATGGTGATGCCGGTCTCGGCAATCGCGAGCCGGTAGCCTTCGGCGGGAAGCCGGCCATCCGGAAGAAAGAGCAGATCGGCCGCTGCCTTTGGTGATGCCATCCATGTCAGGTGCTGATCCAGTACCCCTGTCAGTTCGTTCAGCTCAGCGGGAAGATGGATGGCCAGTTTGGCAGGCAGGTGATAACGGCCGCTCCCCTTGTCGTTGATCGGGTTGTCTGGTTTCATCATGGGCCTCCGATCGGAACCAGCAGGTTGTCAAGCAGCGAATACAGATAGGTCCGCGTAGGTTTTCCCGTGACTTTCTCGACATAGGCTCGATAACCGGTCAGTTGGGATACGTATGCCTCGTCGGACAGCTCTTTGAGTTTATAGTCGATGATGAGACACTCGGCGGGTCTTTCGATGAGCAGATCGATCACGCCGCGGCGAACGCCGCCCGCCTCGGCATGCACGAACGGCAATTCCTGATGGATGCTTGCCTGCCCCAGATCGGAAAACAACGGCTGGGCGAGCAAAGCCTCCAGATAGCGCCGATATTCCCGTGGCACTGCCGATAGCGAACGGACGGTATCCTGAAAGTCGAACCGCTCGAGAAGTTCATGAAGCCTGGTGCCGAATCTGATCGCTTCCAGCTCGGCCTGCGTCCGGCATCCTCCCCCTTCCTTGGCATAACCCTGGGGTGCCGGCGGTTCAGCGGGAAAATCGAAGGTTGAATATCGCCGCTCTTGTGTTGATGGCACCAGTTCCGTATCCGTTCGATAAGCCGGAGAGAATCCGGCTGATGGTGCCGGCCTCCCCCAGGCTTGGACAAACTCCAGGTGGGGAAAGAGCTGGGCAAAGCAGTTCAGACGTTTGCGGATCCTGCGGTCAACAACACCTCTGGCGTCATGGATGGTCCTGGCGGGAAGCAGATACTTGTCCTCGATGATCATGATCTGCTTTTCCTTGGCCCTAGTCAGGGCCACATACAGAAGCCGGATCCGCTCCGAGACATATTCCTGATAGTTCTCAGCGTTTGCGAGAAGATGGATGAATGTCGGCTTGAAGCCGTTTGAGAAAGCCTTGGTGTGGAGACCGTAGGCCTTCGTGAACCCGAAATGGCTCTTGTTTTCGGTATAGTTGAATTTTTTGTGGAGCCCCGGGTAATAGCAGATCGCAAATTCCAGCCCCTTGGCCTTGTGCATCGTGAGCAGTTTGACCGCATTCTCGTCCGCGGCCACGGCTTTCGCAAAATCGAAGTCGAGGTCGGGTGTCGCATAGACATGGTCCAAATACCCAAAGAGGTCAGCAAGCGTCATTCCCGGAATCCCTTGAAGCGTCTCATGCAGAAAATCAAGACGCGCTTCCCGCAATCCGGGATCATCCAGGCGAAAGAGGTGGGCATAAACCTTGGTCGTGGCATAGATCCCCTGCAACAAGGCGGGTATCGCCAGTTGCCGGCTGGCTTCCAAGCACGTCCGCAGATCCGTGACAACGGGAGTGAATTCAGGGCGGGAGGCGACGATCCCGAGCAAATCCCCGACGGTGAAGTCGACTTCCGTGTACAATCTCACGATGGCCTCGTCGGGAATGCGGTAGACGAATGACCGGCACAAACCATAAAAAGCCTGTTTGAAGCGGCTTTGGAATAGGTCCCCATCCGTTAGGGAAACGAGACAAGTCACGAACAGATTGATGAAGACAATCTCGGTCCCTTCTGCAAAGGCCTCGTCCGCATAGGCGTGGACGGGGATCCCCAAGGCGACGAGGTGTTCCTGGATGAGGTGAAAATCGGTTTTTCTGTCGATGATGATTGCAAAATCGCGGCAGTCGCACGGTCGCATGCTTTTTTTGGAGAAGTCATAGACCGGCAGGCCAGAGGCCAGTTTGTCGGCGATGTCTTTGGCGATGATCGTCGCTTCGACCTCCATGCGCGAGCGGTTGTCCGCCCGCATCTCCTCAATGTCATAATGATAGGTAAGGATTGTTGGCTCATAGGAAACGCCGGGAGTCCGGTTGGCGGCATACGCCTGTTGGCCAAAGCGGAGGCTCTGGCCGTCGTGATAGTCGATGCCGCCGATGGCGGTATCCATGATGTTCATGAAGATGGCGTTGGTTGCCGCCAGCACTTCCTGGCGGGAGCGGAAGTTGTCGACGAGCTCGATGAGGGTTCCGGTTCCTTCGGTTTTGAGTTCTTGATAGCGCCGTTGAAAATTACGGGGATTGGCGTTGCGGAAACCGTAGATCGCCTGTTTGATGTCGCCGACAACGAAGAGATTGTCGCTTGTGATCAGGTCCAAAAGCCGATCTTGAAGGTCGTTGGTGTCCTGATACTCGTCGACCATCACTTCCTGGATCCCTTCCGCATAGGTCTTCCGCACTTCCGGGTGGTGTTCGAACAACTTGATCGTCAAAGCCATGATGTCCGCAAAATGATAGAGGTTTTCCGAGGCCAGCTGATGCTCGAGGCGTTCAGAGAATTGCCGTGTCAGCGAAACAACGGCCATGACCGATGATTGGGTTTCCAGGTAATCCGCGACAAGCTCCTGCTCGTTGCTCACCAGCAGTCTGGCCAGCCTGTCGGCGAGGTGATTGATTTTGTCTTTCAAGGGGGAGAAATCAAGTCGCAATTGTGCCAGTGTCTCGGCGTCGAGTTGCTTGGAGACCCTTGGCAGCTGTGGGTGCTCAAGCCTGGCGAACGCCCGCAGACGCTCAGTTAGCCCAGTGGCGGCAAACAGCGGCCGATAAGCGTTCTGGACCGCTTCCGCAAAGGCGGCGACCTTCTCGACATAAAAACCAAGATGGCTGCGGACGAAAATCTCGAAGTCCGCCTTGATGATGTCCAGCTCTTCCTCGATCAGTTGTTGGAAAGCCTCCATGTAGCCCGCAAGCGCCGCGGGGCTGAAATGGTTGTCGGCATATTCCGCAAAGTATCTTTCCTGGTCCGGCATCATCGCGATGCCGGCGTGCAGCGTCCGGACCGCCTCGTATACAAGCGCATCGGAGCGGTCGAACAGGCGGGCGACCAAGGCCAAAAAATCCGGATCCTGCCTGCGGTAGGCTTCCTTGATCGTCGCTTCCAAAGCGACGGCTTTTGCCCGGGCAAGCCTGATCGGATCGGCGATGCCGACGGACTCGGGAATACCAAGCAGGTAGTGATGCTCCCTGATGATCCGAAGGCACAAGGCGTCGAAGGTCGTGATCCGGGCGTCGTCGAGGTTGTCCAGTTGCGGCCTCAAGTGCGGTTCATGGCGGAGTTTCGTCCTGATCCGCTGCTTGAGTTCCTCGGCTGCGAGATTGGTGAAAGTGATGATCACCAGGTTGGCCAGTGAAACCCCGTCCTTGAGTTTGCGGATGACGCGGTCGGTCAAAACGGCGGTTTTGCCGGACCCGGCGCCGGCGCTGATCAGGAGTCTGCCGCCCTCATGGTCGATCGCGGCCTGTTGGCTGGGGGTCCGTTTTGTGTCACTCATCGCTTTCACCCGCCTCGCTCATGTCTTCGGCCTCTTCGCTTCCGGCCGGAAGATTGCAGATGGATCGGTGGTGGCAGTATTCGCAACTCCTGGAGTCGCGGGCGTTCGGCAGCGGCGGCAGCGGCTTGATGCGGTAATCGCCGGCGGCGATGCGGCTGATGGCCTCGCCGATCAACGCCTCCATCCGGGTAATGATCTGCGCAAAGGTCGCCGCTGGTATGACCTGGTTGGTCTTCGCCGGGGTCCCATCGTTTTTGAGACGGACGCCGCGAAGCCACTGCTCGCCAAAACGGCGGATCAGCTTGGCGTCATTCAGGGTTCGGCCGTCGAAGGCCAGCAGCCTAAGCAGCGGATCTTCGCTTGCCTCGGCGTTGTAACGTCCTGGGTTGGCTTTCTGGTAATAGAACCCGAAAGGCAGCATCGCTTGTGTGAGCGGCGATTGGGCCAAAAGGTGAAGATAGAATGGCAGCTGGATGTCGACGCCGGCTGCGAATTCGGCATCGCTGAAGCGCTTGTTGCCGGTCTTGTAGTCGACGACCGCATAATAGGTTGTCTCTTGTTCGCGATAGGTCAGGATGCGGTCGATCTTGCCCAAAACGACGAAACGGGGATCGGCGGGATGAGTATAGGAATGTTGCCATTCATGGGCGAACTCCGCAAACGCGGTGGTTCGTGCAAACTCGCGCAGATAGGGAAAGATTTTCTGCAGCTGGTCTTGGAAGATTGCATGATAGGCTTCCTGCTTATGGCTCTCCTCAGGCGGAAATTCGGTTTTGGCTTGGGCGAAAATCGGTGTGATGTCGTCGCTATCGGCAGTGAAGATCGCTTCCATCACCCCGTGGGAGAGGTTGCCGAAATAGATCGCCAGTGACGTTTCCTTGGGCGAGATCCGCAGGAGGGAGTCGACCAAATAATGGAAGGGGCACTCTTCGTAGAGTTTGAGGCTGGTCGCCGAGAGATTCACGCGCTTGTCGAGCAGCTTGTCAGCCGTTTCACGCCTCAAACCGGAAAACTGGAAGTCATAGCGTTCCAATTGTCCCTGGTAGTTTTGATGATATGTCGCGTAGCCTTCCGGGATAATGCCGAACGTGTCTTTCTGGAAACGCATTTTGGCATATCTTAGTAGATCAAGCTCTCGAGAATAGGTATAGTCTGAGGGGCGTCTGTCGTAGGGACGGTCAATGACCTCCCGCTGAAGCGCAAGTTCGGCGGGTTGCGTTTCCCTTCCGGCTTCCCGGAGCGAATAGGCGATCGTCAGGTTGCCGGTGGCCGCCAGGCGGCGGCGGATCTCCTTCCGGATGCGCAAATGCCTCGCGACCATGGTTTCCATGCCCAGGGCTTCACGGTCGCTTTCCGCAAGATAAGCGGCCGCGACCGGTGCCCCCGGGAACGGTTCGGTGGCATTTAGCAACAGGTAATGTTTCGCGGGATCGGGCTCATGCTCGCCGAGCGAGACGGCGCGGATGCACTCTCTCCCCCCCAATGGGGGAATCGTGGCGGTGGCGATCTCGCGGGCAAGCAGGTCGAGATGCTCACGCAAGCGGTCGATCCCGTATTTGTTGATGATCGCGACCAGGTGTTTCCTGATGCTGTTTTCCCAAGGATTCTCCGGCAACGGTTCGAGGAGTTGCGCCGCAACTTCGAGACCGCCCATCCTGGCTGTCCGTAAAAGTTCGATCGCCAGCGGTTGCTGGTCAAGCCGCAAGTGCCGGCTGCTCGCGAAGGGCACGCCGGATGCCTGGAAGCGCTTGGCGAGCTGGTACTCGTCGCTTGCTGTCGTGTTGAGAATGATCAGCTCGCGAGGCAGAAGCCCGGTTCGCAACAGGGAGATCGCCCAGTCATAGGCGAAATCGCATGCCGCGAGCGAATCGGAACAGGCAATACGTTCGCTCGTCTCACCAACCGGATCATTAAGCCATATCGTCTCCGCCTGAATTCCTGATGGCAGGACGGCCTCGCTGTTGATGAGATACAAAGTCTTTGTCCCAAAAACATCCCATAACGAAAAATCGGCCTTTTTGGCCGCAAGCAATTGCGTTTTCAACGCGTAGGCTGCTTTGGTCTTCGCCGAATGGCTGCTGTTTTCCGCAGTAACATAAGGCAATGCCGCAAGCAGTTTCAAACCGATTTCCAGCCCGCAGGCAGCTTTTTCCTTCAAAAACAAAAGCAGATCGTCCGCGTAATGCGGTCCGAGGTATCCCAAATTCCGGAGCCGGAACGGAACCAGTCGGTTGTGGCTTGCATAGAGGTCGAGAATCAGTTTCTGATCCGTCGCGGAGGCGAGGACCAGAGACCCCGCGGGTAGGCGCATCAGTTTGTCCCAAACAGCCATCGCTTCCACCAGCCTTCCCTCTATCTTGGCGCACGCCAACTGTGAATCCTCAGCCTGTCTTGGCACCCACGGCCAAAAGCGGTGCGCTGCCATCATCCAATAACTTACCATATTTTTTCTTCAGATTCAACGTCTTGGCGACATTTGCCGCAAAGAAAAAAGACCCCCGAAGGAGTCTAGTTTCCGGCTTATTCGATCTCGATGAATTTCTTCGCTTTGACGTTGGTGCCCTGTTTGGGGACGAAGAGTTTCAGGATGCCTTTGTCGTAGTTGGCCTTGATGTCTTTCTCAGCGATGTCCTCACCGACATAGAAACTTCTGGCGGCGCTGCCCAGGAACCGCTCACGACGGATGTAGTGGCCGTTTTGCTCCTCGTTTTCCGCTTCCTTCTTCGCCTCTACGGTCAGGTAGCCTTTCTCCAAGCTGATCTTGATGTCATCTTTGCCATAGCCTGGCACATCGATGTCCAACTCATAGATCGGAAGAGCACACGTCTTAACTCCAGTCACCGAATACGATCTCGTAT
>CALGNF010000031.1 GCA_937958685.1 uncultured Caryophanales bacterium
TGATCGGCACGCACGATTTCGCCAGTTTCTGCTCGGGTTTCAAGGAAGACAAGACACGGACGCTTTACAAGGCATTTCTCGAAAAAGAAGGCGAGCGGCTGTCCCTCTATTTCACCGGTAACGGCTTTCTCCACCACATGGTCCGGCTGATCGTCGGCCAGCTGGTGCAAATCGCCTCCGGCGAATCGACCAAGGACATCCGAACGATTCTCGAAGAACGCTCGCGCCGGTCAACCCGTAAGCTCGCGCCCGCAGGCGGTCTATATCTGATTAATGTGGAGTATTAGACGACTACGTATCCATAACGGACAAAACAAGCAATGTTGCTTGTTTTTTTATGCAGATAAGGCACTAAAAATAAATTAGTTCAGCAATATTATTGATTTTCCTTTTTGCTCAAATTATAATTAGTCTGTTAAAAACGATTTGGCGATACTGGATACCGGGGATAAATATCTCCATCAATTCAACGGCGATGTTCCTGGATTCACCGGAAACGGGAGTGAGATCATGAAAGCATGTCTTCAAAGAAGTTCCTTGATGTTGTTGCTGCTGCTAATGTCTGCATTTTTTGGTTGCAATGCCGGCTCCGTGACGACCACCGATGCACAGACCACAACGGCAATTGCCGTGACAACCACTACGACGGGAACCACCGCCTCCGATGTCCTGACGACATCAGTTACACCTGTGACAACCACTACGACGGGAAACACCGCCTCCGATGTCCTGACGACATCAGTTACACCCGTGACAACCATCACCGATGCACCGACCTCTAATGTTGATTCCACTTCGGAATTCGTCGAGAAGTTCAATCTGGTGTTGGTAAAAGTTGAGCACTTGATCATTGAGATGACGGGGATAAACCCAGAGGATTTACGTGATTACCCACGGGATTCACTCAAACAGTTGTCGGAGTTTGATCCTGGTTCAGTTTATTATCCCGAAGATTTTCTGGAAATGTACAACCCACAAACGATGACGATTACCGCGGTCCAATCCCTGGATTTCATCTTTGAAATATGGTTCCTGCTGGAAAAGTTGGAGCAAGTGATTGACTTTGATGATTTGATTTTGGGAGAGGAACAAATCATCGAACCAGAGGGATTCGGGACCATGACGGCAACCTTCACCATTACCTTCGATGGTCAATTACTGATGTGTTTTGTCAGAGGAATAGAGAATATATACTTGAAGGCTGGATTTGATGAATCGGGGTTGTTTCATTCAGCGTGGCTTAATTATGCCGTAGAAGAAGGCAGCCAAGCAGGATTCACATACAACTACAACGAATTCTTGGAGGGCGTGCACTACATCATCATCAACTCGCTTGAGGGCGATTGGATCGCGTATGCGTATTATGATTTTCTCCACGGCCGGCAAAAGGGATATGAGATGCGCAACGGCACAGAGAATATCACGTTTTATCTGTTGGAGAATAACACGGTCTTCCATTTCCAGTTTGTTGATGGATTGCTTGACGGCAGGATATTGAATTTTCTGAGCGAACATAGCATTGTCATATACTATGAGGAAGGCTATGGTGATTATGTTCCCTCCGGATTTGTGCGACTTCGCTGGCAGATGTTGGAAGCCACTGGATGGGACTATGTGGTCGCAAAAAACATGGAGCGGGGACACCTTCATCCCATTACCGAGGGAGACGGGATCTATGTCGATGACCAGAATCTGTTTGTTTTCGGCCAAGACCAATTGAATGTCGATCTGTCTCTAAGCGCAAACGTAACCTTGTCAAAGTTGTATAGCAAAGCACTGTTGACAGACGAAATCCTGAATCTGTCCGCCTATGGGTTGACCTTGTCGATCCCAGAGCTTACGCTTGATCTCGTTGATCAGACCTTTGCGTTGGGGTTACAGATGATTGATGAGGGCATCGTCTTCAACAACGTTGATTTTCGATCGGAGACCATCAGGGAAGATGTCCTTGCGCTATTGGATCCCGACATCTTTCACACGGTTTTTACTGGTTCAACAGGAGAATGATTTCATCTGGGTAAGAAATCTTCACGAAGATTGGTGATAATCTCAAAGCCCAATTCATGACATTGACCTGAATTGGGCTTTTGTATCGAAACAGGGAATTGACACGGATCTCGCGCCACCCGACGCCCAAACTTGCACCGGCTGGGGGACTCTGCCTCATGTGGATGTGCAATACTAAAAAAAAGCCCGATCGCTCGGGCTTTGTTTATTGTTTGGGACGATTCAGCTTGAAGGCCTGCCGTTTCCTGACCAGTTGCTTGACCACCGAGACGACGAGCAGGATGAAGATGTTGATCGAAACGATCGCCGCGCCGCTCGGAATCTTGAGCGAATAGGCGAGCCAGAGGCCGAAAAAGACGGACAACTCGGAAAAGACAACGGCGATGATGAACGTCGACTTGAAGCTCCACCCGAGCTTCATGCCGGCCGCCACCGGGATGATCATCATCGAAGAGATGAGCAAGACGCCGGCGCTCTCGAGCATGACCGAGACCACGACCGACAGCGTCACCATGAAGATGATCTGAAAGTAATTGACGTTGATGCCGAGGAACTTGGCGCTGGTCTCATCGAAACTCACCGCGATGATCTGCCTGCCAAAGAGAATGAAGAGCAGACCGACGAGCGCCGCGGTGATGATGATGGCGTAGAGATAGTAGTTGTTCACGGTCAGGATCGACCCGAACAGATAGGTGTAGATCGAACCCGTGGCCTTGGCCCGGGAAAAGAAGATCGCGCTGAGGGCGGTGCCCAAACTGATGACGATGACCATCGAGATAGATCGGAAGAGCGTCGTGTAGGGAAAGAGTGTAGATCTCGGTGGT
>CALGNF010000032.1 GCA_937958685.1 uncultured Caryophanales bacterium
ATCGTATTCGGTGACTGGAGTTCAGACGTGTGCTCTTCCGATCTATGCTTCATAGGAGATTCCGTAATCATTATATCATATCAGCACTGAAGTTGCGAGCGGAATCAGTCCCGCAACCTGCGGAAAAACGTCTTCATCAGCGTGCTGATTTCTGTTTCCATGATTCCGGTTTCGACTTCTACCCGATGGTTGAACGGATACCCGAAGAGATTCAATACCGAGGCGTGCGCGCCGAATTTCGGCTCCTTGGCGCCGTAGACGAGTCTGGGGATCCGGGCCTGGATGATCGCGCCGGCGCACATCGCGCACGGCTCGAGCGTCACGTAGATGGTGGTGTCCTCCAAACGCCAGCTGCCGACTTTTCTTTGGGCTTTGGCGATCGCAATCAGTTCGGCGTGGGCCAACGCGCTTTGTCTTGCCTCGCGCTGGTTGTGGCCTCTGGCGATGATCTTGCCGGCTTTGACGATGACGCAGCCGACGGGGACCTCGTCCTTGGCGGCTGCCTTGTTTGCCTCCTGGAGCGCCGCTTTCATGAAGCGGAGATGCTCTATATCAGTCGAGGCGGTCATAGGTCTTGGGTTTTCCGGGCACTTCATGGCAATGGCGGCATCTGGCCTCGTAGGAATCCTTGGCGCCGACAAGGATGATCGGATCGTCGTAATTGGCGGGTTTGCCGTTGATGATCCGCTGGGTGCGGGTGGCGGGGGTGTTGCATTGGACACAGATCGCCGAGAGTTTGGTCACGAATTCGGCGAGCGCCATTAGTTTCGGCATGAAGGAGAACGGCTCACCGCGGAAATTGCGATCCAGGCCGGAAACGATCACCCGGATACCCCTGTCGGCGAGATACTCGCAGATCGCGATCACGTCCTCGTCCAGGAATTGCACCTCGTCGATCGCGACGACGTCCGTCTCCTCGCTCACATATTCCATGATCTCCCTGGCTTTGGCGATGGTGATCGATTTGGTCCGGTTGTTGTTGTGCGAGACGATCTCGTCGTTCGCATAGCGGGTATCGATCAGCGGTTTGAAGACGATGATGTTCTGCTTGGCGTATTCGAGACGCCTGACCCGGCGGATAAGTTCTTCCGTCTTGCCGGCGAACATCGGGCCGGTGATCAGTTCGATCCAGCCCTCTTTCTGGTTGATATACACTTCCACGACCCCCTTCTGTCCTAAAAACATTATACAAAACGGGCATAAAAAAAGCCATATCCTATGGCTCTTTTTCTGTTTATTTGCCTTGGTTTTCGTTGATGTTGTAACGCTTGTTGAATTTGTCGATTCTGCCGGCTGCCGCTATGAATTTCTGTTTGCCGGTATAGAAAGGATGACAATTCGAGCAGGTATCAACTTTGATGTCCTTCGCAGTCGTACCGGTTTCAAACGTATTTCCGCAAGTGGTGCAGGTAACAGTTACCTTGTGATACTTGGGATGGATTCCTTTTTTCATCGTTGGTTTCTCCTTCTGCCATGACGTGTTTTCATCATAGTAAGTTTTCAGCAAGCGTATTATATCAAACATCAATTCAAAATGCAAGGAAAAAAGCAAGGCAAGCGACAAATCCAAAAACCGGTGTTTTTTCCGCGTGATGAGGACTTGATTCGTGGTATAATCTTAGTATGAGGCATGGATAGGAGAAGGCAAATGAGCGAGAAACTTTCTGCCGCATTGGCATATCACAAAAAGTATCGTGGCAAGTTGACGGTGAGACCGCACGCGCCGCTATCAAACAACGACGACCTGCTTTTGGCATACACTCCAGGGGTTGCGGAACCTTGCCTGGAAATCGCCAGAAACGGCGATTTGGCATTTGAATATACTTTAAAATCCCGCGTCGTCGCCATCGTCACTGATGGCAGTGCGGTGCTTGGTCTTGGCAACATTGGCGCCCTCGCCGCCCTACCGGTGATGGAGGGCAAGGCCGCCCTGCTCTATAAGTTCGCCGGCATCGAGGCGTTCCCGATCACGCTCGATACCCAGGACGAGATTGAGATCATCAAGGCCGTCAAGACGATCGCGCCCACCTTCGCGGCGATCATGCTCGAGGACATTGCGGCGCCGAAATGCGTCATGATCGAACGCATCTTGCAAGAAGAGTTACCCATCCCGGTGTTTCACGACGACCAGCATGGGACGGCGATCGTCGTCGGCGCCGCGGTCATCAACGCCTACCGGTTGCTCAAGCGGCCTTTGAAAGACGTCAGGGCTGTCGTCTGCGGCACTGGCGCCGCCGGCAACAGCGTCATGCGGATGCTCAAGAAAATCGGCGTCGGTTCGATCGTCGCCTACAACAAAGACGGCGTCCTCAGTTTCGACAAATATGAAAGGTATGATTTCGTGATCAGGGAGTTGATCGAACACGGCATCATCGACAATCCCGAGAGGGGTATCGACTCCCTTGCCGATCTGCTCAAAGGGCGTGACCTGTTTGTCGGCGTTAGCGCCCCCAATCTTTTGAGTGCGAAAATGGTCGCATCGATGGCCCCGGATCCCGTCATCTTTGCGCTTGCCAATCCAACTCCCGAGATCGATCCCCTGCTGGCTCACGCCGGCGGCGCCGCGATCATCGGCACCGGCCGCAGCGACTTTCCCAACCAGATCAACAACGTCCTTGTCTTTCCCGGTCTGATGAAAGGCTTGCTCGAAGCCAGGGCGAAGACGGTGACCGAGGGTATGAAACTGGCAGCCTGCAAAGCGCTTGCAGGCATGATCCCCGTTCCGGAGCTGCGTGCCGACCACATCCTGCCCGGCATCTTCGACGACCGGGTCGTCGACATCGTCAAGAATGCCGTCATCGCCGAAGTCAAATAAAAAAGCCCCGACGGGCTTTACAGATTGATATCCAACTTCTTGAATTCCTGATAGATCCGCGACACCGGCATCCCCATGACCGTGAAATAGTCGCCCTCGATGCGTTCCACGAACCGGGCGCCATAACCTTGGACGGCATAGGCTCCCGCCTTGTCCATCGGCTCGCCGGTCGCCACATACTTCTCGATCTCCGCCGCGGACAACGGATAGAACGTCACCGCGGTCTTCGAAGAGAACGAGTGCGAGACCTCCCTTGTCAAGATCGCGACGCCGGTCACCACCAGATGGGTGTTACCGGAGAGAATCGTGAGCATCCGCTTCGCATCCTCTTGGTCTTTGGGCTTGCCAAAGACGCACGTTTCGGTGTAGACCAAGGTGTCGAAACCCATGACGATCTTGTCCTTGTGGTCCTTGAACACCGAGGCCGCCTTCTGAAACGCGAGTTCCATCGCCTGTTCCTCGGGAAGCAGACCGGGATCGATGGTCTCCTCGATGTTGCTGGTGATCACCTGATATTTGACACCCAGAAAATCGAACAATTCCCTTCTTCTGGGCGAATTGCTCGCCAGGATCACATCTTTCATCATCACACCTCCCAAACATCGCCTCATATTATATCACATAGACGACCATCCCGCCGATACCGACAATAAAAATCCACAATAACATCACGTGAATCTGTTATCATTGTCCGTATCCCGATATGGCGAAAGCGAGGCTTTCATGCTTCTCAATCTCGATCTGCTCCACAAGAACGACCGTCTGATCGTCGCCGTCAGCGGCGGCATCGATTCGATGGTGCTGCTCGATCTTCTCGTAAAACTCAATATCGAATACGCTTTGACGATCATCGTTTGTCACGTCAATCATCACAAACGTCAAGCATCCGCCAGCGATGCCGCTTTTGTCCGCGAGACCGCGGCCAAGCTCAATCTGGAGTACGAGGAATTCGACTATCATCATGACGGCAACGCCAACTTCCATACCGTCTCCCGCAAGGCCAGGCTTGCTTTTTTCCTAGCGATGGCAAGAAAACACAAAGCCGATAAGATCGTGCTGGCCCACCATGCGGACGATCTTGTCGAAACCGTGCTGATGCGGCTTGTCCGCGGCAGTTCGTTTGCCGGTTATGGGGGAATCAGGGAACAACTGCAGTTTGAAGGCGTCACCCTGATCAGGCCGTTGCTTTCCGTTTCGCGGGCAGAAATCGAAAATTACCAAAAGCAGGAGGACATCGACTACCGGGAAGATGCGTCCAATCTAGAGGACGACTATACGCGAAACCGGATCCGGCATCATTTGCTTCCCTTCCTGCAGGCGGAAAATCCGCAATATCCGGAAAAGTTCAGCCAGTTCTCGACCTACATCCAAGAGGCGGACGAGCATCTGCGCAAACAGGCGGACGCCTTCGTCGCCGCCCATGTCAAATTCGCCGAAGGAGAGGCCGAAGTCGCCATCGCCGCGCTCAGAAACACGGATCGAATCGTGCAAAGGTACGTGCTGATCGCCGTGATCGAAAGGCTGGGCGGCGCCAACATCGAGGTCTCCTTCACCCAGTTGGCAAGCCTCATCCTGCTGATTGGCTCCCATAAAACCAGGCTGGAACTCGATATCGCCGAATCATTGAAAGTCCTCAAGAGTTATGATGAGCTGCTGTTTTACCGAAAATTGCCAACTTACCCCGAGTATGATTGCGTTCTTGATGGCCCGGAGAAACTCGTTCTGCCCACCGGCGATATTATCGCCGCGGGCGAAAATACTGCTAATTTACATGGAAAATCGCTTGAATTATGGTATAATGATTTAGATTTCATCTTCCCGCTTGCAATCAGAAACCGCCGGGCGGGAGACCGGATCACCCTGCCATACGGCACCAAGAAACTCAAGACGTTCCTGAGTGAAAAGCGGGTGCCGCACGCCGATCGGGACCGCCTGCCTCTGGTTTTTGCCAAGAACGGGCAGCTGTTGTGGATCCCCGGCTACTATGTCGCGCCAACGGTCCGGGGAACAAAGAAAATTTGCCTTTGTTATCAGAAAGGAAACTGACATGCTGGAAAAAGATATTGAAAAGATCCTCGTTTCCGAGGAAGAGATCGTGGAGATCTGTCAAACCCTTGGCGAAGCGATCACCGAAGATTATCACGGTAAGCGTCCACTCATCATCGGGCTCTTGAAAGGCTGCATGCCGTTCATGAGCGAGCTGATGAAACATATCGACCTTTACTGCGAGATCGATCTGATGGGTGTCGCCAGCTATCACGGCGGCGTCGCCTCCAGCGGCGACGTCAAGATCACCAAGGACCTTGACAATCCCGTGTTGAACAAGGACGTCATCATCGCCGAGGATATCGTCGATACCGCCAAGACGATCGATGTCGTCCGCAAACTCCTGCTTTACCGCGGCGCCAAGAGCGTCGAGGTCGTCACCCTGCTCGACAAACCGGCGGGACGCTGCGTGGAATTCATCCCCAAATATATCGGCAAGACGATTCCCAAGGAATTCGTCGTCGGCTTTGGCCTTGATTACGACGAGATGTACCGCAATCTTCCGTATGTCGGCGTCTTGAAACCGTCCGTATACAAGAAGTGATCTAGGAGACCACCATGGCAGAAAACCCAAAGACAACCAAAAAACCCGTACCCAATCGCGCGTCTCATTTCCTGATGATCGCGCTTTTGGTCATCCTGGCGATCGCGATCATCCTCAACTTCAACAAGGCGAACGCCCCCGTCGAACTGCGCAATGACCAATTCGAGTCCGTCCTCAGGAACCAGGGTGTCGTCAGTGTCACGGCGACGCCGCTCACCGGCGAAAGCAATTACGGCGGCTACCGCCTCACCGGCAGGCTCGTGACGAGCGACGACAGCGTTCTCGAATATATCGTCTATCTGGCCAACGAGGATGAGCTCAACCATCTCGTCGACATCATCCGTGAACTCAACACCGACGCCAATCCCAACAACAACGTCACCTATCTCTTCGTTCCTGCGGCCACCTACAGCTGGATCAACATCCTCTTCCCGATCGTGCTTGTCGCCGGTATCGTCATCATGCTTGTCTTCATGATGCGCGGCGGCACGAATGCCAACAAACAGGCGTTCGACTTCGGCAAGAGCCGCGCTTCCTTAAGCAAGAACCAAAAGACGACGTTCGCCGATGTCGCCGGTTGCGATGAGGAAAAGGAAGAACTCAAGGAAATCATCGACTTTCTCAAGTCGCCCAAGAAATACATGGAACTCGGCGCCAGGATCCCCAAGGGCGTCCTGCTGGTCGGCCCTCCGGGAACCGGCAAGACCCTGATCGCCAGGGCGGTCGCCGGCGAGGCGAACGTGCCGTTCTATTTCGTCAGCGGTTCCGACTTTTTGGAAATGTTCGTCGGCGTCGGCGCGAGCCGTGTCCGCGACATGTTCAAGACCGCCAAGCAGAATGCACCTTGTATCCTTTTCATCGATGAGATCGACGCCGTCGGCCGGCAACGAGGCACAGGCCTGGGCGGCGGTCACGACGAACGCGAGCAGACGCTCAACCAGCTGCTCGTGGAAATGGACGGTTTCGGCCACAATTCCGGCGTCATCGTCGTCGCCGCGACCAACCGCGTCGATATCCTGGATCCCGCTTTGATGCGTCCCGGCCGCTTCGACCGCCAGGTCTATGTCGGTGTTCCCGACGTCAAGGGCCGGGTGGAGATCCTCAAAGTCCACTCCCGCAAGAAGAAGATCAACGAAAAAGTCACCTTCGAGGAAATCGCCAGGCGCACGCCCGGCTTCACCGGCGCCGATCTCGAGAATCTGATGAACGAGGCCGCGTTGCTCGCCGCCCGGGAAAACAAGAAAGAGATCGACATGTCGCATATCGACGAGGCCGTCGACAGAGTGATGATGGGCCCGGCGAAGAAGTCCCGCGTCTTCAGCAAAAAAGAGCGCGAGATCATCGCCATCCATGAGGCTGGCCATGCGGTCATCGGCCTCAAGCTCAAAAGCGCCAACATCGTCCACAAAGTCACGATCATCCCCAGAGGCCAGGCCGGCGGGTATAACTTGATGCTGCCGGAAGAGGAACAGGCCTTCCTTAGGACCAAACAGAATCTTCTCGAGATCATCACCGGTCTCTTGGGCGGACGGGTCGCCGAAGAGGTGACCTTCCAGGAAATCTCGACCGGCGCCCACAACGATCTCCAGCGGGCGACCGCCCTGGCGCGTTCGATGATCACCGAATACGGCATGTCCGAGAACCTCGGGCCGGTCACCTATGAGCAAAATACCGGCGCTGTTTTCCTCGGCCGCGACTACGGTAAGGACAAGAACTTCTCCGAGGCGATCGCCACCGAGATCGACCGGGAAGTCAGGGGCATCATCCATGAATGCTACGAAAAAGCCCGCAAGGTTCTCATCGACCACAACGACCTGCTCAAGAAGATCTCCCATTATCTCCTCGAAGTCGAGACCTTGACGAAAGAGGATATCGACGAGATCGTGGGAAGCGGCCGGCTTTCCCGTTGGGACGACATCCTGGAAACTCCCGCCAAAGAAACGGTTTCACCCGCGGAGGCTCCCAAGGAAACGGAGCCCGCAGACAAAGCCTAGGCTTTCACGAAGTCAGGGGATACCGGCAGGTATCCCTTATTCCACAGGAGGCTTCCATGCGACTTGACAAGTTTCTCAAGGTGTCCCGTATTTTCAAGAGGCGCGTTGTCGCCAAGGAAGTGGCGCTCACCGCCAAGGTCCTGGTGAACGGGCGCGTTGCCAAACCGAGCCAGCCGGTGAACCCCGGCGATCTCGTGACGATCATATACCAAAGCAAGGAAGTCACGATCAAGGTCTTGGACCTTGCGATGCCTTCCGCCAAGGAAAAAGCCGCTTCATTATACGAAATCGTTCAGGAAAAAACCCTTATCTGATGTGTTAGGAGACATGCCCATGCGAAAATTGTTGCTTGCGATCATTGCCCTCATCCTGTCGTTCACCGCTCTCGGCTGTGCCGACACGACCATCGAGCACGAAGTCTTCGTGACCGTCTATCCGATGGAATATGTCGTCGAACGCCTGTTCCAGGACACCCCCTACACTGTCGGGATCGTTCCCGGAGTCACTTCTCACAGCAGTTCCATCGACTGGTCTCCGAAAGAGATCATCGCGATGACCAAGGCTGACTTCCTGTTTTATGTCGGCGCGAATTATGACCAATATATCGACCTCCAGATCAACAGCATCTTTAGAAACAAAGACGTCGAGCTCGTGAAACTCGAGGATCAGCCCGATTACATCACCTTCATCCTCGGCCAGGTCCATGACCACAGTCACGAAGAAGAAGAGGAGGAAGACGAGCCCCATAGCATGCTTGGCTACGATCCCCATTTCTGGATCAGTCCGCTGCGGGTCAGTGATGCCGCCAGGCTTGTGTATGACAAACTCGTGGCCAAATATGCGGAGCACTCGGAAACCATCACCGCCAACTATGAATTGCTGATCGCGGATCTTGACGATCTCGGATCCGCTTTCCAGGCGGTCATCGCCGCCCAGACCAAACCGATCATGACCTCGACGAACATCTACGGCTACCTGCATGAGGATTACGGACTTCATTATTGTTCGATCTCGCCGGGATATCACGAGGAAACCGAACAGTTCACCACGGCCGAGAAGGAAGCGATCGTCGCCGAAGCTGTTGCCAACGATATCCGGCATATCATCTATGAGCGCAACGTCACTTCGCCGCTGTCAAACGCCGTGTTTTCCTCGCTGGTCGCTTTGGAACTTGATCCCGTCAAACTGGAATACGACATCCTCCAGACCCTGACCAAAGCCGACAGGGACAAAGGTGAGGACTATCTTTCAATCATGTACAAGAATCTGGAACTGATCGAACAGGCCACCGGTTTTATCAGAGAACAGGAGTAGACCGCGTATGGATGACCGTCTTACCGAACAAGAACTCGTCAGAAGAGAAAAAGCAGCGGCCTTAAAAGAAAAAGGCATCGATCCGTTTGGAGACCGTTTCGACCGGACCCACAACACCGAAACCTTCAAAGCGGCTTTTTCGCGCTTTTCCAAGGAAGAGCTCCATGATCTGCCCAATCCGGAAATCGTCCGGATCGCCGGCAGGATCATGACGAGAAGGATCAAGGGCAAGGCCGGCTTCGAACATATCCAGGACCAGTACGGGCAATTGCAACTCTACATCAGGCAAGATGTGGTCGGCGACGAACAATATGAACTCTTCACTTCGGGAGACATCGGGGATATCGTGGCCGTGCATGGCACGGCGATGATCACCAATACCGGGGAGTTGTCGCTCAAGGTCACCAATTACCTCCATCTCGTCAAGGCGCTCCGGCCGCTGCCGGAGAAATTCCACGGTCTGGTCGATGTCGAGGAACGCTATCGCCGCCGTTATCTCGACCTGATCATGAACGACAAGTCCATGGCGACGTTCGTCCTGCGCTCCAAGATCATCCAAAAGCTGCGCGACCATCTGAATGCCAAGGGCTATCTCGAGGTCGAGACTCCGGTGTTGCATCCGATTTTGGGCGGCGCGAACGCCCGGCCGTTCACGACGCACCACAACACCCTCGACATGCCGTTCTATCTGCGCATCGCTCCCGAGCTCTACCTCAAACGCCTGCTTGTCGGCGGTTTCGACTGTGTCTACGAGATCGGCCGTCTCTTCCGCAACGAGGGCATGGACACCAAGCACAATCCGGAATTCACGACCATCGAGCTTTATCTTGCCTACAGTGATCTCGAGGGCATGATGGATCTGTGCGAGGAGTTGATCGCCGAGGTCGCGCAAGCGACGATCGGTACGACCACAGTGACCTTCGAAGGCGAGGAAATCAGGCTTGCGCGCGGTTGGAAACGCGCGCACATGCTCGATCTGATCCAAGAAAAGACCGGCATCGACTTCCGCAAGATCACCGATTTTGAGGAAGCGAAAGCTCACGCCCTCTCCCACAAACTGCCGGTCGAGAAGCATATGACCTCCGTCGGCCACATCGTCAACCTCTTCTTCGAGAATTTCTGCGAGAAGGAACTCATCCAGCCGACATTTGTCCATGGATATCCGATCGAGGTCTCGCCGCTGACAAAAAAAGAGCCCGGCGATCCCCGCTTCACGCAAAGGTTCGAACTCTTCATCGGGGGCAGGGAATACGCCAACGCCTATACCGAACTCAATGATCCGCTCGACCAGAAGGAACGGTTCCTGAACCAACTCAAAGAAAAGGCGCTCGGCAACGAGGAGGCCAACGAGATGGACGCCGATTTCGTCGAGGCGCTTGAATACGGGATGCCTCCCGCCGGCGGCATCGGCATCGGCATCGACCGCTTGGTGATGCTTTTGACCGGCAATCCCTCGATCAGGGACGTGCTGCTCTTCCCGACGATGCGGCAGCGGGCAAAATAAAAGAAAAGGTCTTGGCGACATGAAACCAAGGCCTTTTGATTTCCCGCGACTTAACTCTATGTCACCTGATTTTGCCAACTCACGAAACGCCTGATCGTATTCAGCCATAGCCGGTTCTGCCGGGTATTTGCGTCTTGGCAGTTCTTGGTCTTTCAAGAAACCAATTCCCATTTTCTGAACATCCGCCAAAATAAACGCCGGCTTGTTTCTTCTAGAGATCACGGCGTCCCTTTTATTGTTGGCGCTCCGTTTTTTTCCTGTTTTGTATAGAAAGGACCAGAAACGTTCTGGTCCTTCATGATCATGGTCTGTCTCCCCGTGCGCAAGCAATGCCGTAGGGACGATGGATCAACCAAAGAAAGCGATGCGGTCTTCCTTTATCTGTCGATGTCGGTTTCTTCCGGTTCTGTATCGGTTTCGCTCTCTTGATCAACCGTCTCCACTTCCTCGATATCGGAAATGTTCTCGACGGTTTCGCTGGTCTCCAACTTGTTTTGTTGGAGTTTCGCCTGTTCGGCCTCGTAATCGTAGACATAGTCTTCGACATTGACCAAGTCACGGAATCTTTCCCGCGACCGTTGGACCATGTGATGGTTTTTGCCGTTGGCAATCACGAAGGCCAGGCATTTGTCCGCCTCAAGCGTGTCGCCGGCTTTTTCATGATAAAGCGCCATCCGGTAATTGTAGATGAGTTTCGTGGAAATATAGCCGTCATGCTTGCCGAAATGGGTTTCGATCGCCGCCTTGTAGCCTTCCAAGTCGGTATCGACGTTTTGCATCGCACTCAGCAGATGGATGTACGAGGCCACAAAAGCCTTGTATCTGGCGGTCAGTCTCGGTTCGGCGCTTTTGATCCGTTCCAGATTGGTCGAGAACTCCTCGTCGTCGCCCAGCTCGAAGGCGGCATAGGCCGAAAAAGCGAACACCAGGATGTGGTAGACCGGATTCAGGCGCTTGAGATCGATCAGGTGCATCTCCTTGATCGCCTCTTCGTATTTGCCGTTATAGTATTTGGCCATGCCAAGATACATCGCGTACAGGCTCTTGATGTTCCTGGTCGGAGCGTTGTCAAAGGCCTTTTGGGCAAATTGCTCCGCTTCCTCGATCTCCAGGTCGTAGTCGACGAGCATGTTGAATTTGGTCGAAAACATTTGCAAAGGCGAACTCAGCCGGTAGCGGAGGTACATGTAGGCGACCATGTAGATGATGATCAAATACAGCCAGTTCTCAATGTAGTTCCAGATGGCGTTCGTGACCGCGAGGGCGACGGACAGGACGATGACGGTGATCAGGGTGATCAGATATTCTTTTCTGTTCATGGGTTCTCCTTAGATGTCCTTCCCGAGCAGCACTTCCTCTTCCTCGTCAAGGTCGAGTCCGAGGGTGTCGGCGATGCTTGCGAAGATGTCGATGATGCCGTTGAAGGTGAATTTCTTGTCGCCGATCGCCCGGAAGACGACGTCGTCGACGTAGATCTTGATGTTCTTGGGAATGGTGTTCTTGGTTTCCAGAAGTGTTTCCAGCTCCTCGACGAGCTTGCCGAGGGCGGCCTCGTCGGCGTTGATCTTCTGCTCGATCAGCTCATAGCGGAGATCCTCGACATAAAGCAGCGCGTTGATGATCAGGTCGTAGTGGAGCAGCGCGTGCAAATCGCCTTGGAAATTGTTCTCGAGATACAGTCTGACGGTTTGGAACTGTTCGTTGAGATATTCCATCCCGACGGCGAAGATGCGGTCAAGGTCGTCGCTGGCGGCCAGGGTGCCGGCGGTGATTTCCGACTCCAGGTGCCCAAGGACCTCGTAGACCGGTTTGAACCGGTGGTAAAGACAGGAATCGTGTTCCTTTAGTTCCGAGTAGAATGCGGCGTTTTCCTTGTTCCAGGCGATGAATTCCTTGATGAGTTGCTCCATATGGATCGTCTCCTTGGTGGGTCCGGTAAAGAAAAACCACAGCTTGGCTGCGGTTTTTGCCAATCAGGCTTTGTTTGCGGAACCGAAGAGCTGGATCTTTTCGCGAACGGCGTTCTTGATCGCCTCGACACCCGGCGCGAGCAGTTTGCGGGGATCGAATCCCTTCCCCTGCAGATCCTTGCCTTCTTCGATATACCTTCTGGTCGCGGCGGCGAAGACCAGTTGGCATTCGGTGTTGACGTTGATCTTGGCAACACCCATCGAGATCGCTTTTCTGATCATGTCGGCGGGGATGCCGGTGCCGCCATGGAGCACCAAGGGCACGCCCTTGGTGATCTCGTTGATTTTCTGAAGAACGGGGAAATTGAGACCGCCCCAGTTTTCCGGGTACTTTCCGTGGATATTGCCGATGCCGGCCGCCAGGATCGTGACGCCGAGGTCGGCGATGCGTTTGCAGTCTTCGGGGTCGGCGATCTCGCCGCCGCCGATGACGCCGTCTTCCTCGCCGCCAATGGCGCCGACTTCCGCCTCGATCGAGAGGCCGTGCTTTTTGGTCAAGGCGACAAGTTCTTTGGTTTTGGCGATGTTTTCCTCGATCGGATAGTGCGAACCATCGAACATGATCGAGGTGAAGCCGGCCTCGATGGCCTTGAAAGCGCCTTCGTAGCTGCCGTGGTCGGTATGCAGGGCGACGGGAACGGTGATGTTCAGACTTTCAATCATCGCCTTCACCATTTCGGCGACGACCTTGTAGCCGCACATGTATTTGGCGGCGCCTTCGGAAACGCCCAGGATCACCGGCGAACGCATTTCTTCGGCGGTGAGCAGGATCGCTTTCGTCCATTCGAGATTGTTGATGTTGAACTGGCCGACGGCGTAACCTTCTTCATAGGCTTTTCTTAGCATTTGTTCCACAGATACGAGACTCATATATGTTATCCTCCGAGGTTTTCAACCATGTTTGATTATACAAAATCGGCCTCCAAAAGTAAAGGTTAATCACCAAAGAATCATACTTTAGTAGCCGGAAAAATGCGCGCCGATGAGCAGAATGATCGTGAGCAAAAGCGTGATGAGTTGCAGTTTCCAGGTGAAACGGAACCACTTGGCATAGCTGACGGAAGCGATCGAAAGCCCGATCAACAACACCGCGTTCGTGGGGAAAATGACGTTGGTGTAGCCATCGCCGAAGACGAAGGCGAGGATGGACAGTTCCCGGCTGACGCCGATCAGGGAAACCAAAGGCACGATGAGCGGCATGATCAGATAGGCCTTCGCCGACGCCGACCCGATGAAGAATTGCAGAAACAAGACCAACGCGTAGATCATCAGGACACCGACGATCGGCGACTGGCCGACCAGGATGCCCGCGAGATAGTTGAGGATCGAATCGATGACCTTGCCCTCGGAGATGATGTATTTGACGCTGGCGGCCATCAGGATCAGCACGATCGCCGGCGCCACGGAAAGCACGCCTTTCAGAAACATCCTCGCCGTTTTTTGGAAACTGCCGGTGATCAAACTTCCCGCGATCAGTCCGCCCGCCAGGAAGGCGATTGCCATCACCGGGATCGTCGGGATCGACACGATATCCAAAAGTTCAAGCACGCTGCTCACGATGATGATCAGGAGCACGCTGGCGAACATGATGAGATACGACTTGAAGATCAAGTTTTCGTTTTGGTAATTCAGTTCCGCGAGCGCGGTGAAATTCCTGGTCTTCTTTTGGTCTTCCTCGTAGGTCGGTGAGGCTTGCGGATTGGCTTCGAGCTTTTTCGCATAGCGGACGACGAAAGTGGAAAGCAGGAAATACATCAGGGCGAAGACGCCGAAGCGGAAGAAAAATCCACTCATGATGTTGACGCCGGCGATCGTCGAGGCGATCCCGACCGAGAAGGGGTTCGTGAGTGCGCTCGCAAAGCCGAAACCGGCGGCGAGGAGACAGATCGAGATCCCGACCATCGTATCGAATCCCAGCGAGAGTGACAAGAGGATCATGATCGGCAAAAGCGCGACCGATTCCTCGAAGATGCCGAAGAAGGCGCCGAACACCATGAACACGAGGATCACGAGCCTAAGGAGCGTGTATTTGCGGTTTTTGTATCTGGCGATCAGTTTCTTGAGCATCACCTTGATCCCGTCGGTCTTTTCCATGACCGTGAAGGTGCCGCCGAGGATCAGGAGGAATACGGAGATCATGATCAGCATCACGGCATCCTTGGTGCCCAGCACGAGGAAGGGCGCGAGGAACCATTTCCAGACGGGAATGTAGACGCCCTCCGGAAGATAGGTGAAACTTCCGGGAATGATCGCGTCCCCCGCGTCCCGAAGATACTCCCCTGCCGGGATCGTCAGGGTCATGACGCCGGCGACGAGCATCAGGAGAAACAGGATGATGACGACACTTACAAAACTCTTTTTGCCGATGCTGATGAGATTCGGATTTTCGTTCATAAACTCTCCCTTAGGCGGTGTCGTGGTCAAATCAAGATTATCACAACCAAAGACGATTTTCAAGGCCGACAAAAAAAGCCGATCGCTCGGCTTGATTTGTCAGATTCCGGAAACCGGCATCTTGCCCACACGGACGCTGGGGGTCGTGATTCCATAATAAGTGATCTTGCTATCGGAGGCGACCTCGATGACGTTTTTCAACAACTCGAGGAAGTTCCCGGCGACCGTGATCAGTGCCACCGGTTTTCCCAAGACGCCGTTTTCGATCACAAAGCCCATCGCCTGCAGCGAGAAGTCGCCGCTGATCGGGTTGGCGCCGGCATGCGCGCCCTGGACGTCGGTGATGAAGAGTCCGTCGGTGACGGCGCCGATCAATTCAGCCTGCGTCTTGCCTCCCTCAAGCACTTTGAGGTTCACCGGCGCGATGGCGCCGGAAAAGGCGTTGCCGGTCGACTTGACGCCGTCCTTGTTGGCGGTCATCAGATTGTGCAGATAGGTGTTGAGGACACCTTCCTTGATCAGTTCCTTGTACTTGGTGGCCACGCCCTCGTCGTCGAATGAGCGGCTGCGGCTGCTCTTCTTCAGGAAGGGGTCATCGACGATCGTCACGCTGGGGGAACCGACGACGGTGCCGAGACGGCCTTTGAGGAGGGACATGCCCTTTTGGACATTGTCGGCGGAGAAGACGCCTTGAAACGCCGACATCAGTGTCGCGAAGGCGGTTCTGTCGAAGACGATCTCATAGGCTTGCGAAGGCACGGGTTTGGCTCCCAGGGATTTGACGGCGTGGCTGACGATGTCCTCGGCGAGCTGTTCGAGCGCGAAATCGCGGAAATCGTTGCTGATGACGAGGTCGAAAGCCGTCCGTTGGTCGTTATCATCCTTGACGATCACCGATCCGCCGAAAACGGCCGAGTTGGCCTTGTCCTGGAGTTTCAAGCCCTTGGTGTTTTGCAGAAGGACGGACCTGGTCGATTCGGAGTAGAAGCTCTCGACGAAGGTGATCCGGGGATCTTTCGCCTTGAGCAGCGCATCGAGTTTTTTCGCGATGTCGATCTTGATTGCGACGTCGAGTTCGCCCAGATCCTGATTGAAGAGGTCTTCAAGTGTTTCATAGCGCTCGTCGCCGGCATAGATGATCGCCTCATCGAGCGAATCGATGACCTGGGCGTTTTGCAGGAGTTTGTCGATGATTCCGGGGATCGCCTCATCGTCCATGACTTCGGTGACATAGGAGGCGATTTTTTTGTTATAAAGACCCCTGATCGTCAGGGAGGAAAAATCAGCGATCTCGTATTTTTCCAGTTCGCCCTCGAAAACCTCGATGCTGAGATCGCGGTTGTCGGTCATGTGGACCTGGACATCGGTGAAGCCTTTGGCTTTTGCCGCTTCAAACAGTTTCTCGTAATTCATCTCAGTTCGCCCCTTTCTTGCCGCCGACGGTGATTGCGGACACCCGCACCGCGGGTTGTCCGACATCGGCGGGGATCGATCCGGAGACGGACCCGCACATGCCGCGGGCGCGGTCGAGGTTGTTTGCGACCATGTCGATCTTCATCAGGATGTCGGCACCGTTGCCGACCAGGGAGGCGCCCCTGACCGCTTCGGCGATTTTGCCGTCTCTGATCAGATAGCCTTCGGAGACGGCGAAGTTGAAGTCGCCGGTGCCGGGATTGACGGACCCGCCGCCCATTTTCGCGGCGTAGAGGCCGTAAGGAGTGCTTTGGATGATTTCCTCGAGGGTCGAAGAACCGTTGTCGATATAGGTGTTGCTCATCCTGGAGGTGGGCGCGTACTTGTAGGATTCCCGGCGTGAGGAACCGGTGGGCATGTGGTTCATCCGGCGCGAGTTCAGGGAATCGACCATGTAGCTCTTGAGAATGCCCTTCTCGATCAGGACGCGTTTTTGCTGGGGATTGCCTTCGTCGTCGTAATTGGCTGAGCCCCAGGCGTTTGCGATCGTGCCGTCGTCGATCGCGGTGACGATGTCGGATGCGACGCGCTGATTGAGTTTGCCGCAGAAGACCGAGGCGTTCTTGGCGACGGAGGTCGCTTCCAGACTATGGCCGCAGGCCTCATGGAAGATGACGCCCCCGAATTTGTTGTCGATGATGACCGGCATCGTGCCGCTCGGGCAATCTTCCGCCTGAAGCATCGTTTTCGCCGTCCGGGCGGCTTCCTTTGCAAAGTCCTCGATGTTGACGTCTTCAAAGAAATACTCGTAGCCTTTGCCGCTTCCCGGTCCTTCCGATCCCGTCTGCATCACGCCATCCTTTTGGGCGATCGCGGTGATGAAGATCCGCTCGCGGACCCTGGTTTCACCGACAAAACGGCCGTCGGAGTTCGCGATCATGACTTCCTGGATGGAGTCGCCCAGCCGGATGCTGACCTGCTGGATCACTTCATCATAATTTTTGGCGGCTTCGTGCGCCCGTTTCATCAGTTGGACTTTCTCCGCCTGGGTCACGTCTTTCGGGTTGATCTTCGCTTGGTGTTTCATCCCGCGTTCGAACGGCATCAGGGGCACTCTTTGCATGGTCGCACCGCTGAATGATTTGGCAAGATTCTCCGCGAGGGCGATCATCGCCTGCGGGTTTTGTTCGTTGGTGTACCCGTAGACCGTTCTGAGTTTCTGCGCAAGGCGGATGCCGACGCCGAAGACGCGCGAACTGGCGGCCTTCTCGATGTTTCCGCCGACCATTTGCAGGTTGTTGGCGTAAGTCTCCTCGACGAACACCTCCGCAAAATCGGCTCCGGTCGCCATCCCGGCGTCCAGGATTTTTTCGATGATGTGTTTTTCCAGCAACATTCTTCCTATCTCCTTAATGGTATAATTTTCCGTATTTGTCTTTCAGGTAGTCGACATAATAACGGGGATTGAACTCCTCGCCTGTGATCGACAGCAACAATTCCTTCGGGGTTTTCGAGGAACCGTATTGGTGGATCTTCTCTTTCAGCCAGGCGTTGATGAGTTCCATCTTGTTGTCTCTGACGGCCTTGTCGATGTCGATCTCTTTTTGCATCTGATGATAGATTTGGGCCGCGATGGCGCTTCCGAGAGCATAGGTCGGGAAGTAGCCGATCATGCCGCCGCTCCAATGGACGTCTTGCAGGACGCCCTCGGCGTCGTTTTGGGGTTCGATGCCCAGATATTCCTTGATCTTGGCGTTCCACAGCGCGGGCAACTCGTCGACATTCGTCTCGCCGTTCATGATCAGCCGTTCGATCTCGTAACGCACCATGATGTGCAAAGGATACGTGAGTTCGTCGGCTTCGACGCGGATCAGGGAGGCCTCCACGTGGTTGATGGCTTTATGGAAGTCTTCCAGGGTGATGTCTTTGGTCTGTTCGGGAAAGAGTTCCCTGAACTTCGGATAGTGCGTCTCCCAGAAAGCCAGGCTTCTGCCGATCGTGTTCTCATAGAAACGCGATTGCGATTCGTGGATGCCCATCGACGTCCCGTTGGTAAGCAGGGTGTTGTCCCATTTGGTGTCGATCTGCTGCTCGTAGGTCGCGTGTCCGAGTTCATGGATGACCGAGAAGATGCTCGAAAAGGCATAGTCCTCGAGATAGCGGGTTGTCAACCGGACATCGGTCGGGGAGGTGTTCCAGGTGAAGGGATGGACGCTTTTCTTGAGCAAGCCGCGGTTGCGATCGAACTTGAACACGTCCAACAAATACTCGGCGAACTGTTTTTGCGCTGCTTCCGGATAGTGGCGAAAAACGAAATCAGCGTTTTTGCGGTTGCCGGTCTTCGCGAGCAATTCCCGGACAAAGGGGACGAGATCGCGTTTGAGGACGCCAAAGAACTCATCGTATTCCTTCATCGACATGCCCTCTTCGTAATCGTCAAGCAGGATGTTGTAAGGATGATCGTCGATTCCGTAATAAGCGACAAACCGCTTTTCATATTCGAAAATCTGGCCCAGGGTGTCCTTGAAGGCGGCGTAATCGGCGTTTTTCTTCGCCTCTTCCCACGTGATCTGCGCCATCTGCAAAAGTTTCTGATACTCCATGAACTCAGTTTGCGGAATCTTGACGATCTTGTCGATCGCCTTCTTGGCCTTTTTGACCTCGCGGGCGGTGAGATCGTCCAGCTCGGTCTTCATCGCGTCGAGTTCGTTGATCAACTCCACATTCTCCTTGGCCGTGAGCAGTTTGAACATCTCGCCGCTCATGAAACCCATCATCTCGGCGCGCCGGGGAAACGAGTCCCTGGGAGCTTCTGTCTGGGAATCCCAGCCGACAAGCGCCATCATGTAGCCATACGCTTTGCGTTTCATGACCACTTCGCGAAACTTTTGGATTTTTTCCATAAAAAATCACCTCATGTTCTATTATATCACTAGTGTTTCGGGATAAACCCATTTTTTACTCTCCGTATAGTAAAATAAAAACCGTTCAGGTTTGCTGAACGGTCGAATTGGCCAGAACGGCTCCGATGAAGTCGCAAAACAGCGGATGCGGCTTGTCGGGCCGGGAAAGGAATTCGGGGTGGAACTGGCAGGCCAAAAACCAGGGATGATTCTTGATTTCACTGATTTCCGCCAGCTTTGTTTCCGGATTGATCCCGGAAAACACGAAGCCGTTTTTCTCGAAGATCTTGCGGAACTTGTTGTTGAATTCGTAGCGGTGCCGGTGTCTTTCCCTGATCTCGGTCCGCTTGTAGGCTTTGTGGGCAAGGGTGTCGGGTTCCAGGATGCAACGATAAAGCCCAAGCCGCATCGTGCCTCCCAATTGGATGCCGGCATACTGCTCCGGCAGGTAGTCGATGACGTTATAGATCGTTTCTGGTTCGAATTCGGTCGAATTCGCCTGGGCGAGGCCGCAGACGTTGCGGGCGAACTCGATGACGGCGAGCTGCATGCCCAGACACAGTCCCAAATAGGGGATTTTGTGTTCCCGGGCGTATTTGATCGCCAGGATCTTGCCGTCGATGCCGCGGGAGCCAAAGCCGCCCGGGACGAGGATGCCGTCCGCCATGGCAAGCGCGTCGTCGATGTTGTCGGCGGTGAGTTCGCTGGAATTGATCCAGTCGATCTCGATTTTGGCGCCGTGTTCGTAGCCGGCGTGTTTCAGGGCTTCGGTCACGGAGAGATAGGCGTCGTGCAGCGAGATGTATTTGCCGACCAAGGCGATCCTGACCGTGCTTTTCAAGTGTTTGATCTTGTCGACAAGGCTCATCCACCTGCTCATGTCGGCCGGTTTCGTCTCAAGTTCAAGATGCTCGCAGACGATGTCGTCGAGTCCCTGTTCCTTGAGATTGAGCGGCACCTGGTACAGGATCTTGGCATCCAGGCACTGGATGACGGCTTCTTTCTTGACATCGCAGAACAGGGCGATCTTCTCGCGCATCGAATTCGTGATCTCCTTGTTTGTCCTCAGCACGATCACGTCGGGGGTGATGCCCAGGGACCGCAATTCCTTGACGCTGTGCTGCGTCGGTTTGGTTTTGAGTTCGCCGGTCGTTTCGAGGTAGGGGATCAGGGTGGAATGGATGTACATCGTATTGTGATAGCCGTAATCGCGGCGGGCTTGCCTGATGGCTTCCAAGAACGGCAGCGACTCGATGTCGCCGACCGTGCCGCCGATCTCGGTGATCACGACATCGGCGCCGGATTCGCTTGCGACCAGGTCGAGCCGGGATTTGATTTCGTTGGTGATATGGGGAATGACTTGGATCGTGGCGCCAAGGTAGTCGCCCTTGCGTTCCTTTTCGATGACCGAGGAATAGATCTTTCCGGTGGTGACGGAACTGTTTTTGGTCAGGTTCTCGTCGATGAACCGCTCGTAGTGACCGAGATCGAGGTCGGTCTCGCCACCGTCGTCGGTCACGAAAACCTCGCCGTGCTGATACGGCGACATCGTGCCCGGATCGACGTTGATGTAGGGATCGAATTTCTGCATGAACACCCTGAGTCCGCGGTTCTTGAGGAGTCTTCCCAACGACGCGGCGGTGATGCCTTTGCCAAGGCTGGAGACGACGCCGCCGGTCACAAAGATGAATTTGGTAACTTTCATGTGAACACCCCCGTATAAAATAAAAAAGAGTCCTCCGGCGGAGAACTCTTTTTGTCGAGCCCTTGTAGATTATAACAAATACCCAAGGCAAAAGCAATTGCTTATGACGATTATTCGTCGTACATTTTCTCGTAATCGTCCATGTATTCGTTGTACTTGTCTTCGTCGTATTCGTCTTCTTCTTCGCTCGCGATCTCGCTTTCGTCCTCGACGAAATCTTCTTCCACATCGTCGAAATCGTCATAATCGATATCGTCTTCATCGTATTCGTCGAAGTCGAGATCCTCTTCGTACTTGTCTGCTTCCTCTTCCTCGTATTCCGCTTCTTCGTCCTCTTCTTCGTCGTATTCCTCTTCTTCGGGTTCCTCTTCCACATCTTCGGACATTTCTTCCTTGTAATCGGGGAATTCGTCGTAGAAGGCTCCGTCCTTGTCCCAGAGATCGATCGATTGTCTGCTCTTCAGATCCCAGAGATCGTCGCCGACGTAGACGAATTTGGCGGAGATGATGAAGTCGGCGTAGACTTGGGAAATCAGTTCGCCCTTGTCATCGTCGGCCACGCTCTTGACTTCGCAGATGGCCTGATACAATTCGACGAATGACATCGGTTGTGTGCTTTCGCCCAGAATCGTCTCGGCCGCTTCGAGGATGGAAAGTTGGTTCCAATCAGCCATTTTGTCAGTTCCTTCCGTTGGTTTGGGTCCAAGCCAGGTTCAATGTGTGGCTTGAAAGCGTCTTGCTGCCGTCAAGGAGATCATATTCGAGTGACAAAGCCCCATTCGACAATTTCAGTTTGCGTGTATGGACGTCCGTCACGAACTGGAACCCTTCGAGTTTCACCGTTCCGCTGGTTTTCTTGCCGGCTTGGAACAAGAGGTCGAGTTCCTCCGCTCCCGTTCGAAAGAGATGGATCTCATCCTCGCGCAATTGGAAACGGTATCTTTGTTGGTTCGGATCGACGAACACCAGTTGGTTGTCTTCTCGCGTGGCGAGGACGGTGAATTTCGTCTGTTGAGCGCCATCGATGGCCATCGAGAACATCAAATTAAGGTTGTTCACATAATCACCCTTGGAATGCCTTATAATTATATACTACTCTTTATGCAAATACAAGTACCATATTTTTATTTTTTTGTAAAGCATAACGACTAGAAAAATTGCTCGTCATGAGTGAAATTATCGCTCAGCACGTTTATTACCATGTTGTTGCAATGATCGCCGATCCGCTCCAGATTGGAGAGGATGTCGACATAGAATCCGGCCTCGGTTTCCGAGCATGCCCGGTCTTGGATCCGGTTGATGTGTTTCTTGCGATACTGCCTCACCATCTTGTCGAGAATGTCCTCGCGGACGTTGACATCGCGGGCCAGTTGCTTGTCTTTGGCGATGTAAGCCTGCAGGGAATCCTTCAGCGTCCGGCGCAAAAATTCATAGAGATCGAGCAGGTCCTTCCGGGCCTCCTCATGCAGTTCCATCTTGTTGTCGTGACGCTCCTGGAAGAACTCGAGGATGTTGTCGAGATGGTCGCCGATCCGCTCGAGGTCGGTGATCGTGTCGATGTCCTTGGCGAGTTGCTGGATCTGCCGGTCCTCAAGATCGCCGGCGCCGATCTTGACCAGATAGTTATGGATCTTGTCGTCCATGCCGTCGAGAAGCTCCTCGCACTGGACGCCCATCTCGAAATTCTTCGGATCGCTGCCAAAAGAGTAGTTGTAGGTGTATTCGAACATGCCCCTGGCGACGTTGCCCATGTTGATGATCGCTTTTTTGGCGTTCTCCAACGCCAGGTCGGGAGAGTCCTTGATCAAATGCTCTTCGAGCACGACGTCGTCGACTTCGATCTCGTTGCGGGAAGGCACGATCTTGGAGACCAGCCAGACAAGTTGTCTGACGAACCAGTAGAGCACCAGCACGGTGAGAACATTGAACGTCACGTGGGCGATCGAGACGGTCAACTTATCCGTCAGGTAATCCGCTCCGAAGATGCCTTCACTCATCCAGGCGATCAGCTGCGAGTAAGGCCGCAGCAGGATGAAGAAGATGATGGTGCCGATCGCATTGAACATGACATGGATCGCGGCGGTCCGTTTGGCGGCGGAAGTACCGCCGATCGAAGCCATCACCGAGGTGATGGTCGTGCCGATGTTGTCGCCGAGAACAATGGCGATCGCGCCGATCAAAGGCACGCCGCCGGTCGAATAGAGTTGCTGGAGGATACCGATGGTGGCCGAGGATGACTGGACCACGATCGTCGAGCCGATGCCTACCAGAACACCCAAAATCGGATGTTCGGCGACTTCCAGAAGCATGTTGCTGAAAGCCGGCAGGACGACGAGTTGCTTGAGGGCTCCGCCCATCGTCTCCAAACCGTAGAAGAGCATACCAAAGCCCAGGATCGCCTTGCCGAGCTCCTGGATCTTGCGTTTCTTGATGAAGAAGATGAGCATGCTGCCAACGAACATGATCGGCAGCGCGTATTCGCCAATCTTAAGACCAATCAAGACCGAGGTGATCGTTGTACCGATATTGGCGCCGAAAATGACGCCCACCGCCTGCGGCAGAGTCATCAAGCCGGCACGGACCAACCCGACCACGATGGCGCTGGTGGCGGATGAGGACTGGATCAGGCCGGTGATTATGATTCCGACGAAGATGCCTTTGAGCGGTGTGTTGGTCGATTTTTCCAGAATCATTTTCAGTTTCGATCCGGCAAGCTTCTTGAGTGATTCGCTCATCATGCTGATGCCGAAGAGGAAGATGCCCAGGCCGCCGACGATTGCGAAAACCGTTGTTTTCCAGTCGATGGCCAATAAGTAAGGTTCCATAGCGCCTCCAAGGAAGGTGGATGATGTCAGTAACCCTGAAACCGCCCCTATTATAGCAGATTGCCACTTGATTTGATACGTGTAAAAAACGCTTTCATGTGTTTTTTTCCAAAAAAAGAAGGCGAAAAAACCGCCTTCGATCAACCTGTCATCTTGTCAACAGGGTCTCTTTGTACTCACTCACCAATTGATCCGCGTCCGCCAGCAATTCATCCACCTTTTCCCAGGTGCCCAAATTGGCGCCGCAAGCCATCGGATGACCGCCGCCATCGTATTTGTTGGCCAATTTGTCGATGGCCGGTCCTTTGGACCGGATCCTCGCCCTGACGAACTGGTTGGCGTATTCCGCAAACAGAATCCAGACCGGACAATCCGCAAGCGTCGACAGTTCGTTGACGAGCGATGTCGCCTCTTCGAGCGTGACGCCGAACTGCTCGATGATCTCCGGCTTCATCTTGATGTAGGCGACCCCGTTCGTGGTTTTCTCGAAATTGAGCAGGACATATCCCTGCAGTTTCATCAAATTTTCCGTCTTCACATCAAGATTTCCCAACACCTCGGCGAAATCAAGTCCGAAATCAAGCAGATGGGCGACCGCTTTGAAGGTGTCGGCGCTGACGGAACGGTACTTGAACCGGCCGGTGTCGGTGACGATGCCGGTATAGAGCGCTTTCGCCGCCTTCATGTTGAGTTTGAGGATGTTATAGAATTCCAGACAAAACTCCAGGATGATCTGTGAAGTCGCCGGCCGGGTCGTATCGACATACTGATAGTCACCATAATCATCGACAGGCAGATGGTGGTCGATCTTGATCACGAATTTGCCCAGTTTGTATCTTTGATCGGCGATCCTGTCGCTGGTGGCGGTGTCGACGACGATCGCGAGCGCGTTTTCGTAGGTCTCGTCGGGGATGACGTCGATCTCGCCGATGAACTTCACGTAATCGGCGCTTTCGCCGACGACATAAACATTCTTCTCGGGAAAAGATTCCTTGATGATTTCTTTCAGGCCAAATCCGGCGCCGTAACAGTCGCCATCGGGGCGCATATGCATGTGGATGATGATCTTGTCATATTCCAGGATCTTGTCCAGGATGAACTGCTTATCCATTTTGAGCCTCCAGTAAGTGATCGAGTTCCGTCAGGATCTGATCGGCCTGCGCCCAGGTGTCAACCGTGGCGCCGCAGGCCAGCAGATGTCCGCCGCCTCCGTGTTTTTTGGCGATTTCGACGATCGGGATCTCCCGTGATCGAAGTTCGCAGAGGATTCTCCCTGTTTCTTGGTCTTCGGTGAAATTCGCCCAGATGGGAATTTCCTTGATGCCGGAAAGCTGGTTGGCGAGCATCCGGCTGGCGGCGCTGCTGGCGATGTTGTGTCTGATTTGGAACTCGCTGTCGTTTTTCCGGTAACCCACATTGTTGGGTGTGAGTTGGAAACTCGCAAGATATTCCGCCTTCATCTGCTTGAGCGCCAGCGATTCGGTGTATAGCGAGTTATAGATCTGGGCGAGGTCGAGACCGGTCGCCAGCAACTGGGCGGCAATCCGGAAAGTGTCGGGTTTGACCGAGGCATAGAGGAAGCGGCCGGTGTCGCCGACGATACCCATATAGAGCGGCTTCGCGGCCGTCTTGCCGATGGGGATCTTGTTGCGATTCAGAAAGCGGACGATCATCTCCGAGGCGGAGGACATTTCCGTATCCTTATAATGTATATGGGGAGAAATGTCGCTATCGTTTTGGTGATGGTCGATGACGACGACCTTGGCGGCCAAGGTATGCCTGTCATCTCCGAGCATCTGCCTGACCGCGGTATCGACGATGAGGTACAAGCTGCCGCGGATTTGATCGTCTGTGACCTTATCCAATTCTTGAAAGAGGTTCATGGAGTTCGTGTCGCCGACGGCATAGATGCGTTTTGCGGGAAACTTTTGTTTAAGCGCGTAATAAAGACCGAACTGGGCGCCATAGGCGTCAAGATCGGGAGCTTTGTGCCTGGCGATGACAATGGTGTCATAAGCCTTGATCAATCTGTATATTTTCCTGTCCACACAACGCACTCCTTTTAGGTTTAGTATTATATTATAACATACGCTTGCGGCCATCGGTAAGATGTTGCCAAGAAAACAAACGAACAAACGAATATGCCTTGCATTCGCCGGTGATAAACGTTAAAATAAAGAAAAATCGTATATCATCGATGATATGGATCGAAAGTCTCTACCCCGAAACCGTAAATTCCGGGACTACGAAAATATGTGGGTTCGCTCTTAGGAGCGTTTTCGGAGTAGTGGGAATCGGTCTCAATACTCTTTTTATTTTCTATCGCCCAAGGAGGCCGCATGCAAAAAATCATCGTCATCGATTATGGCAGTCAGTACAACCACCTGATTTCCAGAAGAATCAGGGATCTTGGCGTGTATGCCGAATTATGGTCGGCGGAGCTTGTGGCGAGCGCCATCAGCACAGACAAAGATATCATCGGCATCATCCTGAGCGGCGGTCCCAAGAGCGTCGATTTCGCGGATGCCGGACGTCTCGGCGGAATCATCACCACCTTGGGTTTGCCCATTCTTGGCATCTGTTATGGGATGCAACTGCTCGCGCACGTCTTCGGCGGAAAGGTCGAACCCGCCCAAGCCGGCGAGTATGGCAAGGCCACACTCACAATTCACGATGCCAACTCGCCTTTGTTTGCCGGCGTTGACAGATCGTCCCAGGTGTTCATGTCGCACCGCGATCACGTGGCGGCCCTGCCCCCCGATTTCCTCAAGGACGCTTCCACGGAGGGGTGTCCGATCGCCGCTTTCCATCATCGCGCCCTGCCGATCTTCGGCGTCCAGTTTCATCCCGAGGTCGTCCATACCCACGCCGGAAACCAGATGTTGGCAAATTTCATCCACCGGATCTGTCACGGTGAAGCCGCTTGGAGCATGTCCACCTTCATCGTCGATGAAGTCGAAAAGATCAAGGCGTCGACCCGGGGCAGCCGGGTCTTGCTGGGGCTCTCGGGGGGTGTCGATTCGAGCGTCACGGCCATTCTGATTGCCAGGGCGATTCCCGACAAGCTTACCTGCATGTTCATCGATCACGGCTTTCTGCGGAAGGATGAACACGCGGTGATCGGCCATCTGCGCGACGAATTCGCCTTGAACATCGTCGTCATCGATGCCAGGGAGCGCTTTCTGACAAAGTTGAAAGGCATCACCGATCCGGAAACCAAGCGCAAGTTGATCGGCACCGAATTCATCGCCGTGTTCGAGGAAGAAGCCGCCAAACTGGGTGATTTCCCATTTTTGGCCCAAGGCACGCTCTATACCGATGTCATCGAATCAGGGACCGCTCAGGCCGCGGTGATCAAGTCACACCATAATGTCGGCGGTTTGCCCGAAAAGATGAACATGAAACTTCTTGAGCCCCTAAATCGTTTATACAAGGACGAAGTCAGGTCACTAGGTAGAAAGTTGGGTTTGCCGGAAGCGATCGTTTCGCGCCAGCCGTTTCCGGGTCCCGGGCTTGCGATCAGGATCATCGGCGAGGTCACCGAGGAGAAACTTGCGATCGTCCGTGAAACCGACTGGATCCTTCGCGAGGAAATCGCAAGCGCCGGTCTTGAAAAAGCCATCTGGCAGTACTTCACCGTCCTTGCCGGCATCCGCACCGTCGGGGTGATGGGCGATGCCAGGACCTATGCCCATACGGTCGCGATCAGAGCCGTGACGTCTGTCGACGGCATGACCGCCGACTGGGCGAGGATCCCTTATGAAGTATTGGACAAGATCTCGCGGCGCATCGTCAATGAGGTTCCGCATGTCAACCGCGTCGTTTATGACATATCATCAAAACCACCGGCCACGATCGAGTGGGAATAAGGAGTGAGCTTATGGAAGATCTCAAGGAAAAAATCATTCTGGAAGGACTGACGTTCGACGACGTGCTCTTGGTGCAGATCGGAAGAGCGTCGTGTAGGGAAAGAGTGTAGATCTCGGTGG
>CALGNF010000033.1 GCA_937958685.1 uncultured Caryophanales bacterium
CATACGATCTCGTATTCGGTGACTGGAGTTCAGACGTTTGCTCTTCCGATCTACTCCCTCCAAGAATATTTTCTCGATCCGCTTCCGCACCCGCCGACGATCGTCATCGGTTACTCGGGACTCGAAACTGCGGCGATGAAAAAAGCCATCTCGATCTTGGAGACGGCCTGGAAATGGCTTTAAACAGGGTTTATTTACATATTATCACAAGATCGTCGCCGGAGTTGATGACGATCTTTTCTTCATGGTCAAGATTGCCGGAGAAAATGCTCAGCTGCCCATTTTTGATGATTCCGATCGGCATGTACTCCTTGTCGGAGTCGTAGAAGATCGATTGGATCAGATCGGATTCGCAGGTGAACGCGATCGGGAATGGACCCTGAAGGACCGTATCGGCACGGAAGACATAGATCTCGTGTGAGGAATTGTCGGCATCGTAGGTCAGCAACTCATAATACATCGGGAACAACTCGCGGTTTTTGCTCAGCTGGGTGATGATCCGGCTCAGATACTGGTTGCTGACGATCGTGTTCTCGATGTCATAGGAGCGGGCGATATCATAATGCCGTGGATTGAGCAGTTCCAGCACGATCTTGGCGCCGTGGGATTTCGCGATGTCCTGAATCATCAAGAGAGTCACCAACACGTCGGAGTCATAGTCCTTGGCGTCGAGTTGGTCATCGGAAAGCACAAGGATCGTGTCGATCCGGCTGATGCCTTGAAGATGCTTGGCGATCGTCTCCGGGTCATTGGCCGGAACGATCGTGACGTTGACTTTCGTGTCGGCGTCCTTTTCGAACCAGGAAAGCGAGTCGAGAATGTAGCGAAGCTTGTTGTTCTTGCCAAAAATGACGATCGACCGTTCCGGATACTTCCGGTTCTTGATGACTTTGACATTTGTCTTGGGAGCGAACGGGTGGGCACGCTCGGCATGCAAGTGCTTTTCGGAGTCAGCGAGCACATAAAGGGTACCGTTCAGTGAGAAAACCGGTATGACCAGCGGGTTGCGGGATAGCAAATCCTCGAGATCCGCATTCGGCAAGGAATAGAACTCCATGCCTTCAAAAGAGAGAAGTTCCTGGAAAACCTGATTCAACCGCGGGTAGAGGATCGTCTGCGCGATGAGTCTGCCAAGCATCTCATCGGAGACAATCGGGATGATCTGCGCCTCGAGCGCCAACTCATGGGCGATCTTGTCACGAATCAGGGAGAGCGACCGGTCGTTCTTGATTTCCACGATAATCGATTGTTCCGGCTTCAAATGGCAGTTGGCGATCAGCATCAGGCTCTTGATCGACAGGATATCGGGATTTTCCAGCCTTTCGGTTTCCCTTTTCTCTTCGTCGGCGAGGATGATGATCGTTTTGGCGTTTGGCATCGAGACATTGTCGAGATCCTGCATCGAATAGACATCGCCTTCCCTGACGATGATGTTCATCTTCTTGAAGAGTGACTTTTCTTTGACGTCATAGATCTTGCGTTTGATCTGTTCCTCGATCACCGCCTTATCGTAATCGGTCAAGATCACGATGTCGGTGGTGTCGTCATCAAAACGATAATCGGCAATCAGTTCCAGAGCCTTGGAATTCCAGTTGAGGATCAGGATATGGTCGTAGATGAAGAGTTTCGTCTTGCCCTTCTCCGCGTTTTCGATGATCGAGGCGAACAGGTTGGCGACATAGGCGATGATGCCACCGCTGAAGGTGATCATCGAAGTGATGATCACGATGATCGACAGGACACGTACGGGGACGCTGACCGTCGGATCGTAGAATCCCGGTTCGAGCATCCAGGTAATGCCCGAATTCCACAACGATTCGACGATCGAGCCATAAAGGCTGGGCTCGATCAGATACGTGATCAGAGACGACACCAACCACAACATGATGTTGAACAGAACGATTCCCAGCAACAACAGAAGCCGAGCATTTTGACTGCGCTTGATCGAGAGCCATTTTTTAAGGCGCGAAAGCATATTCATCTCTCCCTCTTGCTACTTTATAACTGATTTTAGCACAACCGGGAGATGAAGACAACGAGCGTCGCAAAATTGGCGTCATGCCTTTTCCCCAAGGCTTTCATAGGTGCGGGATTTTGCAAAATGGGGGTTTATAATGAAAGCGTTTTATGTTATCATATGGACAGTGAAAGCGGTGGAATGATGAGAGTAAGAGCGCATCCGATCCTAAGGATCCCTGAGAGAAAAACCGTCAATTTTGTCTATAACGGCCAACACCTGTACGGATATGAGGGCGACACGATCGCCTCTGCCCTTCACGCCCTGGGCATCAAGGAGTTGTCAAGAAGCATCCACCTGCACCGGCCGCGCGGTTTTTTCTGTGCGATCGGCAACTGCAGTTCCTGCCAGATGACAGTCAACAACGTCCCCAACGTCAAAACCTGCATCACCAGGCTTGAAGAAGGCATGGTCGTCACGACAGAAGCCGGATTGGGGAAGCTGTTATGAGAGAACGCGACCTGATCATCATCGGTGCTGGGCCAGCCGGTCTTTCCGCCGCCAAGATCGCCCTTGAGGCCGGATTGACTGTAGCGATCTTCGACCGGGGCCTGGATTATGGCGGCCAATTGAACAAACAGACCCACAAATTTTTCGGTTCCGAAAAGCAGTATGCCAAAACCCGCGGGATCGACATCGCCAAGATCCTCTTCACCGAGCTTGCGCCATATGGGGAGATCGGAAGAGCGTCGTGTAGGGAAAGAGTGTAGATCTCGGTGGTC
>CALGNF010000034.1 GCA_937958685.1 uncultured Caryophanales bacterium
GATCGTATTCGGTGACTGGAGTTCAGACGTGTGCTCTTCCGATCTCCGGATTTCCACAGATACCCGATGCGCTTGTCATAGACGGCGAGAATGTCCAGCGTCTCCTTCCAGTAGAAGATGAAACTGTCGTTCTCGTGCAGCAGAGCGTATCCCGTGGTGTCGTAGGCATCCAACGGGATATCGGTCAGCGCCGGCGGATTGACCTGGGTGTCTCTGGGGCTGGTCACATAGTCGGCCTTGACGAACCAGGGCGTCAGGGCAAAAAGGGCGATGATTATGACAATCATCTTGCTAAGCCGTAAGATTGCGAATCACCTCCTTGATCATTTCTTCAAAGAATCGGTATAACTGGCCGATGGTCATCTGGACGAACGACACCACCAGCAGGATCACCATCACGAACAGGATCGTCATCAGGATGCTTTTGATCGTTTCGGTGATCGTGTAGTTCTGGATCTCCGCGATGGAGACGAAAATCAGGATCGCCGACCAGAAGAGCCCCCCGAAAAAGACGACATTGAGCAGGAAGAGTTCGTTGTTGGTGGCGACATACGACATCCCGACCGTCAGGATGCAGCCGATGATGAAGGGATATGTGGAATAACTGATGCCCTTGAAGATCTCGGCGAGGGTTCCCTCCCCGTCTTGGATCGAGGTGACAAGGTAACTACAGATGATGAAGAGGCCGATGATCAGCACGAATCCAAGGATGATGGAACTCAAATCAAGATTTTTGAGCGCCACATACTGGAAAATGAAACCTTTGCCCGCGGTGTAAAGCAGGTAGCTGAGAAACGTCAAGCCCAGCAGGATCAAAGCCCCAAGGGCGGAACCTTTCTCGCTGCGGCGCAGATAATAGAATGAATCGGCGGGTTTCTTGGCGACCCTCACCGAATAAAGGATGTCGGCGATCGGCCGCGAATCCTTGAAGCGGGCAATCGCAGATCGGATCGGTTGCAGGTAGTGGTATCGGCGATCGGTCAACCGCAGCGCCAGATAGAGCGCTCCCAATAGGATGGATAAACCGACGACGCCGATGATGTTGGCTTGGAGCCAAAGGTTGCGGATCTCCCAAAAGGCCTCGCTGAACAAATCGCGATTGCCGGCGATTTTGAAATGCTCGGCGGCCAAGGCGAACTCCTCGGTCTGCATATAGTTTTTCGCCAACCCATTGTGGGCGAGGATCGACAGTTGGTTGAGTTTCAGAACCTCCTGCCAGACGGCGATCGATTCCTCATACTCGGTCTCATTGTAGAGATTGATCGCCTGATAGATCGCCGATGCATAAGCGGTGGGCACGAACGACTGCAGGTAGTTGTTTCCCGAATCGAGCGTCCAGATGATGCCATCATCATCGACGGCAAGCGCCATCAGCGTCTGGAAGAAGCCGGCGATGCCGATGTTGGCTGCGGCTCCGAAGGTATAGATGAATTCGCCATCACTGGTATAGACGGCGATCAGACCGGTCTGGTCCGCCGTATAGATGATGCCGTTCTTGTCGACGTAGATGTCGGAAAGCCTGGTCGAGGAGATGAACATGTCGGCGATCATGTTGTTGCCCTGGGTGTTGTGTTTCTTGATGTTTTCCACCTTGATTCCCGAAGAACTCGAATAGACGATGCCGCTTCTGTCGATGAAAATGCTGGTAAACACGGGCGGCGTCATCACCAACCCCAGATTCTCCAGCTGCTCATCGGTGTAGATCAGCTGTTGGATCCGTTCGCGAAGATTCAGGCGGACCTTGTTGGCGGAGAAGAATCCCAGGAAATCGCCGGTGTTCGACAATTGGACGATGCCGTCGGCGATGCCCTTGGCAACCACGTACATGATGCCGGCCTTGTCGACGGCGATCTTTTCCGGCTGGAATTCCAACGACTGGAACATGATCGACACCGGCTTGACGAACGACTCCAGCAAGATGCCCGCTGAGTTGAAGCGGAAGATCCGGCCCGCGTTGGGATCAGCGACATAGATGTCGCCACTGTTGACATAGGCGCTCTGGTCCCGGGCGACGAAGACCCCGGTGGGGTTGACCATCTGCGGATGCGTGATGGTCAGTTCGATCGCCTTGGTCCGGGGATTGTAGACGATGACCCGGCGATTGCCGGCATCGGCGATCACCAGGTTCTTGGCGCCATCGATCGCCAGATCCGCGGGTTTGTTCAGGCCGAGAGCGGTCACGGTCTGCCCCGGAAGATAGGCGTCCTGGGTGCGGATATAGTTGTTCTCGTCATCGAGGGCGTAGGTGTAGGTGGTAGAGGATGATGCCGAGAGCGGGACAATCATCGTCGCGCTGAAGAGCAAAATCGTCAATCCCAGCAGCGACTTGCCCAACAGGTTGCGTTGTGAGCGCATGCGCATCCCCCCCTACTTGATTCCCGAATGGCTCATCGTATCCATCACTTGTCCTTGCATGATGATGAAGATGGCCAAATTGGGAATGAACATGATCAGACCGGCGGCGGCGGAAATCCCGACTCCGGCAGGCCCGGAAGTCGCCGAAGTCAAGGTTGTCATATAGAAAGCGAATGTCTTCTTGGTTTCGTCGACGACATAGATGTTGGAAGATTCCGTTGAATTCCAGATGAATTGGAACGACAGGATCGCCACAGTCGCGAGCGCCGGTTTGACGAGCGGTCCGACGATCTTTGTGAGGATATGCCAATCATTCGCGCCGTCGACTTTGGCGGCCTCGATCAACTCATCGGGAACCTGGTCGATAAACTGCTTGACGAGGAACAGCCCGACGGGCATGGCGAGAAACGGAATGATGTGGGCGAGAAAACTGTTGGTCAGTCCTAGGCTGGAGACGACCAGATACCGCGGGATGGCCACAGCAGTCGCCACGAACATCAGCGCGTACTGGTTGATCTGGAACAGCGTTTTCTTGGCCTTGAAGCGTTTTTTGCTCAGGGCATACCCAGTTGCCAGGGTGATCAGCAACGTGAGGAAGATCGTGATCGCCGTCACCAGGATCGAATTGAACAGATACCTGAGCATCGGCACCCCGGTTCCCGAGGCGGTGCGGAACAGCCGGGTGAAGTTTTCCAGGGTCGGATTCTGCACCAGAAAGCGCGGGGGAAACAGGAACAACTCCGACAGCGGCTTGAAAGCCTGGCTGATGACATAGACGACCGGGAGGATCATGAAGATGCCGAGCGGTACGAGAATGGCGTAGAATTTCAGTTGTGACTTATGGAAAGAACGGGGGTTGATCTGCGTTCCTAAGAAGCTGCTCATGGTCGGTCACCTAATTCCTTTCTCCGAAGAGCCTGTAGGCAATCTTCGAGAAAATGAGGATGATGATGAGCAAAATCACGGACAGCGCGGCCGCATAACCCATTTCATAGCGCAGGAAACCGTAGTCGTCGACATGGTTGACGATCAGTTGTCCGGAATATTGCGGGGTGGGATTGGACCCGGACAAGGCCACTCCGATGCCCCCGGCATTGAAGGCGCCGACAATGGCCATCACGGCCCCGAAGAGCATCTGTGGCTTCATCGAGGGGATCGTGATGTAGAAGATCTCCTGGAAACGGTTCTTGATGCCGTCGATGTAGGCCGCCTCGTACAATTCCTTGTTGATGTTAGATCGGAAGAGCACACGTCTGAACTCCAGTCACCGAATACGATCT
>CALGNF010000035.1 GCA_937958685.1 uncultured Caryophanales bacterium
ACCACCGAGATCTACACTCTTTCCCTACACGACGCTCTTCCGATCTGCCGGTGTAGATGGCGGATTTGAGGGCGTTGGGGTGGTTGTCCGCCTTCGCCGACAAATATTCCGAGGAAGCCATCGAGAGCGAAGCCGCGATGCCGGTGATGAGACCGGACAGGCTGATCAGCCTGGGATCGGCGAAAGCCAGGGTGAGGCCGGCCAGCGCGCCGGTCAGTTCGACCAGGGCGTCGTTCAAACCGAGGACCATCGAGCCGACGTATTGGAGCCGCTCCTCGTCGAGCATGTTGATGAGCTCGTGTTCGTGAGCGTCCTCTTCCTCGGCGATGCGCGAGGCTTCGCCGACGTGTTCTTTGATCGAATCGTAGCAATGCTTGGCGCGGTCTTCGCCGCGTTCCCTGATCTTGAGCGTGCAGGTATATCCGAAGATGAAATTGATGATCGACATGAAGAAGATCTTCAGACGATTCGGCTTCGCGGCTTTGCCGGTGTAGATCGCCCAGATGTCGTGATGGGCTTTCTCCTGCAGACCGATCGATTCGAGAATGCGACGGTTCTCGGGACTCTTCACCCGTTTCGCGATGTTGCGGTAGACGAAATACTCGGTGATTTCGCCTTTCTGGACGACGGCGATCTGTTTGATGACGGATTGCGGAATGGCATTCATATGGGAAGTCTCCTTTCAAACTATAGGATATTATATCATGCGGACGCGAAAAATGCATGGATTCCTCGGCCAATCAACGGTTTCCATAAGCCAATTCTTACGGAATTCGAAACAATCGAACGAAGGACGGCTGGATTTCCATTATTGGACGCTTTTTACAGGAATACCTCAGTAAAAGCGATGCGTCTATGGTATAATCGCGCTAGACGGGCGGGTGAAGAAATGACTCCTTACTACCGGTTCCTCCGATGGATTTTGCGAAAGATCTATTACAAGAATTTCGATTTTCGCTTCACGTTCGACCCCAACTTCGATCCCAAGCGGACCGATCCCTACTTCATGATCGGCAATCACGTCAGCCTGCGGGACGGCCAATACACGTTCCTGCCGCTTGAGATGTATTGTTATCCGGTCATCAACATCTTCGAGTACACGAGTCCCTTCATGGACTTCGTGTTGACCAAGGTCATCAAGACGATTCCCAAGCGCAAGGGTCAAAGCGACATCCAGACGATCCGGAT
>CALGNF010000036.1 GCA_937958685.1 uncultured Caryophanales bacterium
AGATCGTATTCGGTGACTGGAGTTCAGACGTGTGCTCTTCCGATCTGACCACTGAGAACCCGTATATCGCCTGCAATCCCGCTATCAGAAGCCGAAGTGCGATCTTTCGCCTTGACCGCCCGAGCGAGACGGAGATCTTGGCGTATTTGCAGCGGATCGACCTTGCCATGCTCGAGACCAATCTGCATGTTCCCGAAGAAATCCTCCGTTATCTCGCAACGGCTGCCAATGGCGAAGTCCGCAGCGCCATCAACATGCTGGAGATGCTCATCCTCCAGATTGAAAACCAGGCCGAGATGACACTTGCCAACGCCAGGGAGTTGTTGGGCAGACCGTCCCTGTCGATCGACTATCAGGGCGACAACTACTACGACATCCTGAGCGCTTTCCATAAGTCCGTCCGTGGCAGCGATGTCAACGCCGCGCTCCATTATCTCGCCCGGCTGATCGTCGGCGGCGACTTGGAATCGCTCTTACGACGGCTCAGCGCCATCGTCTATGAGGATATTGGTCTTGCCAATCCGCTGATGGGGGTCAAGGTGGCCGCCATGTGCGACATCGCCAGACATATCGGGTTTCCCGAGGCGATCAACGGCCTGGGGGCGATCACGATCGAGATGTGTCTTTCGCCCAAGTCGAACAGCGCCCACAAGGCCGTGTTCCAGGCGGTGGCGGAGATCGAGGCGGGGATGACCTACAAAGTGCCTTCCCATCTGATAAACAACCCCACTTATGACGCGAAGGCACCGTACAAGTACGCCCACGATTTTCCGGGCCACATCGTCGCCCAACAGTACCTGCCGGCGGAATTGCGAGGCAAAAGGTATTATGAGCCGCAAGACCACACCAAACTCGAACAGGCATTCAAGGAGCAGTATGAAGCGATCTTGAAGGTCCTCGAAGAACGCTGAAGAAATGACGGATGCTGTGCGCATCCGTCTTTTTTAGATAACTTTGCAGAGCTTGTCGCTTTGGGTGTCGATGATCACCGGGATGATCACCGGCTTGCGCTTGGTTTCCTGATACAGATACTTCTGCACCTCATAGCGGACAGATTCCTTGTAGACCTTCCAGTCGATGTATTTTTGGCTGAACTGCTTCTCGGTGATGCGTTTGTAGATTTCTTCGATTTGTTTGACCATTTGCTCGTTTTCGCGCATGTAGATGAATCCGCGGCTGACGATCTCCGGAATGTTGAGCATCTGCCGCTCACGGGCGTCGATGTTGGCGATGATCATCAGAAACCCGTCATCGCTCAAAAGTTCCCGCTCTTTGAGCACGGTATCGTTGATATCGGTTTCCAGACTGCCGTCCACGAGGATCGTGCCGTTCATGACGACATCGTGCTGGGGCTCAAGATTGCCACCTGTGAAGCTCACAACCTCACCGTTGTCGAGCATGACGATTTGCTCGGGTACAAACCCGTACTCGATCGCCAGGTTGTATTGGGCAAGTTGATGCCGATACTCGCCGTTGATGGGTATCAGGTATTTCGGTTTGAGGAGATTGTAGAGAAGTTTGATGTCTTCCGTCGAAGCGTGGAAGAATGACAAGGTCTTTTTGTCGATCCTGATCAGGTCCAGTCCGATTCGAAACATGGCGTCATAGGTCTTCGCAGCGATTCTTTCGGTGCCGATCACCGGAGGGCACAACATCAACACGGTGTCTGTCGGCTTCAGATGAACAAGCCGGTCAAAACCTTTCGCCATCCGCTGCAGCATGTAGAACGGCTCGTGGCGTTCGCCGGTCACCAGAAAGACGATGTCATCGAAGTCGTTGTCGTTGGTCTCGTCGATAAACTTCAGATTGACGAGCTTGTCCTTGGGAATCTGGATGTATCCCATCGTTTCACCGATGTCGACCAGCCGTTGCGCCTTGCGGCCGATGATCGACAGCCGTTTGCCGGCGCTCACCGCCTCATTGACGACCCGCTGGATGTTTGAGAGTTCCGTGGAATACATGGCGACGACAATCCGCCTTTTGGCTTTTTTCATCGTCGATCTGATAGTGTGCGTCAGATTGAAATCAGTCGAGGAGTGACCGACGGATAACGCTCCGGCGGACTCCGACAACAACGCAATCACGCCTTCGGACTGGTATTTGGCGAGTTTGAGGAAATCCGTGCTGTAGAATGGACCGATGTTTTGGTCGAAAGTGAAATCGGTCGCATAGACGATCACGCCGTCATCCGTGTGCACGGCAATGCCGGAAGACTCGGGGATCGAATGGGTCGTGCTGAAATAATCCACGAAAAAACCATCAAAACGGATGACTTCGTCCTGGGCAATGACGTGAAATCGGTGCTTGTCGGGATCCATGCGGTTCTCCTTGAGCAGATCCTTGACGACAGCGATGGCGAAGTTGGTGCCGTAGATCGTCGTCGGTATCTGCGAAAGAAGCATCGGGATCGCTCCAATCTGTTTGTCGTGGGCATGGGAGACAAATACGCCAAGCACGTCATCCTTGCGCGATTCGAGATAACTGATATCGGGAATGATGGCATCGACACCCAAAAGATCGCCTGATGGATGTTTCAACCCGGCGTCGAGAACGATCAGTTTGCCGTTTACTTCCAGGCAATACATGTTTTTGCCGTTTTCACCAAGACCGCCGAGGGCAAAAAACCTGATAATAGACATGTGGTCCTCCTTCATGAAACTGGCAGTTTCCCTAATCATTATACAATATCCGCGCGGCTTTGAGAAACAATTTGCCGAAAGTGGAAGAAAATCGCCGCCGCTTTTTCGTTGTCGTGGGCAATACCGGTCCAATTGTGATACAATGGATAAAGGTGAGAATATGGTCAAGTATCCAATCAAGAAAACCGTGGCAACCACAATCCGCAGATCCCAATCGAATCGGGGAATGGATCTCGAGCAGGCGATCAATGACACCAACAACTACTACATTGCCAACGACATCGCCTACATCTACAAAAAACCGATTCCGATCCAGGTCGTCAAGGTCGATTATGAGCGGCGCAGCGCCGCCAAAATCAGCGAAGCCTACTACAAAGTACCATCGACAACCGACTACAATGGGATCTTCCGCGGTCGCTACATTGATTTTGAGGCCAAGGAGACCAAGACGAAGACCTCGTTTCCACTCAAGAACCTGCACGCTCACCAGGTCACCCATCTCACCAACGTCGCCCGTCACGGCGGCATCAGTTTCCTGATCGTGCACTTTTCCCAAATCGGCAAGACCTACCTGCTCGACAGCGCCCGTGTCGCCGCCTACTACGACTTCACGGCGGGCAAGAAATCGATCCCGCTTTCCGAATTCGTCGAGCACGGTCACGAGATCAAGGAAGGCTATGCCAAACGGCTGGACTATCTGGCGGTCGTCGATGGATGTTACTTAAAGTGAAAAGGGACAGCGCAGCTGATCCCTTTTTTTGTGGTTAGACGAAACTGATATTGATTATTCGCCTGAGTCCGTAGCGGCCTTGACCAACAATTTGACCATTTTGTTCGCAAACCCGACGGGATCCTTGATCGCCAGCCCCTCGATCAGAAGCGCCTGGTTGTAGAGGACCCAGGCATAGTCCTCGAGCAGGGCGGCATCGCGGGCGTGGACGGTCTCGATCGCGCGGAACAACTCATGTTTCGGATTGATTTCAAGGATCTTTTCGGCCTTGAGATCCTTGTCTCCTGGCATTTGCGAAATGACTTTCTCCATCTCGAACGACAAGCCTTCGCCGCTCACGAGACAGACGGGGGAATCGGTCAGCCGCGTTGACAATTTGACATCTTTGACTTCGGCCTTGAGAATCTCCTTTAGCGTCTCCAAAAGCGATTTGTTCTGGCTTTCCAGTTCCTTGAGCGTTTCTTTCTCGGCCTCGTCAAGGATGTTGAGGTCGCCTTGGTTGATCGATTTGAACTGGTGCTTGTCGTATTCGCCCAGAACCTGGATCATAAACTCGTCGACATCGTCAGTCAGAACCAGCACATCATAGCCTTTCTGCTTGATGATATCCATCTGCGGCGAGATCTTGATCGCCTCTTTGGAGGCGGCGGAGCCGTAATAGATCACATCCTGGCCTTTGGGCATCGCCTCGACATACTCCTTGAGCGTGATCATCTGCTCGTTGTTGACACTCTTGAAGACGAGCAGATCCTTGAGCAGGTCTTTCTTCTCGCCGAAGTTGTCATAAACCCCATATTTGAGGTTTACACCGAATTCCTGCCAGAATTTGAGGTATTTGTCCCGGTCGTTCTTGAGGGTCTTCTCAAGTTCGCCAAGGATTTTCTTTTCCAGATTTTGGGCGATTTTTACCAATTGGCGGTTGTGCTGCAGAATCTCGCGCGAGATGTTGAGGGAGAAGTCGGGCGAGACGACGAGCCCTTTGACAAAGCGCAGATAGTCGGGAACCAGTTCTTTGCACTTGTCCATCACGAACACGCCCTTGGCATACAGTTGCAAACCCTTCTCGTACTTTTCCGAGTAAAGATTGTAGGGCGCCTTCCCCGGGATGAAGACGAGCGACTTGTATGTAAGCGCTCCTTCGACATCCGTCCACAGGTGCAACAAATATTCGGTATAGTCGTAATAGGTCGTCTTGTAGAACTCCTGGAGTTCTTCCTCCTTGACCTCGGTCTTGTTCTTGTTCCAGATCGGCACCATCGAGTTCATTGTCTCGTTCTCGGTGACGGTGATGAACTCGTTTTCGATGTCTTTCCCGTCCCCATCCTGCTTGGGCACGCGTTTTTCCCGCTCCATCGTGATCGGATAGCGGACATAGTCGGAGTATTTTTTAACGAGGCTCTTCAGCTTGTAATCCTCGAGGAACACGTCATAATCCTCGCCTTCTTCGTTCTTGCGGATGAAGAGCGTCACTTCCGTGCCGCGGTCGGTCTTGCTTGCCTCCTCGATCGTGAAATCCTCCTCGCCCTCGCTGACCCATTTGTAGGCTTTGTCAGCGAAAGGTGATTTGGTCACGACCTGGACCTTTTTCGACACCATGAAGGCCGAATAGAAGCCAACGCCGAACTGGCCGATCAGATCGATGTCCTTCATCTCCTTGCCGGAGACTTTCTTGAGAAACTCGAGCGTGCCGCTTTTGGCGATCGTTCCGAGATTCTCCAATAGTTCCTGCTTGGTCATGCCGATGCCGTTGTCGCTGATTGTGAGCTTACGCTGCTTGCGGTTGACGTCGATATGGATCTCATAGTCGTTGGTTTTCTCCAAATTCGCGTCGGTCAGGCTGAGCAGATGATACTTGTCGATCGCGTCCGAGGCGTTGGAGATCAGCTCGCGGAGAAAGATCTCCTTGTTGGTGTAGATCGAGTTGACCATCAACTCGAGCAAACGTTTGGATTCGGTCTTGAATTGCATCGTTTCTTTCATGGGGATACCTCCTGAAGTTGTCGTATATAATTATACCATATTCTTTAGCACTGTCAAGAACTGAGTGCTAACAGGTGGCGGTTTTTAGTGACGCTCCTCGGGCCTGAGGGCGATGATACCGCGACGGTTGATAGCCAAGCCGACGATCACGCAGAGGATCGCGGAGGGCACCAAGCACAATGCGTTGTATAAGAAAGCGCCAAAGACGACCACTGCGTTTTCCGTGGCGAAGAAACCATTGATGTCGACGCCAAACAAGGTGCTCATGAAGACTATCTCGTCCGGGATGAAGACCCGCCAGTAGAGCAGTCCGGTTATCGATGAGGCCACCAGACGGAGCGTGCTCCCCAGCAAAATCGCGGTGGCGAACCGTCCTGCCTTGGTGTCGCTTCCGGGAACAACGCCCGCAATCCCCAAGACCATGAAGGACACGAGGTAATCCATCAGATACTGCGGTAGCGACAAGAAATAGACCTTGATCAGCGACTGCAATAGGCCAAAAACGGCGCCGGCGGCGAGCCCATGCTTCCACCCACGCCTGGCGGCGACGATGAAGATCGGCAACATCGCCAGGGAGATGCTGCCGCCAAAAGGCAGCGAGTAGATGCTGCCGAAGATCAGATCGAGGATCAATGCGATCGCGACGAAGATTCCGGTCTCGATCAGCGCCTTGAGGTGTTCCGTTTTAGACATGACGATGCTCCTTCCAACAAACAAAAAGCCCCTCGACAACAAAGGGCCTGAATGAAGCGATGTTCCTACGCTGGCATTATCCAGATCAGGTAAGGTCAATAACGGAATAGTTATACTCTCAGCCCGGTACCCCGAGCTCCCCTTATTTGTCTAGCATTATTATATCACGGATGTCAGGGCGATGCAACCGTCTGATCCGCAAGTTACGATCTACTCGATGATCTCGGTGATGATGGGCGGCACTTGGACTTTTCGGTCGTTTACGACAAACGCCTCGTCTAGCAAAGAAAGGATGTCCTGACCGAATCCTCTGTTCGCATAGACATGACACAAGACATCACCGACAACAACCTCATCGCCGAGCTTGTGTCTTAGGACAATGCCGACCATCGGGTCGATGATATCGGTTTTGGTGGCCCGGCCGCCGCCGAGCCTCATCGCGGCCAGACCAATGGGCAACGCCTTGATTTCGGCGATCACGCCGCTCGTTTTCGCCTGATACGGATAGATTTCCCGGACAACGACAAAGTCGTTGAGATCGCCGATATGGCCACCTTGGGCGGCGATGAACTCATGGAATTTCGCGAGTGCGAGCCCATTGTGCAGGTTGGCGTGCGCCTGGGTCCTGCCGGCTGTCGGCGAAGCGGCCAACCCGGCAAGATAGATCATGTGCCCGGCGATCGCGACACACAATTCCTCCAGGTCCCCAGGGCCGTGGCCGGACAAGGTCTCAATGGCCTCGAGGACCTCGAGCCGGTTGCCGATAGAGTTTCCGAGCGGCTGTTCCATCCCTGTCAGGAAGGCCACCACCCGTTTGTTGGATTGTCTGCCGATCGCGACCATGATGCGGGAAAGTTCCCGGGCTTCGGCAATGGTTTTCATGAACGCGCCGTCGCCGACCTTCACGTCAAGACAGATGACATCGGCCCCGCTCGCGAGTTTCTTGCTCATGATGCTTGAAGCGATCAACGGGATCGAGGGCACCGTGCCAGTGACGTCCCGAAGTGCATAGAGCAACCGGTCCGCCGGAACGATTTCTCCGGTTTGCCCGCTGACGGCGATATTGATCTTGTTGACCTGGTTGACGAAGTGATCGCGTGTCAGATTGACGGAAAAACCGTCGATCGATTAGATCGGAAGAGCGTCGTGTAGGGAAAGAGTGTAGATCTCGGTGGT
>CALGNF010000037.1 GCA_937958685.1 uncultured Caryophanales bacterium
GCGACCCCCGAGATCTACACTCTTTCCCTACACGACGCTCTTCCGATCTGTTTGTTTCTTGATCAGGAAGCGCCGGGCAATGTAGAATTTTTCGATTTCAGTATAGGAACTGAGTTCGATGATCTCCATCCGGTCGCGCAGGGGAGCGGGAATGTTTTCCAGGAAATTGGCGGTGGTGATGAACAATACCTTCGAGAGGTCATAATCCTCCTCGACATAGTGGTCGCTGAAATATTGGTTTTGCTCGGGATCAAGGACCTCGAGCAACGCCGAGGAGGGGTCGTTGCGCTCGTTCATGACGAGCTTGTCGATCTCATCGATCAGGAACACCGGATTGGCGACCTTGGCGCGGATCATCCCATTGATGATCCGTCCGGGCAAGGCCCCGACATAGGTCCGGCGATGGCCGCGGATCTCGGCTTCGTCGTGGACGCCGCCTAGGCTTGTCTTGACGAACTCGCGATTGAGCGCGTTAGCGATCGACTTCGCCAGGGAGGTCTTGCCAACACCCGGAGGGCCGGAAAGACAGAGGATCGTCTGGGGGTTTTTCCCCGTGAGCATCTTGACGGACAAGTATTCGATGATCCTTTCCTTGACTTTTTCAAGACCGTAGTGAGACGATTCGAGTTTCTCGATCGCGATGTTGATATCCTTCTCGTCCTCGGTCATTTTTGCCCAAGGTATCGAGATCAGGGTTTCCAGATACGTCCTGACGACACTTGCCTCGCTCGAGTTCGCAGAAAGGTACTCGTAGCGTTTCAACTCCTTGAGCGCCTTTTCGCGAACACGCTCAGGCATGTCCGAGGCCTCGATCTGCTCCAGTAGCTTCTGCGCGTCGTCTTGTTTGGAATCACCAAGTTCTTCCTGGATCGCGCGCATCTTTTCGCGCAGATAGTATTCCTTTTGGTTTTGGTCTGCCGATTTCCGCACCGACTCGTTGATCTTCGATTCGATCGACTGCAGGGTTTTTTCCTTTTCGATGTCCTGAAGAATATATTGAAGGCGTTTGTTGATGGAGTTGGTGAGCAGGTATTTGGCCCTTTCGTTCTCGGAAATCCGAAGTTCGGAGGCGATCAGGTCGCAAAGTTTGTCACTGGTGATGCCGCTTTGCATCGCGTCAAGGACCTTCTTGGCATCGCGGAACAGGAATGAGGCGCTCTCCACGGTTTCCTTGGTGACCATTTTGAGCAGGACCTGTTCCTCGTCAAGACTTTCAGGATGGAGCACCATCGAGGTGAAATCGATCAGATAATACGGTTCCTTGGTGATGAGGTCATGGATCTCGACGCGGGTGATCGGCTCGAATTTGATCTTGAAATTGCCGTTGGGAAGCTTGATTTTGACGGAAATCCGCGCCAAAAGTCCGACCGCGAGAAAATCTTGGAACTCCGGTTCAGTGATTTCGGGATTGTGTTGGAAAACCAGAAGAACGTGGCCGTCACGGTTGTTTTCCGCCTCGAAAATCGCGTTTTTGGAAAAATCACGGCCCACTTCGACCCGAACATCCGCTCCCGGGAGAAAAACCACCCCGCGGACGGGTACCGCCGGCAAACGGTCGCTATAAAGTCTATTTGCTTCGTACATCACATTCACCTCTTCCTCGTGCGTTCTGTCCAGTTTTATTTTACCATATTTCGCCAGATTGTGACAATGATATCAACTGCCGATTAGCAAAAGAACCCCTCAAAGGCTTATGCTTGACGGCCTCCAACAGGATTCTTGATTGATGCCTATGCTTCCTTGCGGTTGATGATGGCCTTGGCTACGAGGAGATCGAGAGCTTTCTTGTACACGACTTCCTCGATGATCGCCGTTTCTGGAATCGCTTTCTTGACCTGTTCGATCGACACGTTCTGCGAAGCATACTGCTCGGTGATCTCCTGGTACTTGTCTTCGATCTCCGTTTTGGTGGCTTCCAGTTGTTCCCGCTTGCCGATCGCTTCGATCACCATTTGCTGGCGAAGCGTCCGCTCGGCCTGTTTCTGCATGTCTTCCTTGTAGGTCTCCTCGGTTTTGCCAAGGTACTGGAGATAGAGGGCAAAATCCAAATTGTATTGTTTGATCTGCCGGCGGTTTTGCTCGTCAAGCCGTTTGATCTCTTCCTGAACCATCGCTTCAGGGATCTCGAATTCAGCGTTGTTCGTCGCTTGTTCGACGACGGAACTCAAAACATGACCTTCCGCTGCCTTTTGCTTCTCGGTGTTGAGCACGGACTGGATGTGCGCTTGGTAGGCGGCCACGGTCTCGACACCCTCGATTCCCAGATCCTTGACGAACTCGTCGGTCAATTCGGGAACGATCCGTTCCTTGATCTCATGAAGGGTCACTTGGAAGATGGCAGCTTTGCCAGCCACTGTCGGTTCATGATAATCGGCCGGGAAAGTGACTCTGATCTCGCGGGTAGTCTCCGCCTCCATGCCGACCAACTGCTCTTCGAAACCGGGAATGAAGCGTTTGGAGCCGATGATGAGCTCAAAGTTTTCCGAGGTTCCGCCCGCAAACGGTTCGTTGTCGATCGATCCCGAATAATCGATCACGGCGGTGTCGCTCTCGGATAGAGGACCGGATTCTTTCAAGACCATCTCGGCATTGCGCTCCCGCTCCTGGTTGATCCGGGCATCAACTTCCGCTTTCGAAGCCGTTTCCGGCAGACCGTCGACTTGCAGTTCCAGGTACTTGCCCAGTTTGACTTCCGGCTTGACCGCAACCGTGACTTTGTAGGTGAAATCGCTGCCGCGTTTGACGGAGGCGACGTCCAAATCGATCTGTGGCTGGCTGACGACCTCGATGTTGTTTTCGACGACGACATCGTAATATGTGTCCTGCAGAGCGTGTTGGATCGCTTCTTCATACAGTGATTCCACACCATACTTCGCTTCGTAGATATTCCTTGGGGCTTTGCCTTTGCGAAAGCCTTTGATCTCAACCTTCTCGTTCATCACCTGGAAAGCGTGGTCGAGAGCATGTTCAAATTGCGCACTGGTTACGGTAACCTCAAAATGGACGCGCGAGCCACTTAATCTGTCAATTATCATCGGTAATCCTCCACGAAATCTTCACTCGTAACATTATAGCAAACACCCGACGGTAATGCAATCTTTTTACTTCCTAAACGACTTTTTCAAAAATCGTCTTCAGTCGCGTAGGCAGCTTTTTGATGGATTCGGCGAGAACACCGGGCAAAAGGGTCACGGCTTCGGCGAAGGCCATGCGGCGGATCTTGTTCTTGGGAACACCCTTCAGGTTCATGAACAGGTAGTTGCGGCAAATGATGCCGACACGCAGCGACAACAGGGCATTGCCCATGCCCTGGGCCAGAGAGCCGAGTATCGTTTTGACGAACGGCAGGTCCGCGAGGGCGTTGATCCCCTTGTTGGGAAACAGCTCGTTCAAATTGATGTCTTCCAGGCTTTCCGCGATGATGGCGGAGGTCAGGATGGTGAAGGACAGGCGGCCAAGCGCCGAATACGACGGCCGGAAGCCGCACTTGAGCACCAGTTCCTTGATCAGTTTCAAATTGATGACGAAAACGGCGATCGCATCCAGCCGGCCATTCTGGCTGATGGCCGTCGACAGAAACACGCTCTCCGCGTTCTGGATGATGATCTTGTTCAACTCTTTTTTGATTGTCTGGTCAAAGACGACGCTCAGCGATTGTTTCAAGGCCAGGGGGTCGTTGAGGCTCGCCGTCAGCGATGCCTTTTCATCATCCGAGAGATATGGCTCAAGCGCCAGGTTTTTCGTCACCTTGCGGTACATGTGAAAGTTCTTCCTCGCGTTGTCTTCTTCGTTGAAAAGGCTGTCCATCGAGAAGGTTGGCGAGAAGATGATCAGAAACAGCGGTCGCACAACCAGAAGGTAGAAAAAGATGACGGCGATGCCATAAAAGGCGTAAGCCAGATATGGATGAATCAGGGTCAACCTTTCGCCCAATTCCAAGACGCTGCTCACGATGACAAGAATGGCAAAGAAGACGGCGCCGATCCCGATGGTTATCCAGAATGCCTTACCCAGTTTTTTCATGATGCCCTCCTTGACTTAAGATATTCTTGCACTTCTTGTTCGTCGCGGTGCAATTGCTCGATGAGTTCGGTTTGCGTTTGAAACCGCATTTCCTCACGAATGTAGTGGATGAAAGCAATCTCGAGTTCCTTGCCGTAAAGCTGTTCGTCAATTCCGATGATATGTGCTTCCAGGGTGAGCTTGTCGCCGCCAAAAGTGGGGTTATAGCCGATGTTGGTCATGGCGGTGTACAAGAGGCCGTCCACCCGGATCTGGGTGAGATAGACACCGCTTTTGGGCAGATAATAGCCGTCGTAATCGATGTTGGCGGTGGGATAACCTAGCAAGCGTCCCCGGCCTTTTCCCGGAATCACGCGTCCCTTGATCAGGTACTTGTTGCCGAGCAGCCGGTTCGCCAGTTCGATGCGGCCGGCGGAAAGGAGATCCCTGATCCGGCGCGATCCGACCTTCTTGCCGAAATACCGGAGTTCGGGAACGACGATCGTCTTCCCGGGAAGCAACTTTTCCAGCAGCACGACATTGCCACGCCCATAACGGCCGAACGTGTAGTCAAACCCGACGATCAATTTCCGCGAGGGCTCCAAAAACCGCTTGACGAAGGTCTCTGCCTCGAGTCCGATCAGATCGTCGTCGACCTCGAGAACAAAGAAGTAATCGAAGCCGGAGATCCGCGCCCGTTCGATCTTGTCTTTCATCGGTGTCAGCGCATCGTATTTTTCCTTGTTTATGTATGAAAGGATGCTGGTCGAGAAGGTTACCAATCCGGTTTTAGCTCCTTCGGTCCTGGCTGCTTCCAATGTGACCTCGAACAGCCGGCGATGGGCGAGATGCATGCCGTCAAAGAACCCCAGGCAAAGACAGAGACCGGTTATCGGGATGTCCTCATGGGCGCGCAGATGATATGCAATCATGCCAGTTTCACAGACATCCTCATGATGTCTTTCTCCTTGTCATAATGATAGATGGCAAGCGGCCGGTCGCCCTGATCGACGATGAGCGTATCGCTCAGCCGGGAAAACAAGGCCTTCGGCAGCCAGGCTCCGTTGTCAACCTTGACGGCAATGTCGTCGCCAACGCGCAGCCGGGGCATTTTCAAAGCCGGCAGCGGATCAAGCAGTTGATATTCGCCGCCGGCGAGGGCTTCGGCGGTAACGGCGGTTGCGATGGAATATTCGCCGATGCGGGTCCGCCTGAGGGCGGCAAGAGTGCCACCGGTGCCCAGAGCGGTTCCCAAATCACGGGCCAGCGCCCTGATGTATGTGCCTTTGGAGACAACACAGGTGAAATCGAGATGAATCTCGCCGTCAATCGGCCGATTGATGGCGATTTGGGAGAAACTGTGAATCATGATCTCCCTAGGTTCGACCTCCGGAAGGGCTTTTTGCTTGCGGGCGAGTTCATATAGTTTGGCACCATGAACCTTGATCGCCGAAAACGCCGAGATCGGAAGAGCGTCGTGTAGGGAAAGAGTGTAGATCTCGGTGGT
>CALGNF010000038.1 GCA_937958685.1 uncultured Caryophanales bacterium
CCACCGAGATCTACACTCTTTCCCTACACGACGCTCTTCCGATCTCCTCGACCTGCCGGCCGGGCAGCAGTTCCTTGTAGGTGCGGAAGAACAGCTTGATCTCCTTGAGCTGCAGTTCCTTGATGTCGCTGATGTCGAAGATATCCGAAAAGCGGGGGTCGGCGTCGACGACGGCGATGATCTTCTCGTCACGCTCGCCGAGGTCGCACATGTCGAGATAGCCGACCACGCGGGCGTCGACGATGCAGCCCGGAAACGTCTGCGTCGTCGCCAGCACGAGGATGTCGAGGGGATCGCCGTCCTCGGCGAGCGTGTCCTCGATGAATCCGTACTCGGCGGGGTAGGTCATCTTCGAATACAGGACCCGATTGAGCTTGATCCGGTTCTTGGCCTTGTCGACCTCATATTTGTTCTGGGTGCCCATCGGGATCTCGATGACGGCCTCAATGACATTGTCCATTTTTTGGTTTCTCCTTCCGTGGGTCATCTATGCGTTGGGGTAAGCTTGTTTTTTGCCCCTTGATGGTTGACTTATGACAAAATGTGATAGAATATTATATATCGAGGTGGTAGGCATGGACATCCTGGTTGTTCGACCGCTGGCGATCGCATCCGCATCGCCTGTTTGGGTGACGATGTCAATCTTCTGGAACATCATGATCGCGCTTGGCGTGATCATAGCCGCGGTCCTCGGCTACTTCCTGTTGCTTCGCAAACAACCGTCGGCGCCGCCCGATTCCCAGAAAACCCGGGAACTGCTCCAGATCCTGGGCGGCAGACAGAACATCCAGCAGGTGGCGCTGGAAGGCACCAGGCTGCGCGTCACCCTGGCTAGCCTCAAAGCTTGCGATTACGCCGATCTCAAGCGCTTCGGCGCCACGGGCATCTTCGTCGCCGGGAAACAAATCAAATTCATCCTCAAGGATGCCACCCCCGAACTGATCAAAGCCATCCAGGAACAACTCAAGGAGGAAGACCGATGATCGAATACCGATACAAGATCGTCTATCCCAACGGACTGCACGCGCGGCCGGCGACCATGCTCGTGAGCAAGGCCAACAGTTACGCCTCCGAGATGGTCATCGAGTGCGATGACCGCCGCGTCAATCTCAAATCGATCATGGGCGTCCTGTCGCTCGGCATCCCCCACAACAAACCGTTCAAGATCACTTTCAGCGGCGTTGACGAGGAAGCCGCGTTCCAGGCTGTTTCGCGCGTCATCGGTGAGATCAACGAGATGTGAGCAAACCCTTTTGGATTTTGGATAAACCGTCGGCTGACGGTTTATTTTTTTCGTCCGAGGCCGATCTTCTGCTTGCACTTCTCGAGTTTGCGGAAGGCGACGCTACCGGCCAGTTCGCGACCATGGTCGAGGATCCCGTCCAGCTCCTTGCCGGCGAAGATCTCCTGGAAGCGGCGTTGGACGGGCATGATCTCGCCGGCGACGAGCTCGGCGAGATCGTCCTTGAACTCCTGGTAACCCTTGCCGCGGTAAGCCTCGACCAGCGCCTCGATGGGTTTGCCCGTGAGCGAAGCGTAAATCGTAAGCAGATTCGCCACTCCGGGCTGGTTCTCCGGGTCGTAGTTCACGACTCCCAAGGAATCGGTGACGGCGGAGCGGATCTTGCGTTTGATCGTTGACTCCTCGTCGAGCAGGGAGATGTAACCCTTGTCGGAAGCATCGGACTTGCTCATTTTCTTCAGGGGATTCTGCAGATCCATGATCCGGGCGCCGACCTTCGGGATCAGCGGCTCGGGGACTTGGAAGAATTCACCGTAGCGATTGTTGAAGCGGACGGCGATGTCGCGGGTGAGCTCGAGATGCTGCTTCTGGTCCTCGCCCACGGGGACATAGTCCGCATCGTACAACAGGATGTCGGCGGCCATCAGGGCCGGATAGGTGAACAAAGACGCGCTGATGCCCGTCGTCTGTTTCTTGCTTTTGTCCTTGAACTGCGTCATCCGCTCGAGTTCGCCGATGTAGGTGTGGCACTGCAAAAGATAGCCGAGTTCGGCGTGTTCCTTGATCTCGGACTGGATGAAGAGCACCGTGCGGTCCCGTTCCAGTCCGGCTGCGAGATACATCGCTGCCACCTGGCGGATCCTTTTTCTGAGGTCGGCGGGATTCTGTTCGGTCGTGATCGCGTGCAGATCGGCGACGAAGAGAAAGAACTCCGCTTCGCTTTGGGCTCTCTGCAGTTCAACGAACTGCCTGATCGCACCGATGTAGTTACCAAGAGTAAGGGTGCCCGAGGGCTGGATGCCTGAGAGAATGCGTTTCATGATTGACCTCCTAGAAGAGAAAAATCGCCCTGTAGAAAGGACGATTTGTTCGCGGTGCCACCTTTGTTCCGGATCAGCGATCCGGCACTTGATCCCTTAACGCGGGAAACGGATGCGGTTAACATCACTCCTTGGTCCATTCGGCCCCGGCCATCGCTTGTTTCCACCGACCACAAGCTCTCTGTGAATGGTGAGGGGGATTACTCGTCCAAGTCATCGTTTTACCCATTATAACACTACTTTTGTTGTAATACAACCTCTAATTGATCGACGAGTTCGCCCATGCGGTTGACCACCGCCAGAAATGCGTCCTCGTTCGTGAGATCGACGCCGGCCTTGATCAGCTGCTTGACGGGAAAGTCGCTGCCGCCGGACTGCAACAGACCCTGGTAGCGCTCGAAAGCGCCTTCCGCACCGTGCTTGACGTCCTCGTACAGTTTGAGGGAAGCCGCGAAGCTTGTCGAGTACTGGTAGACATAAAACGGCGTGTAGAAGAAATGGGGGATGTAAGCCCAGACATATTGCTTGAATTCTTCCTTGACGATGTCGAGATCATAGAATTCTTTGTAGAGGTCGATCATGATCTTCGAGAGATTGTCGGCGGTGATCGGCGTGCCGTTTTCGATCAACTTGTGGGCCTCATCCTCGTAGATGGCGAACAAGGTCTGGCGATAGAAGGTGGATAAGATGTCGTCGATCGCCCGCTGCAGGAGCATGATCTTCTCCTCACGGGTGGCGTTGCTGCCCTCGATGATGTCATCGAGCAGGTTGTGTTCGTTGAAGGTCGAGGCGACCTCGGCGACGAAGATCGTGTAATCCTGCAGGGTCGCGGGTTGCTTTTCCGCCGCATAGAGCGAGTGCAGGGAGTGGCCGGCCTCATGGGCGAGGGTGAAGACATCGGCGAGCGTCTGGGAATAGTTGAGCAGGATGAAGGGATGCAGATCGGGCATCGAGGAGGAATAAGCGCCGGTCCGTTTGCCGGGAGCCTCATAAACATCGACGAAGCCTTCGGCGATCGCGCTGGCGGCTTTTTCCTGGAATGCTTTTGGCAATTTCCGGATCGATTTCAAGAACATCTCCTTGGCTTCCTTGAACTCATATTCCTTGTTGGACTTGGCGAGTTCGAGGAAACGGTCATAGGTGTGGTAGGTTTCCAGACCCAAGGCTTCCTGGCGCAATTTGAGGTACTTCTTGATGGGGGCGGTGTTATTTCTGGCAACCTTGCAGAGGGAATGGTAGACCGAAGTCGGGATCTGGTTGTCGAACAGGTAGCTTTCGAGGCAAGTATCGTACTTGCGGGCTTTCATCAGGGCCAGGTCGGCTTCGAGCACGGTCTTGTAAATGTTGGCGTAGGTGTGCTTGTGGACCTCGTAATAGGAAAAGACGGCCTCGAAGATGTCCTTGCGCTCGGAGGCCGAAGCGCTCTTCTGGATATAGGCGCGATAGTTGGCGTTGCTGATCTGGACGATCTCGCCCGAGTCGAGCATCACGTCCTGATTCTCGATGTCGGCGACGCTCAAGGAACTATATAGTTCCCTTCCGGAGCGCGTCAGACGGTTGAAATTGGCGATCAGGGCTTCCGATCTGTCATCCAGGATGTGTTCCTGCCTGAGGAACAGTTTTTCGAAGTTGAAACGGAACTCGGCGAGTTCGGGATGCTTGTCGACAACGGCCATGACGAACTCCTTGCCGAGCGAGATCAGCTCCGGCTCCTCGAAGGACGTCGCTTCCTGCAGTTTCGCGTAAGCGATCTGCACTAGCTGCAGGCGGCTGGCATTGACGGTGTCTTTCTTGTTGAGGTCGCTTAGGAGCGAGGCATATTGATAGACGCGCAAGCCGGTCTTCTGAAATGCCTTTTGCAAGGCGTAATATTCCCGGAAACTGGCCTCATCGTGAAGTTTGCCTTTGTAAGACGCCAATTTGTCGATGAGCGCCAACGTGTCCTTATAGGCTTGCTCGTAGGCTTCGAGTGTGGGGAACAGGTATGTCAGATCCCATTTCATGGTAGTGAATCCTCCTTGTGACTGATAAGAATATTATACCATCTTCTGAAAAACCGTTAACAAAAAAAACACATCCGTGTTATAATATATGGGCGAAAGCGAGGTTTGGACCGTGATTACTCTATATACCAGCTCCAGTTGCTCCTCCTGCCGCAAGGCCAAGAAGTGGCTCGAGGAAAACAACATCCCCTTCAAAGAGAAGAATATCGTCGGCATCCGCCTGACCCGCGATGACATCATCAAGATGTTGAAGTATTCGGAAAACGGCTTCGAAGACATCATTTCCACCCGTTCCAAAGTGTTCAAGGACAACAATCTCGACACCGAGGAGATGCGGTTCGGCGAACTCGCCGATTTCATCATCGACAACCCGACGATCCTCAAGCGGCCGATCATCATCAACGACAAGATCATGCAGACGGGTTACAATGAGGATGAGATCCGCGCCTTCATCCCCCGGCGGTTCCGCGACGAGATCATGTGCGCCGAATGCACGGAGAACTGCGAGTACAAGAACTGCGTGCGCCTGGCGATGCAAAACGAAAAACAACGGCTGGTCCTCAAATGAGAAACGTTCTTTCCCCCGAAAGAACGTTTTTTTTGCGTGGTTTGCTTCTAGGAGACAAACTTGTCAAAGGCGTCGTCGTCTTCCGACCTGAAAGCGTTTTAATGAAGCGGATGGTTGTTTTTTTTCGGAAAATAAGGTAATATATTGATGTGTGAAAAAACGAAATTTGGAGGATAATATAATGGCAGTAAAAGTAGCAATCAACGGTTTTGGCAGGATCGGCCGGCTCGCGTTCCGCATCATGTTCGGCAACCCGGACTTCCAGATCGTCGCGATCAACGATCTCACCGACGCCAGGCAACTGGCATACCTGTTGCGGTATGACTCTTCGCAGGGACGCTACCACCGCGAAGTCGGTTACGAAGGCAGCGACATCGTCGTCGAAGGCGTCAAGATTCCCGTCTATGCGGTCAAGAATCCCGCGGAGATCCCCTGGAAACAACACAACGTCGACGTCGTGCTCGAATGCACAGGCCTCTTCACCTCGAGAGACAAGGCGTCATTGCATCTGGAAGCCGGCGCGAAGAAAGTCATCATCAGCGCGCCCGCCAAGGAAAAGGACATACCCACCGTCGTTTACGGCGTCAACGAAAACTCGCTTTCCGGAGCGGAGACGATCATCTCCGCGGCATCCTGCACCACCAACTGTCTGGCTCCGATCGCCAAGATCATGAATGACAACTTCGGCATCGTCAGAGGCTTCATGACGACGGTCCATGCGTACACCAACGACCAGGCGACCTTGGACATCCCCCATCCGAAGGGAATCGACACCAGAAGAGGCCGCGCTGCCGCCGCCAACATCGTGCCGACCACGACCGGCGCCGCCAAAGCGGTTTCCCTCGTTCTGCCGGCGCTCAAAGGCAAACTCGACGGCATCGCGCTCAGGGTTCCCGTCATCACCGGTTCGGTCGTCGACCTCGTCTTCGAGCCAGCCAAGCCCGTAACCGTCGAAGCGGTCAACCTGGCCGTCAAGAACGCGGCCTCCGAGATCGTCGGCTACACCGAGGATCCGATCGTCTCGAGCGACGTCATCGGCTCCAGTTTCGCCACGCTTTTCGATGCGCAGAGCACCACGGTCCTCGAGGCTGAGGGCAAACAACTTGTCAAGGTCATCTCCTGGTACGACAACGAGTACGGTTTCACCGTCCAGATGATCCGGACGCTGAAACATTTCGCCACACTGATCTAAAGAACAAGGCATCCTTCGGGATGCTTTTTTCCTATTAAGGAGGCTCTTGCTTGGATTTTCTGTACGATCTTCTGGAACGGCTCACCCAGTTCATCAGCGATAATCCCTGGTTCGCACCGCTCAGCGCGGTGCTCTTGCCATTTATTGAAGCGCTCGTCCCCTCGCTGCCACTCACCGTCCTGATCGGTTTCAATCTCAACCTGATGGCGGGGGTCTTCGGGAGAATGGAAGGAACGCTCCTGACGGTCGTGCTCTCGACGGTGGGGTCGTTTCTCGGGATGTTGCTGATTTTTGTCTTGATCAGGCTGACGCTTGCGCCATATTTCGCCCGCAAGGTCCAAGAGAACAAGTACGGCAAGCTGTTCCTCGATGTCGTCGAGGGGCCCAAGCTGTTTCCGATCCTCATCCTGATGTCGAATCCGTTCCTCCCGTCCTCGATCATCAACTACGTCCTGAGCCTCACGCGCACCAAGTTCTCCCGCTATGTCTTTCTCACCCTGACATCCCGGCTGATCATCATCCTCTTTCTCATCTTCCTTGGCAGCATCTTCGACATCCAAAGCCATCCCCTGAACATTCTCTGGCTGTTTCTCTTCTATACCGGCATGTTCGGCATCTGGTATCTTTGGTATCACCGGCATTCCCGAAAGCGGGGCCAAGATACCGCATTTCCCGAGGAAAAGCACTGATTTGGTGCTTTTTTTTGGGCGCGTATGATATAATTAATCAAAAGATTTCGAGGTGACGTTTATGAACAAGACAGTCTTCCAATCCCATCGCCAGGCGTTTTTGGCCCAGATGACGGCGCCGTCGTTTGCGTTGATTTTTTCCGGCATCGCCCCCCACAAATCCAACGACCAGCTCTATCCGTTCGTCACCGACCGGAATTTCTACTATCTTACCGGCCTCGAACGCGAAAACTTCACCCTGCTGCTCGTCAAGGGTGCCAAGGTCGCCAAGGAGTTCCTCTTCATCGAAGAGCCCAGCGACTACGCCACCAAGTGGCTTGGCAAGCGCATGACCAAAGACGAGGCGGAAGCGGTCTCGGGGATTGCCGGCGAGAACATCAAACTGAACCAGGAACTGCGGGACTTTCTCTACCATGCCGTGCTCTCCGATTCCCGCAAGGCCCTGATCGAGATGCCCAAGGCGCTTTATCTCGACCTCTTCCGGGCCAAGCCCTACGCCAGGGCGAAAAGCATGAAGGCGACCGCTGAACTGCGCGAGGCCTATCCCGAACTTGCGGTCGTGAATGCCAACGAGATCCTCTATGCGCTGCGGGCCGTGAAGGGCAAGGAAGAGATCGCCATGATCGAGCAGGCAATCGCCTATACCAAGATCGGCATCGAGGCTGTGATGGCCAACGCCAAAGCCGGCGTCAACGAGCGCCACTTTGAAGCGCTTTTCGATTTCACGATCAAACTCCACGGCAGCGACGGATGCGCTTTCAACACGATTGTAGCCTCGGGCAAGCACGCGGCCGTGCTCCATTACGAGGACAACAACAAGGACGTCCCGGACGGCGATCTCGTGCTGATCGATCTGGGAGCGCTCTCTGGTCCCTATGCGGCCGACATCACCCGGACCTTCCCCGTAAGCGGCAAATTCACCGAGCGGCAAAAACAGCTCTACACGATTGTCCTTGAGGTGAACAAGAAGACGATGGCGATGGTCAAACCCGGCGTGATGATCGCCGAGTTGAACCAATTCGCCAAAACGGAACTGGCCAATGGCCTTTTGAAACTGGGCATGATCCAGGATGCGGCCGAGATCGACAAGTACTACTACCATTCGGTGAGCCACTACTTAGGCCTCGACGTCCATGACGTCGGCACTTATCAGGTGCCGCTCGTTGCGGGCATGGTGGTCACGATCGAGCCGGGTCTCTATGTGGAGACTGAAGGCATCGGCATCCGCATCGAGGATGACGTGCTGGTCACAAAAGACGGCTATCGCAACTTAAGCGAGGCCATCGACAAGGAAATCAGTGACATCGAGGAATTGATGGCACTCAACAACTGAGGCCGATCGATGCCGTTTGTCGAAGGATCGCTCAGCCAATACCTCTTCTATAACGAAGAAAGCGCCTATTCGGTGCTCAAAATCGAGATCATCGACACCGATGATCCCAGGATTGCCAGGTATGAACCCACAATCGTCGTTTGTGGGTTTTTCCCCCGTTTGGATATGCATCAGTCCTACCGCTTCCACGGCGAGCTCGCCGAGCATCCCAAGTATGGACTCCAATTCAACGCCCAGAGTTTTGAAAGCGCCCAGAAGACGGTGTCCGGGCTCGTCGATTACCTGTCCTCGGATCTCTTCAAGGGCATCGGTCCGAAAACCGCGCAGGCGATCGTCGACCTGCTGGGCGAAAGCGCGCTGGAGATCGGAAGAGCACACGTCTGAACTCCAGTCACCGAATACGATC